>JAZRVZ010000112.1:0-36053 GCA_045599425.1 Bacteroidaceae bacterium | reverse complement strand
CGGATTATATTGTTATATTTTCAGTCCATTTATCAGCCACATGGCGGAGAAAAAAGAATAAGATCCGTGAAGGTTTAGCTCGACGAAGTCAAATCCGCGTAATCCGTGCCTAAAACATATTAGATGTGATTTCGTCGAACTCACGTTATATTACCTAATAATCATCATGCGCTTGAACAAACCTACCAGCCAAGGCTGGTAAGTGAAATCCTGCAGTGGAAGTGGCAAAGTCCAGCGCAGGAAATACTTTGCCGTCAGTTGACGGTAAAGATAATCATGCTATGGATGCAGCGAAGTCCTGCGGTTGACTTTTCCTTCTATCAGATGATAGAAGAATATATTATGCGGTGGATGTGACAGAGTCCTGCGCAGCAGGGAGAGAAGAGGATTGATGACGGCGGTTGAGAGGAGGTATTGAAGAGTCAGATTCCTGCAAATTATACTTGTAAAGATTTATATTTTACCTTCACTTCCTTCACGCTGTGCTTATCTTATTGTGTACCTGTATGTTAATGCGTGAAAGATGGCGTGTAGGTTGCGTGAAGGTAGTGAAGGTTGGAAATTACACGAAAAGAGGGAATTAGCACAGAAAGACGTGGGAAGAAGGCCATTCTGTGGCGATGAAATGGTGATATAGTGGCGTTAAAGTGGTGATAAAATGGTGATGAAGTGGTGATAAAGTGGTGATGAAATATCTTATAGTACGCATTATATCAATACGTTACGTACATATTTATGGCGTTAAACGCTGAAAACACAATTTCATAGTGCGGCATTGAACGTCAGAAGACTGTACGACGGTGTGGCTATGTTTTGTCATCCAGTTCAAGCCAGCGCATGGACTTCTCGTCCAGCTCGTCGTTGAGGACGGGCAGGCGCTTGCTGTAGGCAGTAATTTCCTCCACACTGATGTTACCACTGCTCAGTGCGGCCTCAATCCGGGACTTCTCAAGCTCCAGCGCAGCTATATCCAGCTCCAGTTGCTCATACTCCTTGCGTTCCTTGAAGGACAGTCGCTGTCTTGCGGAATGCTGACGGCGGGGAGCCTCCTGGGTCTTGGCCTCGCGTGCCTTGCGCTCAGCGGCCTCCTGCGCCTGCTGTCGCTCACGCTCCTCCTCGGCATCACGGTACTGGGTGTAGTTGCCGGGAAAATCGTCCACCTTACCCTGGCCACGGAAGACGAGGAGGTGATCAACGACCTTGTCCATGAAATAGCGGTCGTGGCTGACCACGATGACGCAACCCTGGAAGGTGCGCAGGTACTCCTCCAGAACCTGAAGGGTAATGATATCAAGGTCGTTGGTGGGCTCGTCCAGCACCAGGAAGTTGGGGTTTTGCATGAGTACGGTGCAGAGGTAGAGCCTGCGGCGCTCGCCGCCGGAGAGCTTGTAGACGTAGGACTGCTGCTGCTGGGGCGAGAACATGAAATGCTGGAGGAACTGCATGGCGGTGAGATGGCGCCCGCCACCCAGGTCGATATACTCGGCCGTGCGACGGATGACATCAATAACCTTCATCTGCTCGTCAAACTCCATGCCGTCCTGACTGAAATAACCGAAGCGGACGGTCTCGCCCACGACAAACCGTCCCTCGTCGGGCTGCAACTGTCCCAGGAGCATCTTGAGGAAGGTGGACTTGCCGGTGCCGTTGCCACCCACGATGCCCATCTTCTCGTAGCGTGAGAAGTTATAGTAGAAGTGGTCGAGGATGACGGTGGGAGGTATGCGTCCGTCGGTGGAGGCGGGGAAGGTCTTGCTGACGTACTCGGCCTCGAAGATCTTGCTGCCGATGTAGGCCGACTTGACCTCCAGCCTGACCTGTTCCTCGGTGATGTGCCGCTTGGCCACCTTTTCCAGTTCATAGAAGGCGTCCTGACGGTACTTGGCCTTGTGGCCACGCGCCTGTGGCATGCGTCGCATCCAGTCCAGCTCGGTGCGGTAGAGGTTGTTGGCCCTGGCAATGAGGGCATTGGTGGCATCCACGCGTTCCTGTCGCTTCTCCAGGTAGTAGGCATAGTTGCCGTGGTAGGTATAGAGTGTATGGTCATCCATCTCCAGGATGACGTTGCAGACGCGATCCAGGAAGTAGCGGTCGTGCGTGACCATGAGCAGGGTCATGCTGCTGTGGCCCAGGTAGGACTCCAGCCATTCGATCATGGTCAGGTCGAGGTGGTTGGTGGGCTCATCCAGGATGAGGAAATCCGGTTCGGTGATCAGGACGTTGGCCAGGGCCACACGCTTGAGCTGGCCACCGCTGAGCTGGGAGAGCGGTTGCTGGAAGTCGTGTATCTGCAACTTGCCCAGGATCTGCTTGCTGCGCGTCTCATAGTCCCAGGCATGCTCGTGATCCATCCGGTCCAGTATTTCCTGCAGACCGGGATTGCCGGGCATCTGCAGGCAGGTCTCGTACTCACGGATGAGATTGGTGGTGGAGTTACCATGCCAGAAACAGGCCTCGATGACGGTCAGGTCCTTGGGATAGCGGGGCTCCTGGGGCAGATAGCCCACCCGCAGGTCACGGCGGTAGATGACGCTGCCCTCGTCGGCAGAGTCCTCCGAGGCAAGGATATTGAGCAGGGTGCTCTTGCCGGTGCCGTTCTGGGCAATGAGTCCAACGCGCTGGCCCTCGGCAATGCCGAAGGAGACGTTCTGGAAAAGTACACGGTCCCCCACCCTGCGGGTGAGGTTCTCGACTTGCATATATGGATTGACTGTGGCCATGTTCGGTAGGTTTGCTGTTGAAACTCTGCAGGTATGGACTTGGCAGAGTGGTTATTTGGAGTTTTATGTCCAAAGGATTCACAAAAGTAATGAAAAAATTTGGTTTTTCAAAAAAAAGCAATTAACTTTGCACTAACAATACGTTCAGAAGGCAATTTTGCCCTGAAGATAACATTTGGATTTACAACCCCGTTACATTATTCGCCGGATTCCTGTCCTGAGCCATGGCACAGCAATGACCTGATGTGGTCTGATGTGCAACCGGGATGACGACTGTACGGTCCGAAGGGGGGCGAATAGCGGACTTTACCTATTTATATAATAAGGTTATGCATACAAAGAGTGATTTGGAGAAACTGACGATTGAGGAACTGAACCAGCTGGGTGCGGTAATTGACGTACCGGCCAGCGAGGACAAGGTTAATCTGATATACGACATCATTGAGCGCGAGGCTGTACTGGAGGCCCAGATGGCCACCGAGAACAAGCCGAAGCGTACGCGCATCTCACGCACCTCAAAGACCAGCAAGGTCTATACGGCCAACCAGGAGGGCGAGGGCGAGAACCTGGAGACGAAGAAGGAGCGGAAGAAGGCCCAGAAGGAGGCCGAGATTGCGGCCAACCCCTTCTCCACCACCATTGCCGAGGAGAAGCGCAAGGCAGCCAAGGCCAGGAAGGAGGCAGAAAAGGAACTTGAAGAGGCAGAGGTGAAGACCGTTGCCGAGGAGACAAGCGCGAAGGCAGCGCCCGTACAGGCGACTGAGCCTGCTCCCGCAGAGGTGAAGGTACCGAAGAAGAGGGGACGCAAGAGCAAGGCCGAACTGGCTGCCATCGAAGCGGCAAGACTGGCCGCCGAACAGGCCGCCGAGGAAGCTGCTGCCGCCGCCCAGGAACAGTCACAGGAAGTGGCTGATACAGAGGAGGTTCCAACGGCACAGGAAGCGCCCGTCGTACCCGAAGCAAAGGCAGTGTCTCCCTTCATTGGCGAAATAAACGATACGAAAAAGACGGTGGGCACCATGCCAGCGGATGGCGAAGAGGGACAGGCCCAGGAATACACCGATGAGCAGGTGCGCGAATTCTTCAGTCGCAACGAACCGGACTTCATCATCATGAGGGATATTCCCAACGTGGGATTTGACGATGTGGACGAGGGAATGCCGCAGGAGCAGCCCAATGAGCCTGCGAACGAGGATGCACCTGTCGTTCCTGCTGCAGAGAAGAAGCCAGCGGAGAAGTACGACTTCACGGATATCATCATGGCCGAGGGTGTACTGGAGGTGCTGAACGAGGGCAATGGATTCCTGCGTTCCAGCGACTACAACTACCTGCCCTCACCGGACGATGTGTTTGTCAGTCCACAGTTCATCAAGCAATACGGCCTGAAGACGGGTGATGTCATTGAAGGACCCATCCGTCCGGCACGCGAGGGAGAGAAGTATTTCCCCCTGTCACGCATCAACCGCATCAACGGATGCGATCCCGCACTGGTACGCGACCGCAGTCCCTTTGAGAGCCTCACCCCACTGTTCCCCAACGAGAAATTCAACCTTTGCAAGGGCAAGAAGGGCGATAACATGAGTGCCCGCGTAGTGGATCTGTTTGCGCCCATCGGCAAGGGTCAGCGTGCCCTGATCGTGGCCCAGCCCAAGACGGGTAAGACCATCCTGATGAAGGACATCGCGAATGCCATCGCAGCCAACCATCCCGAGGCCTATCTGATGATGCTCCTCATTGATGAGCGTCCGGAGGAGGTGACGGACATGGCCCGCACGGTGAACGCAGAGGTCATTGCATCCACGTTTGACGAACCTGCCGAGCGTCATGTCAAGATTGCCGGCATCGTGCTGGAGAAGGCCAAGCGAATGGTGGAATGCGGTCATGACGTGGTGATCTTCCTGGACAGCATCACGCGCCTGGCACGTGCATACAATACGGTGTCACCGGCCAGTGGCAAGGTGCTGACGGGTGGTGTGGATGCCAATGCGCTGCACAAGCCCAAGCGTTTCTTCGGTGCCGCACGCAACATTGAGCACGGCGGCAGCCTGACCATCATCGCCACGGCGCTGATTGACACGGGTTCCAAGATGGATGAGGTGATCTTCGAGGAGTTCAAGGGTACGGGTAACATGGAGCTTCAGCTGGAGCGCAGCCTGTCCAACAAGCGTATCTTCCCTGCCGTAAACATCGTGGCCAGTTCGACCCGCCGCGACGACCTGCTGCATGACAAGACCACGCTGGACCGCATGTGGATCCTGCGCAAGTTCCTGGCCGACATGAATCCCATCGAGGCCATGAATGAGGTGAAGAGCCGACTGGAGAATACCATCAGCAATGAGGAGTTCCTGCTCAGCATGAACTCGTGACGGTGCGCATGGTCGCAGGCCGGCCACGCTGATTGCCCCGGCTTGAAAAAGTAAATATTCGGGAAATATATGGCTACGGACTGGCGAGATCGTCAGTCCGTAATCTTGTTCATCATGCTATCCTCCTCGCGCAGCCTCTGCAGGAGTTTGAGGTCAGGGTTCATGCGATAGTGCAGCGGGGATAAACCGAAGAGACGCTTGAAGAACCGGCCAAAGTAGCTCTGGTCGGGAAAACCAAGCTGATTGCTGATTTCCTGGATGTTATAGCTTGTATTGCTCAGCATGAAAAGTGCCTCGGCACCCAGGGCGCGGTCAATGGCTGTCTTGGGAGTGTATCCCGTATTGGCCTTGATGATCTGCGTAAGGTACTTGCTGGATATGCAGAGCTGGTCGGCATAGAATGCAACGGAATGCTGCTGTTTGAAATTTTCATGCATCAGGAAGGCAAAGCGGGCAGCAATGGACTTGCTGTTGACCGAATTGTCCGAACCATCGTGGAACATATCCTTGACGTTCTGGTAGAAGCCCAGGAGGAAACAGCTGAAAAGGGAGTTGGCAATGTCGGCAGAATACACATCGGCCGGAGAATTGCAAAGTTCCTCGTAGAGGGTGCAGAATGAATCCAGGACCCTCTTGCCCCTGGAATCGACCTGCCACACCAGCTGGCGGAAGACATAGCGGAAGAAGGAATGACCCAGTTTCTGCATCACCATCTCCTGCAGGGCCATCATGAACCCAACCACATGGGCCTCCATGTCGTATGACGAGGAGATGACATGCACATTGGAATGAGGAGGAAGAAAGACGAAATTGTTGGCGTTCAGATTAAAATCCTTTCCGTTTATCTGGACACGGAGACTTCCGCGCTTGAAGTTGATCATCACGATACGGTCCAGCATGTAGGTCTTCTCATCCAGCGTGGAACCGCTTACACGTTCATAGAAGTACAGGTCGGGGGAATTGTAGCTTGAATGTCGCTCTTTCGGGGTTGTGGCTCTCATCTTTCAGTATTGTTGTAAGTGGGGGTGCATATTTTTTGTGCAAATATAGCAAAAAGAGTGTTCACTTCAAAACATATTTCCCAAAATGTACTATTACGAAGGCGCATTTGAACAGCAAGGAGGCCCATGCAAATGAATTGCATGAGCCTCCTGTCATGGGTTTTCGGTTTAGCCGACAAACAAGGCTGATCAGAATGGCAGGTCACCATCATCCTGCGAGGGAGGGAAGGGTGACGCGTCGTTTGCAGCAAACTGGGTGGAAGCCATCTGGGGTGCAGCGGGAGCTGCGGGCGCAGCAGGAGCCGAGGGCGCAAAGGGAGGAATGTTGGCAGCATCCACCACGGGCGAGGCAGCCTCGGGTGTGGGCTGGAGGTTACGGTCTACCTTCCATGCACGGATGGAGTTGAACCAACGGCCATTGTATTCGTGGGCATCGATGTCGAAGGAGACGATCATCGTCTCACCAACCTGAATGTTGAACTGCTGGATGCGGTCGGTACCGAAGACCTCGAAGTTCATCTTGCGAGGGTACTGTTCCATGGTCTCCAGCACATAGCTTGCACATCTCCACTCTGCACCTGAACGTGCAGAAACACCACTGCGCTCGGGCAGCACGGCAATGATCTTACCTGTAATTTCCATATCTTATGATCTGTTTATGAATTTCTCTGCGAAGATACAACTTTCTTTCGGCTTATACTAATTTTGTGAGCGTTTTTTTTGCGTGAATGCGATATTTTATGTAATTTTGCTAAACATATATTATTGTGCGAGCGTACGCACCATGCGTACACATGCACGCGAAATGCGGACAATAACAAATAACACATTGAATACTATGAGATTTACAGTTTCCAGTTCGGCCCTCTACAGCCACCTCTCTGCAGCCAGCAGAGTAATGAGTTCCAAGACTTCCATGCCCATCCTGGATTGTTTCCTCCTGAACATCCGCGACGGCAAGATCACCATCACGGCCAGCGACAGCGAGAAGTATTTCGTGACCTCGGTCGAGTTGGTCGACATGTCTGACAATGCCATGTTCTGCGTACCTGCCAAGACACTGATGGAGTCCATCAAGGAACTGGCCGAGCAGCCCCTGACCGTGGAATTCAATCCCGACACGCATGAGATGACCGGTTTCCACCAGAGTGGCTCGTTCTCTGTCGTGGGCCAGAGCGCTGAGCCCTTCCCCATCCAGCAGGACATCCAGGCCGGTGCCACCAGTCTGAAGTTGCCCGTGAACATGCTGCTCAACGGCATCAACCGCTGCCTCTTTGCCACGGCCAACGATGAGATCCGACTGGTCATGACCGGTGTGTACTTCGATATCAAGAACGACAGCATCACCTTTGCCGGAACGGACGGTCGCAAGCTGGTGCGCAACCGCAACACCACGCTGCAGCCCGGATTCGAGGGCGGCTTCATCCTGCCCAAGAAGGTCTGCGCCATCCTGAAGAGTGTCCTGAGCAAGGGCGAGGCTGAGATCGAGATACACTTTGACAGCGAGAAGGCCGTGATCCAGGCACCCGACTTCGAGCTGTATTTCCGTCTGGTCGAGGGTCGCTATCCCAACTACAACGCCGTCATCCCCACCAGCAACCCCTTCCAGGCCACCGTGGACCGCACCTCACTCATCAGCGCCCTGAAGCGCATCAGCGTATTCTGCAACCAGTCCAGCGGACTGATGAAGGTACACCTGGACAACAACCTGATGAAGCTGACGGGCCAGGACAACGACTATTCCACCTCTGCCGAGGAGAATCTGTTCTGTGACTACAGCAACTCTTCCATCAGCATCGGTTTCAGCTGTCAGTTCATGCTGGAGATTGCCAGCATCCTGGAGGGCGAGAACCTGACGCTGCAGCTGGCCGACCCCAGTCGTCCCGGTGTGATCGTTCCTGCCGAGCAGGATCCTCAGGATGAGGTACTGATGCTGCTGATGCCCATGATGCTCAACGATTAGGACACGTCCAGCGAACAAGTTTGGTACAATACACAAGAAGACTAAGGTATTCTATGAAACCCAATCTGACAAGACCGCTCATCGTTTTCGACCTGGAGGCCACGGGTCTGGACATTGCCACATCACACATCATCCAGATTTCCTATATCAAGGTGAACCTGGACGGAAGCGAGGAGAAGGGCAATGAGTTCATCAATCCCGGTATCTCCATTCCCAGGGAGATCACGGAACTGACCAGTATCACGGATGACATGGTGAAGGACAAGCCCTCATTCAGGGAACTGGCTCCCAGCCTGGCAGAGAAGTTCAGGGACTGTGACTTTGCCGGCTACAACTCCAACCACTTTGACATTCCCCTGCTCTGCGAGGAGTTCCTCCGTGCCGGCGTGTACTTTGACTTCAGCAAGGTGCGCCTGATTGACATCTGCACGATATTCAAGAACAAGGAGCGCCGCAACCTGGCTGCCGCATACAAGTTCTACTGCGGCCGGAAGATGGAGGAAGACTTCCAGGCTCACCTGGCCGACCAGGACACGGAGGCCACCTGGCGCGTGCTGCAGGGTCAGCTTGACATGTACGATCCGGCCACGCAGCAGGAAGAGGAGAAGCAGATGGCCAACGACATGGACGCCATACTGCAGGCAGGCAGCCCGCAGTACAAGGTGGTTGACTTCGGCGGCCGCCTGGTCTACAACGAACAGGGCGAGAAGATCATCAACTTCGGCAAGTACAAGGGCCACAGGGCCAAGGATGTCCTGGCACGCGACCATGGCTACTACAGCTGGGTCATGCAGGCCGACTTTACCCTGAACACAAAGATGGAGTTCCAGAAGATCATGGCTGAGATCAAGTAAGGAAAAGTGATTTTCCAATCATTACCAAGTTCGCCCCATAACAAACCAAAAGTAACGACAAATGCTGAAAGGCAAGAAAATAGTATTGGGCATCACGGGCAGCATCGCTGCCTACAAGGCGTGCTACCTTATCCGTGGGCTGATCAAGAAGGGTGCAGAGGTGCAGGTGGTCATCACACCCGCCGGCAAGGAGTTCATCACTCCCCTGACCCTGAGCACGCTCACGCAGAAGCCCGTAGTCAGTGAGTTCTTCTCACGCAGCGACGGAAGCTGGCACAGTCATGTCGACCTGGGTCTGTGGGCTGATGCCATGGTGATTGCACCCGCAACGGCCAGCACCATCGGCAAGATGGCCAACGGCATTGCGGACAACATGCTCATCACGACCTACCTGAGCATGAAGGCGCCGGTGTTCGTGGCTCCAGCCATGGACCTGGACATGTATGCACATCCCAGCACACAGAGGAACCTCAGTACGCTCCTCTCCTACGGAAACCGTATCATCGAACCGGGAACCGGCTTCCTGGCCAGCAAGCTGGAAGGCAAGGGCCGCATGGAGGAACCGGAAAATATCATCCGGCAACTGGAGGATTTCTTTGAAGGCCATGATGGAGCCGTGGCTGTGCATGATGACATTCCGCAGGAAACGGACGGTAACAACATACACGACCTTGAAGGCAAGCGCATACTGATTACCGCCGGACCAACCTACGAGCGACTGGATCCCGTACGTTTCATCGGCAACTACTCCAGCGGAAAGATGGGCTTTGCCCTGGCTCACGAATGTGCCGCACGCGGCGCCGAGGTTGAACTGGTCTGCGGACCGGTCAAGCTGGAGACCAGCCATCCTCGCATCCACCGTACCGACGTGGAGAGTGCCAGCGAGATGCACGAGGCAGCTACGAGGTTGTTCCCGCAATGCCAGGGTGCCATACTCTGTGCGGCGGTAGGCGACTTCACACCGGACAGCGTGGCTGACAACAAGATCAAGCGTGAGGGTAACGACCTCGTGCTTCGGCTCAAGCCCACGCAGGATATTGCCAGGGCCATCGGTCAGCTGAAGACCGCCTCACAGGTGACCGTAGGCTTTGCCCTTGAGACCGTGAATGAGATGGAGCATGCGCAGGAGAAGCTTCAGCGCAAGAACCTGGACTTCATCGTTATGAACTCGCTCAACGACAAGGGAGCCGGTTTCCGGCACGACACGAACAAGGTGACGCTCATTGATGCATCCGGCAAGGAGGAGTTTCCCCTGAAGGGAAAGGACGAGGTGGCACGCGACATCATTGACCGCATGTCCAGGGTATTCCAGAAAACCAATCCATGATGCGCAGGATCTTTTTGTCTATCGTATGCTGCATCCTCTGCGTGACACGCATGGCGGCGCAGGAACTCAACGTCAGGGTCACGGTGAACCATGCCCAGGTGGGCAACACCACACGCACCGATGTGTTTGACGAGCTGCAGGGCAAGGTGTCCAACTTCATGAATGAGCACCGCTGGACGGAGATGCAGTTCCGCGAGTCGGAACGCATCAGCTGCAACATGGCCATCACGGTCAATACCTACAACGAGGGGGACAACCTCCTGAACTGCGCCATGACGCTGACGGTCAGCCGTCCGGTGTTCAACAGCACGTACACCACGACCATCTATTCCGTGAGGGACAACGACTTCAACTTTGAATTCCAGCCGTCAGACCAACTGGAATACGCGGGTCCGGACAGGCTGGACAACAACCTCGTTGCCCTGCTGGCCTACTATGCGCACATGGTCATCGGCTATGACCTGGACTGCATGTCACCCATGGGCGGAACGCAGATTTTCCAGATTGCCGAGGATATCGTCTCTGCTGCGGAGAACCTGGGGCAGACGGGCTGGAAGGCCTTTGGCGACAGCAACAACCGTTTTGGACTGCTCAATGACTACCTGGACGGTTCCATGGAATGCTACCGCAAACTGATGTACGAATACCACCGTACGGGACTTGACCACATGTCGGAAGACGTGGAGAACAGTCGCAATGCCATCAAGGAGGCACTATCGCTGCTGGACGAGGCACGCAATGCCAGGAGCATGAGTCACCTGCCACAGCTTTTCTCAGAATACAAGAAGGACGAGCTCGTCAACATCTTCAGCGGCAAGGGCAGCAGTGCCGACCGGGAGGCTGTCTACAACATCCTGTTTTCCGTCAATCCAGCCCTAAGCTCGGACTGGGACAAAATCAAGCAGTAGCCGCGCACCATACAGATTTGACACCACTTATTTACCAAACAACAGGCAAGCATGCTTCAACATCTTTCCATAAAGAACTATGCCCTCATCGAGGAACTTGAAATAGATCTTCACAGGGGCTTTTCCGTCATCACGGGCGAAACCGGTGCCGGTAAGTCCATTCTCCTGGGCGCCATCGGACTGCTTCTCGGCCAGCGTGCCGACAGCAAGGCCATCCGGACCGGTGCCCAGCGCTGCATCATCGAGGCTCGTTTCGACCTGAGCGAGTACCGGATGCAGGACCTCTTTGATGAGATGGACATTGACTTCGACGGGCAGGAATGCATCCTGAGACGTGAGGTGACGGCCACGGGCAAGAGTCGCGGTTTCATCAATGACACGCCGGCCACGGTCAGTCAGCTGCGCACGCTGGGCGACCGCCTGATCGACATTCACTCCCAGCATCAGAATCTTCTGCTGGCTCAGGAGGACTTCCAGCTGAACGTTCTGGATATACTGGGACACAACGAAGTTGAACTTCAGGCCTATTCCACGCTCTTTGCTGAATATCAGAGCCTCAGGAACGAGCTGCAGCAAGCCCGGGAGAACAGTCAGCATTCATTGGAGGAGGAGGACTACTTGCGGTTTCAGCTCAAGCAGTTGCAGGAGGCAGACCTTCAGGAAAACGAGGACGAGGAACTGGAGGAGGAACAACGCACCCTGGAACATGCCGAGGATATCAAGATGGCCCTCTCGCAGGCAGCCGCACTCCTGTCTGGGGACGGACCGGACATCCTGTCGGCCATGCGCCAGACGCATAACCAGCTGGTCAGTGCCAGTCGTGTCTTTGCACCCGCGGAGGAGTTGGCAGAACGGATAGAGAGCTGCCTGATCGAACTGAAGGACATCAGTGCGGAAGTGGACGGCCACGCCGAGGACATTGAGTTCAATCCCGAACGCCTGATGCAGATCCAGGACAGACTGTCCACCCTGTATGACCTTGAGCGCAAGCATCATTGTGACAGTGTGGCCGGACTGATCCAGGTCCAGGAAGAGCTGGAGCGCCGGATGGAAGGCATTGAGCATGGTGCGGAGGATCTGGAAGAGCTGGAGAAGGCCGTTGCCGAAAAGCTGAAAGCGGTTGAGAAGCAGGCCGGCGTATTGACGGCCAGTCGTGGCAAGGCCGCCCGTATGCTGGAAAAGACGATGGTGGAGAACCTGAATCCCTTGGGCATGCCCAACGTCCGCTTCTCCGTGGAGATCACCCCTACCCCACAGCCTACAGCCAGCGGCCGCGACCATGTCACGTTCCTGTTCAATGCCAACAAGAACGCTGCGCTGCAACCCATCTCGCAGGTGGCCAGCGGCGGTGAGATTGCACGTGTCATGCTCAGTCTCAAGTCGGTTATCAGCAGTACCAAGAGCCTTCCCACCATCATCTTTGACGAGATTGATACGGGCGTCAGCGGACAGATTGCGGAGCGTATGGCCCTCATCATGCGCCAGATGGGTGAGCAGGACCGCAGGCAGGTCATCAGCATCACCCATCTTCCCCAGATTGCCGCACTGGGTGAGGAGCACTACCGGGTTTACAAGGAGGACAATGAGTACGAAACAAACAGCCATATCATCCGGCTGGACGATGCCCAGCGCATCGAGGAGATTGCCCACATGCTCAGTGGCAGCCACATCACGGATGCAGCCCGGGAAAACGCCAGAACCCTGCTGAAGCTATAGAATGACAAGCGTCCGGGCCCGATGAATCCAGACTGCAGCATCCGTCAAACCGGTCTTCAGGAATCAGGAAAGAAGCATCAGGCACATCAGTTTCGAAGAATAACAAACAGCAAAAAGAATAACATTCCAACATCTATGCGACACCTTATTATATTTATAGCATTGCTCCTTTCACAAGGTATCCATGCCAAGAACCCAAAGTTCTTCAAGAAGGCCCGCCCCATCCAGCTGACCATCCTGGCCACTGACAAGGACGGAAAGATACAGCAGGGACAGGGATATTTCCTCAACGAGTCCGGCGACGTGCTGGCAGAATACAACACGCTGAAGGATGCCGTCAGCGTGAAGGCCGTTGACTTTACCGGCAAGGAGTACAACCTCAGGCGTGTCATGGGTGCCAGTTCGCTGTACAACATGGTCAGGCTGTCCTGCACCGAGACTGGCAAGAAGCAGACATTCGCACCCATCCTGACCGACGCCCTCTCCACGGGAACCGTGGTTTACGTCATGCCCATGTGCAGCACGGACAAGGATGCCGAGTGCCTTGCCGACACCATCAGCAAGGTGGAGACCTTCGACAATGAGCACAACTACTACACACTGACCCGTCAGCTGGATGAGCGTCTGTCCGGTGCCCCCGTATTTACCGAACAGGGTGAACTGATAGGCAGCGTACAGCTCAGCGCGGACGAGAATGCCACGCACGGATACATCATTGCTGCCACCTACGGGCAGAAACTCACCATTACCGGCATAGATGCCAACAACTACGACCTGCGTTCCCTGAAACTGCCCAAGCAGCTTCCTGCCGACGAGAGCCAGGCCACCACCTACCTCTTCCTGGTCAGCAAGCAGGATACAGCCAACTATCGTACGAATGTGGAAGATTTCGTTGACCTTTTCCCAAAGAGCAGCACCGGCTACATCCAACTGGCTGAGTATGAGGTTCGTCAGGGAAACTTCAGCCAGGCAGAGAAGGTTTATGCCGATGCCCTGGAGCATTGCGAGACAAACCAGGACGACATCCATCACTCCTTCGCCAAGCTGCTCTATCAGAGCGGCCTGCATGACGAACCGGTCCATGAAGGCTGGACGCTGGACAAGGCACTCACGGAGGCCAATGCGGCATACACGAAGAATCCCCTCCCTCTCTACACCGCCCTGCAAGGCATGATTCTCTACGGTCTGCAGAAATACGACGAAGCATACGCACAGTTCCTGAAGATGAGTCAGACGAACATGCGCTCATCCGAGTATTTCCTGTATGCCGCACAGTGCAAGCAGATGATGCAGGCACCAGCCGAGGAAATCCTGGCCATGCAGGACAGCGCCATGGCATGCTACACCAAGCCCTACCCCGTAGAGGCTGCCAACAGCCTTTACCTCCGTTCCAAGACACTCGCCGCACTGAAGCGCTACCGCGAGGCCGTCCTTGACCTGAACGAATACGAGCATCTCTATGCAGGAAACCTCTATGCCGACTTCTACTATGAGCGTGAGCAGCTGGAAATGCAGTGCCGCATGTACCAGCAGGCCCTGAATGACATAGACCGTGCCGTGACCATCCAGCCGAAGGAGCCCCTGTTCTTTGCCGAGCAGGCCGTGGTGAACTACCGCGTGGGCCAGATTGACGAGGCCATGGCGGCAGCCCGCGAAGCCATCAGGCTGGACGACGCTTTTGCCGATGCCTATCGCATCCTGGGCATCTGCCTTATCGACAAGAACAAGAAGGAGGAAGCCAGAAAGAACCTCCAGCGCGCCATTGAGCTGGGCGACGAGATGGCAACATCCGTCCTGGAGAAACTGAAGTAGAAGATTTCAGGATACAGCAAAAGAATCTGACAGTAAAGCAGGTTGAAGACAAATCGGACAGCTCCCCCATGAACCTCGCCCAACGCATCAGCAAGACCATACAGGATAGGGAAATCTTCCGTCAGGATGACCTTATCCTGGTTGCCTTGAGCGGCGGTGCCGACTCCGTGGCCCTGCTGCTTATCCTGTGCGACCTGGGATACAGGGTCGAGGCCCTGCACTGCAACTTCCATCTCCGTGGGGAGGAATCGGACCGTGACCAGCAGTTTGTCAGCCAACTGTGCGAATCCCGCTCCATCCCCCTGCACATCACCCACTTTGACACGCGACAGTATGCCCATGAGCATAAGGTCAGCCTGGAGACGGCCGCACGCCAGCTGCGCTACGAATGGTTTGACAAACAGGCACAAACGCTTCATGCACAGGCTGTTGCAGTTGCGCATCATCGTGATGACCAGGCCGAGACATTGCTCCTGCACATCATACGAGGCAGCGGACTTCGCGGACTGGCAGGGATGAAATACCGCAACGGACTGATCCGTCGCCCGCTGCTGGATGTGGGAAAGGAGGACATACTCGCCTATCTGGCACAGCAAGGCCAGGACTACGTGACGGACAGTACCAATCTGGAGCGTGAGGCAATGCGAAACAAGGTACGACTGGATATCCTGCCAGCACTGGCCGAACTGAATCCCAACATCGTGGAGACCCTGTCCAAGCTGGCCTGGAACGTGCAGGACGCACTGCCCATCTACGAGCAGGGGCTGCCCGCCGGTCCGTCTGGCAAATCCCCTTTCACGACACTCCCGTTCATCGCCGGTCAGGCTTCGCTTACCCTCCTGCATGAATGTACAACAGGCTGCGGTTTCACACGGACGCAGCTGCAGAACATACTGCAGGCGGGAACGGGCAGGATGATTGAATCCTCCACCCACCGGTTGCTGCGTGACCGCAACAGCTTCATCCTGCATGACAAGTCCATTGACCAGCCCCGGGTGGAGTACAGGATGCAGGTAATACCGGCCAGCCAGCTTGGTGGGATGAAGAAAGGCACCGCCTACCTGGACAAGGACAAGGTCTCAATGCCACTCATACAACGTGGCTATGCCCCTTCCGACCGCTTCACGCCATTCGGCATGAAGGGCAGCCGACTGGTCAGCGACTACCTCACCGACCTCAAGCTCAACCGCTTTGAGAAGGAGAACCAGCAGCTTGTGACCGATGCCGGAGGAAATATTCTGTGGATTGCCGGCCATGCGTCGGACGACCATTACCGGATCACCCCTTCCACACGCGAGGTTCTGATTCTCAGCCTTTAGCCCCATGACACCCGGCAGGTCACCAACTAACGCAAATCAACAACCAGAAAACCATTAACCCATAATCACCACCATGAAGAAACTGATCTATGCAGCCCTTGCCCTACTGATGGGCATAGGCAAGCTACAGGCCCAGCAGGAAGCCTATGTATTCTCCTATTTTGATACCAAGAAGCAGGCCGCAGGCCTTCGTCTGGCCTACAGCTACGACGGATTCACCTGGACCGCCCTCAACAACAACGAGTCCATCCTCCAGCCCACGGTGGGCAAGGACAAGCTGATGCGTGACCCAAGCATCATCCAGGGTCCGGACGGCACCTTCCACATGGTATGGACCAGCAGCTGGCACGACCGCATCATCGGCTACGCCAGCAGCAAGGACCTCATCCATTGGAGCGAGCAGGTGGCCATTCCCGTCATGATGCACGAGGAGAAGTGCGAGAACAGCTGGGCTCCCGAACTCTACTACGACCAGAAAACCCGCAAGTTCTGGATCTTCTGGGCCAGTACCGTACCCGGTGCCAAGGGCGTCAGCACGGACGGGTGCCTTTCAGAGAACGGCTCCAACCACCGCATCTATGCCTGTACCACCAAGGATTTCAAGAAGTTCAGCAAGACCAGGCTGTGGTACAACCCTGACTTCAATGCCATCGATGCCGCCGTGGTCAAGGATCCCCAGACCGGCGAGCTGATCATGGCCGTCAAGAATGAGAACCTCACGCCACCGGAGAAGAACATCCGCATCACCTTCGGCAAATCCATGGAAAAAGGCTTCAGCAAGGAAGTCTCCGCCCCCATCCATCCCAAAGTACGATGCGAGGGACCCTCACCCCTCTTCGTGGGCAATGACCTCGTGGTCTACTATGACATGTACAGCGCCCACAAGTACGGTGCCAGCATCAGCCACGACCACGGACGCACCTGGGAGGATTGCACCTCACGCATCTCCATGCCGCAGGGCATGAGTCACGGCACCGCCTTCAAGGTGGATGCCTCTGTGGTGGAGAACCTGCGCAAGGCACTTGAGAAATAACGTACCTCAAGTTTCACGGAAGCAACCTGAACAACAATCAGCAGCCTGAACAACAGACGCAACCTGAACAACAATCATCAAAAAACATAACCATCATGAACCAAACACAACAAACATCAACGAAGAGCCCCCTCGTCGAGAAGCGCTACCTGATTCCCTTCATCCTCGTGACCTCGCTCTTTGCCCTCTGGGGCTTTGCCAATGACATCACCAATCCCATGGTGGCAGCCTTCCAGACCATCATGAACCTGAAGGCATCCGAGGCATCCATGGTACAATTCGCCTTCTATGGCGGTTACACCACCATGGCAGTACCCGCCGCCCTCTTCATCCGTCGCTTCAGCCACAAGAGCAGCATCCTCCTCGGCCTTGCCCTCTATGCCACCGGTGCCTTCCTGTTCATTCCTGCGGCAGCCTATCAGGAGTTCAGCTTCTTCTGCCTTTCGCTCTACATCCTCACCTTCGGCCTCGCCTTCCTGGAGACCACGGCCAATCCCTACATCCTCTCCCTGGGTTCCAAGGACACCTCAACCCGCCGCCTGAACCTGGCCCAGGCCTTCAATCCCATCGGATCGCTCTGCGGTATGGGCGTGGCCAGCTTCATCATCCTGCCCAACCTGCTCAGCGACGAGCGCGACGCAGCCGGCAATATCATCTTCGGACTGAAGAGTCAGGCCGAGCAGGCCGACATCCGTCTGCATGACCTGGCCGTCATCCGTGACCCCTACGTGGCCCTCGGACTCGTCGTCCTGGCCGTATTCGTGGTCATTGCCCTGGTCAAGATGCCCAACACCACTGGCGACTCCCGCAATGCAAAGAACAGCGAGACCCTCGGTCGCCTGTGGCACAACACCATCTACCGTGAAGGCGTTCTGGCACAGATTTTCTACGTGGGTGCCCAGATCATGACCTGGACCTTCATCATCCAGTACGCCGACAACCTGGGTATTGACAAGGCCACTGCCCAGCGCTATAACATCGGCGCCATGGCCATGTTCGTCAGTGCCCGCTTCATCTCCACCTTCCTCATGCGCTACGTCAACAGTCGTGCCCTGCTGGCCATCTTCGGTATCGGTGCAGCCCTCTGCAGCACAGGCGCCATCCTCATCGTGGGCATGCCCGGCCTGTACTGCCTGATGGGTATCAGCTTCTTCATGAGCCTGATGTTCCCCACCATCTATGGCATTGCGCTGGAGAACGTCTCCACCGAGGATTCCAACCTTGGAGCAGCCTTCCTCGTCATGGCCATCGTGGGCGGTGCACTGATGCCTCCCTTGCAGGGCATGATCATCGACAACGGAACCATCATGGGTCATCCCGCAGTCAATGTCAGCTTCTGCCTGCCCCTGCTCTGCTTCCTCTTCATCATCCTCTACGGCTACCGCAGCTACAAGGCAAGATAAGAGCATGCGATTGCAAAATCTATCAGGACAACAGGAATAGTAATATCCATCAGAACATAAGAAGGGAGGCCTCGCGGTCTCCCTTACTTTATGTCTATAAGCATATCTCCAAACGATGAAGCCTGAACTTATACCATTAACGTTCAACAATAAACCATAAGCTATTCCTCAGCGGATGGGCTTGAGGGTAATGGTGCGGTCGTAGACGATGGGCTTCACCTTGTATTCCTCAAGCACGTAGACGGCAGTACAACCCACACCGCTGGTGTTGTAGTCCAGGTTGAGCGTATAGCGGTCCTGCTGGGGCTGCAGCTGGTAGGTGTACATGGCCTTGGTCAGATTGTCAGTGGTGAAGGGATAGGCGTTGAAGTTGAAGTGCTCGTCCATGGAGATCTGCAGGCCACGCCCCTGCTTGTCCTTGAGCTGGAGATAGCGGGTATCCGTGCGGAGGGCATGATCCTGAGGCATGATATAGGGCTCGTACATTTCCTTGACGGTCTTGCTCCACACACCTACGGGATAGCCCGTCTTGCGGTCGGGATAATTCTCCTCGGGACCACGTCCGTACCAGGTGATCTGGTCGAAGTTGTTGGAAACCTGTGTGGTGAATCCGATGCGGGGCAGCATCTCGGGCAGTCGGCCCTGGGGACTCATGTGGTTGTGGATCTGTACGGTACCGTCGTCGCCGAAACGGTAGGTGTAGTCCAGGGTATAGCCGGCCTTCAGGGTACCGCGGATGTAGGCATCAAGGTTGCCCTCGCGGGCCGCACCGACCTGTACGATCTGACGCACGCGGACAAGGGTCTCACGCTCGTTCTTCTCCAGGGTGACATAGACGGGAGTGGCACCCACACGGTCCAGTCCGTTGGTATAGAAGAGCGTGGCCACCTGCGCACCATAACCCTCGGCACGTCCACCGTTGACGCGGAAGGAATTCCAGTTGTCCGACTCATTGGCCAGCGGAGCACGCCACAGATTGAAGCTCAGAGGCGCATCGAAGACTTCCCGCCCATCCACACTGACACGCTCCAGGTAGCCGTTCTTCTTGCTGATGGCGTAGGCAAAGCCGTTGCCGCTGATGCGTATCTGCTGGTCATCCTCCTCGGCCTTCAGGCTGGAGGCCAGGACGGTCTGCTGGGGCAGGGGCTGGTTCCAGGTGGCGAGTTCCAGCTGATCCCAGGCCACCTCATGGCCAGCCTTGGCCCATATCTCGTCCTTGCGGGTTACGGCAGAGATGAGCAGGCGATACTCCTTGCCGGGAACGATTGCAGGCTTATGGAAGGGGATGCGGATGATCTTCTGCTCCTGAGGCCCTGCGTCGGGCTGCAGGCTACCCTCCTCCAGCACCTCGGCATCAGCCATCAGTTTCCAGGTGAAGGCATACTGGGAGAGGTCGGTGAAGAAGAGGCGGTTGGTCACCTCCACCTCGCCCGTCGCGGCATCGATGAGACGGAAGCTGACAGGCTGTGTGGTCCACTTCATCTGTCGCATCTCCGGCTGAGGGGTGCGGTCGGGCCAGATGCTGCCGTAGGAACGCATGGTGACGGCATAGGTATAGAACGTACCCTCATCACCGGCACCGTCGAAGGTGAGGTAAAGCAGGGCATCCTCGGGCTTGCCCTCGCCGTCGCCTAAGCACTTGCCGTAGATGGCCACGTTGTCCATCTCGGCATCAGCCATGTAGATGGTATGGGGCTCGGAACCGTGGGAGGCGGCTATGCGACCTATATTAATGGCATAGGGATAGTTGTCCATGACCACGGGGGCAGGACGGCGGTTGCCGCCGGCCTCAGGCTGGGTGGGCAGGGTGCCAAGCAACTGACCGTCAACATACAGCTTCATCTCCTTGCCGTCCCAGTTGGCAGTGACATGGTGCCACTTGTCCTTCCATTCGGCTGGCAGGGGAACCTCCAGGCTGAACTGTCGGCCGGCATGCAGGAAGAAGCGCAGCTTGTCCTCACCGCGCTGCACCACGCCAAACTGCGCGTTGCCCTTGGTGATATAGGGAGCACCCTCGTGGGTGCCGCACAGGCGACCGGGCTTGACATCAAAGCTGATGGTGAGTGCCTGACCGTTCAGTTCCAGCTGGTCCTGGCGGTAGACCTCCACCCACTCCTCATGGCCATTGAGGCGCAGCGTACCCTTCTCCACCCTGGAATTACCCATCAGGTGCACAGGCGTGTTATAGGGAGAGCTGTCCCTGAGGGGACGGATGTGGTCGGTCAGGCCGGGATTGACGAAGTCCCAGATGGCACCGCCCATGACGCGGGGATGCCGACGGATGACTGCCCAGTAGTCGTCGAGCGCACCGCAGGCATTACCGGCCACGGAGAGATACTCGTCCATGAAGGACGGACGGGGATCCTGCTCCACGGGCACCATGGCCGTGTTGGCCTCCAGTTCGTAGGGAGTCGGGTATCGGGGACCGATGATGTCCTCGGCAGGATGGGAATAACCGTTGCCGCCATACATGAAGTAGCGGGTATGGTCATACTTCTTGCCCTCCTTCACCACCTCGGTGATGTTGGGCCCCTCACCGCTCTCGTTGCCGGCACTCCAGAAGAGGATGCAGGCATGGTTGCGGTCGCGCAGCACCATCTGGCGGACACGTTCGCGGTACATGTCCACGAAGCCCGGTATGCTGGACACACCCTCGGTGGCATGGGCCTCCACACCGGCCTCGTCGATGATATACAGACCGTACTCGTCAGCCAGTTCCAGGTACTTGTTCACCGGAGGATAGTGTGAGATACGCACGGCATTGAAGTTGTGCTGCTTGAGGATCTCCATATCCTTGCGTATCACCTCCTCCTTCATCACATGACCCCATTCGGGATGCTGCATGTGGGTATTGGTGGCATTGACCTTGATGGGCTGACCGTTCAGGTAGAACACATTGCCGCGTATCTCGGTCTCCTTGAAGCCCATGCGACTGGCTATCTGCTGCACCGTCCTGCCCTGCGCATCAAGCAACTCGATGTTCAGGTTATACAGGTTGGGCGTCTCGCAGGTCCACTTGGCGGGGTTGGCTATCTGTTCCGTGAACTTCACGGTCTGCTTGCCCCGGCCGTTCATCTGAACGGGCTGGCTGGTCATCTCCTTCACCTTCTGCCCCTTGCTGTCGGACAGCGTGGCGCGTACCGTCCAGGTTCCTGATGTCTGCTCATAGCTCTTCAGATCCACGGCCAGATCCAGCCGGGCATCGCGGTACTGATCGTCCAGGTCGGTGGTGACGTACCAGTCGAAGAGGCGTGTCCTGGGTGTGGCATAGAGCGTCACGTCATCAAAGATACCGGCCAGTCGCCAGTAGTCCTGTCCCTCCAGGTAGTAGCCGTCGCTGTACTTGGACACCCACACGGCGATGGTGTTCCTGCCGGGTTTGAGGAAGGGCGTCACGTCATATTCGGCCGGTTCCTGGCCACCCTCGTTGTAACCCACCTCCTGACCGTTGATCCACACGAAGGATGCGCTCTGCGTCTTCTCCAGTCGCAGGAACACCTGACGGTCCTTCCAGTTGGCGGGCACGTTGAACGTGCGGCGGTAGGCACCGGTGGGATTGTACTCGCGGGGCACAAAGGGCGGATTGGCACGGAAGGGTGCAGCCACATTGCGGAAGATAGGATCACCATAGCCCTCCATCTCCCAGTTGCTGGGCACATGGATGCTGCCCCACTTGCCGTCCTTGAAACCGGGCTGGAAGAAATTGGCGGGGATGCCCTCGGGCGTATCGGCCAGGAAGAACTTCCAGTTGCCGTTGAGCGAGATATGCTGTTCGGCCAGGTAGTAGGCATGGCCTTCCTCCTGTCCCTGCTCAAAGACGCTGAGATCCTCTATGTACTTATACACATTACTCAGAAACTGAGCCTTGGCGGGCAGGACTGACAGCGCCAGCATACCCAGGGATGTGATGATCTTCTTCATCGGTTCATGTTTTTTCTGTCCACGTTACCGCATGGCATTTGCCAAGCCTTTCGCGTACACGTGTACCTGATTATTTTATTTCACTCTGCAAATATACACTTTTCCTGCCAACTGACCAAGCATCAGGCCATTTCTTTCATCCCCTTTCCATCATGGTCTGTGATGCCAGCATTCAAGCCATCATCCTGCAAGTCTGCAGTGATGATATGGAATTAAGAACCGTATGTCCTGAATATAAGATGATTAACATAACATACTTCAACCTGTACGACAGGCCATGAGCGTATAGAGAGTACCACGGCGATTGCCATCGGATCAGGCTCGACCACCCGCCACAGAACCACCGAGGGAAAGGTTAGCGGTACCCTCGTGTCGGAGTGATCATACCGATATTGCTATAGGTGGGTTCTGTAAATTCCCACCTATACACTGCTGAACGCAGAAAACATCCTTCAATCCTTCACCTTGGTACTTAACATACAGAGGGAAAGGATGTTATGGTGAAACATCCTGTCTTTCACCCATCCTTCACCATCTTTCACCAGACAGGAGCCGACAGGACAGTCCGACATGAGTCCGACAAGGAGCCGGCAAGAACGGCAGGCCGGATTTTCCAGATTGCTGTTGCACAGATGTCAGCAGCTTGCTGCACAGCTTACAGCAACAGGCAGAAGAGGTTACAACACCATGATGGGAAGATTAACCAACCTTGGTCGCTTAATCAACCAACCTTGGTTGGTTAATCAATTGACCTTGGTTGCTTGATCAATTGACCCGGGTTGGTTAATCAAGCAACCCGGGTTGGTTAACCTTCCCAACCGCTTCCTTACACCTTCTCTCCCGCATGTAGCTACCTCCGTTGCCTGCTCCAGCATCCACGTCTCCCTATCTACGACATGTAACATGCAGAAATTCAAATGTAACACGCTGTCCATCCATGTTACATTTGGTCATACCGATGTTACATTTGGCCCTTTGTGGGCCAAATTCCCTTAATCCGCCCTACACCATGGCTGTCCTTGCTTTCGCCGGGGTGAATCATCTTCATCCTACATTGAAACATCACATCCTTCACCGCATCTCACTGACAGTCAGCAGGGTAGATAGCAAGGTGAAACATTGAAGGATGTTTTTGCGATTAAGCATGTATAGGGGGGGAGAGAATCACGAAGACATCTGCCTGTGCGATGTTCCCGACAGAAAAAATTGGTCAAAACCTTGGTAGTCTCGAATAAAGCAGTTATCTTTGCATTACAGTATTGAATATCAAACCATCACATACCATGAATCTTAACGATTTGCTGAAACGGTTGCTCGCCCGGAAAGGGAAGGGCATGCCAGATGGCACGGTGAACCTGGAAAGCTTCAGCCTTGAGGAGCTTGCGAAGCTATTACCTGATAACCAGGATATAAAGAAAGCCCTGGAGAGGAAAAGGGCGGCAAGTGTGTGCACGGTGACAGATCCTGCCGAAGTCCCTGTTCCGGAGTGTGTGAAGGCCATGGGAAACGGTGCGTTCGATGTATGTAGCTCATACAGCTTTTTGCGGGATGCCCAGATGGACGTGGACTACGACAAGGAGGAGCTCCGACTGGGCGGGACGAGGATTCCGTTCGGCGACCTGATATATTATGAGTGCCGCATCCTGGGCAACCATTGGACCTATCATTCGCAGGATCCTGAGTCTGACGGTCACTTGAAGGACTGGCATGAGGACGAGGTCATGTGCATCACGGGCAAATGTAAGGATCTGGGCTTTGTGCCCGAGGAGGACGTGACGCCGGAGGACGGGGCTGAGTATGAACGCGGCACTTCATACTATGGCGCCGAGTATCGTATCGGCTTCAGGCAGGATGGCAGGCTGGGAATCGTGGAGTCGAAGGATCGTCCCTTTGAGGACAGGGAGAAGCTGCATGAGCTTTTCCTACGGTTGAGGAAGGAGGATGACAAGGATATCGACAGTGACACGGGTAGCTTCCGGGGCTGCTGATCCACGAAACCATGAGACGCCTCTCTACCTTATTTTTAATTATGTTCTTTGCGCTCTCCGCCCAGGCCAGGGTGGAGCATCTGCTGCCAGTACCGCAGAAGGTGGCGAGGACGAAGGGAAAGTTTGCCCTGGGCAGGGCCGTTCGCATCGTGGACGGATGGAGCGGCTGTGACCTGCTGGGCGAGGTGTTGACCGGGGAACTGGGTTGCCCGTTGGACGGGCGTGCCAGGCGCACGGTCACGGTGCGGAAGGTGGAGACCATCGAGGGGGCGGACGAACCGGAACTGGCGGGCTTCGAGCACGAGGCCTACAGGCTGGAGATAAGGAAGGGAGAGATCGTGATAGAGGCACTGAGCCGCATGGGTGTCATCCGGGCGGCACAGACCTTGCAGCAGTTGGCCGAGGATGAGGGCGGAAGGGCCCGGGCCATGGAGTGCGTGACGGTGACGGACTGGCCGGCCTTCAAGGTGCGGGGCTATATGCACGACGCGGGGCGCTCCCATATCACCGTGGAGGAACTGGAGAAGCAGCTGAGGCTGATGAGCCGGTACAAGATCAACGTGTTCCAGTGGCACCTGACGGAGAACCAGGCGTGGCGCTTCGAGGTGAGGAACAACAGCGGGAACGCCCGTATGGGGTTTGACTTCAGCCGACTGACCTCGGCGGAGTCGATGACAAGGGATGAAGGCCGGTACTATACGCAGGAAGAATGCCGGAGGATGGATTCCGTGGCACACAGGTATGGCATATACATCATACCGGAACTGGACATGCCGGGACACAGTGCGGCATTCAGGCGGGCCACGGGTGGCGTGGACATGCAGAGCGACAGGGGTGTGGAGATCCTGAAGGAGTGCCTGAGGCAGTGCCTGTCCACCTTCGGCCATGCGCCCTACATCCACATCGGTGGCGACGAGGTGGCCATCACGTACGACAATTTCCTGAACCTGATGACGGACTTCGTACACGAGACTGACGGCAGGCGCGTAGTGTGGTGGAACAACTGTGCGGGAACGGGCACGACACGCAGGATGGTGAACGCGGATACGGATCACTGTGACATGGCGCAGTGCTGGGCCACGAGCGGCCGACAGGTGAAGGGGATGCCCTGCATCGACTGCCGCTACAACTACACGAACCACTTTGACGTGTTTGCCGACCTGGCGGGCATCTACCGCAGCAACATCCTGGGCAAGGCGCACGGGGACGGGGAGACGGCCGGATTCATCTCATGCACGTGGAACGACCGCAAACTGCACAGCCAGGCAGAGATCATGAGCCAGAACAACGTGTACGCGGTGACGATAGCCTGCGGCGAGCGTGCATGGAAGGGTGGCGGCAGGCAGTACATCGAGCAGGGCGGGGCCGTACTGCCGTGCGAGGGGGAGGAGTATGAGGAATTCAGGGACTGGGAGCGTCGCTTCCTCTTCCACAAGTCGCTGAGCCTGAAGGACGAACCGATACCGTACGTCAAGCAGACGCACGTGAGATGGGCGGTGTCCGCACCGCAGGTCAACGGCGGCCGGGAGACAAGGGTGACCGGCGCAGGCATCTACCTCAGCCACACCTGGGGAAGCGTGGTTCCGGGCGTGTGGGGAAAGGGAATGGCCATGGACCAGACGGCCACGGCCTACACCTATATCCATAGCGAGAGGGAGCGCGACGCACATGCCTGGATTGAGTTCCAGAACTATGGCCGTTCAGAGAATGACCCGGCTCCGTCCAACGGCTCCTGGGACAGGAAGGGATCGGACATCTGGCTGAATGACGTACGCATAGAACCGCCATCATGGATGAACGACGGCGGGGGCGGAGGTCAGGCGGAAACGGAATTGCGCAATGAGAACTTTGCCTCAACGGAACGCCGTCCGGTGGCCGTGCACCTGCGCAAGGGATGGAACAAGGTGCTGCTCAGACTGCCTTTCGTGAGGTCCGGATGCCGGCTGGAGAAGTGGATGTTCACCTTCGTACTGACCGATCCGACAGGCCGATATGCCCTGGAGGACGTCATCTACTCACCGGAAAAAGGACAGTAAGGGGTTTATTTAGAGTCGTTAAGGTCTTTAGGGTCTCTAAAGTCTCTAGGCTCTTATGCAATATCCCGGCCAAGCAGGCGGCGCAGGGCAAAGTAGATCTTCTCCTGAAGCAGGAAGAGGCGATAGCTGCGGAACCAGGTATAGCCGAACTTGACGGGTACGGGGCGCTCCTGGAAAGTGGCATGGATGCGCCGGAAATCATCGCGGATGCGTTGCCGGGACTGGCTGTCCAGTTCATGGCGGTGGCAGGCAAAGAGCCATAGCTGACCGATATAATTGAGCCAGCGATAACGCTCGTAGAGCCGGATGATGTCCGGGGATACCTGTTCACGGAGCAGGGCCTGGCGCATACTCAGGTTGGCCTGCATGTAAAGGAAGCGGTCGGGCGTGATGGCATTGGTGCAACTGGCTGCGTGCTTGCGGTAGTGGTAGGTGCCCTGGCAGAACCGCACTTCCCGGCTGTGCAGGTAGTGCAGGCGGGTGGTATTGTCGTCGCTGAAGAGTCGGCAGGAGGTGTCATAGGGATAGCGGAGGTGGATGTCGCGACGCACGACGTAGAGGCCATGCAGTCTCCAGTCCAGGCTGGCCACGAAGGCCTCGTATCCGCTCACTGCCGTACCGGTCTCAAAGGGTATGGGATAGAGTTCCTCCCGTCCGTCGTCCTCATAGTGCTGCATGAGCCGCAGCACCACGCAGTCCGTCTGCCCGGAAAAGGCATCCACGGCCAGCTGAAGTGCGTCCGGCGAAAGCCAGTCGTCGGCATCCAGCATGGTGATGAACTCGCCACGGGCATGCTGCAGGGCCTCGTTGCGGGCAACGGCCTGGCCCTCATTGACAGCCTTGCGTATCACGGTGATACGACAGTCCGTCCGGGCATATCGCTGCAGGATGAGGGGCGAGGCATCCGTACTGGCATCGTCCACGCAGACCAGTTGCCAGGAGGTCAGCGACTGTCCCAGCACGGACTGCAGGGCCTTCTCCAGGTAGGGCCCGGCATTATGGACGGCCATCAGGAGGGTGACCAGCGGAGTATGTTCTGAAGGGGTGGACATCAGCAGCAATCGCAGGAATCGTTGTTATGACGGAACCTGGAGAGGAAGCGGCGGAGAACGTCGGATTCCCGGCCCAGGATGCGGAAGGAACGCCAGGCGGAAAGCAGGAAGAGGGCAACGCCCACCGAATAGCGCAGCCAGAGGTCGGTCTGGAAACAAAGTGCCACGACCAGGGCGAGGCAGACGAGCTGGAAGGCCGTGAGGCGCAGGGTGCGCAGGGAGAGCTGGCAACCGTACTTCCAGCGGTAGACGGCGTAGACAATGAAGATGTTGATGGTGACGCTGAGGGACAGGGCCCAACCGGCACCGACCAGTCCGTAGGTATCGAACATGAAGCGCATCAGGATGACGCAGAGGGCATCATAGAGAATCTCCATGAGCAGGTACATCCTGCTGTCGCCCTTGGCCAGGGCCGTGTATTCCAGCGGCACGGCTATGCTGCGCAGGAACATGTAGAAGCAGGCGCAGGTGCACATGGGCACAACGGCCAGGAACTCATGGGCCAGCAGCAGGGGAATGACCACGGGAAGGGCCAGGATGAAGGCGATGAGCAGCGGCGTGACGAGCATCAGGCAGACGTCAATCTGCTGGTTGATGGTGTGGTTCATGCGGTCGCGGTCGTTGTTGACGGAGGAGAGGCGCGGGAAGTAGTCGGCCTCGACGGCCACGAAGACCATGCCGGCAAAGGTGACCATCAGTCCGTAGCCGGCCTTGTAGAGCCCGATCTGTCCGTGGTCCTCCAGGTAGCCGAAGATGAAGGCGGTGCTGAGGGCACCGGCCAGGGATGCCAGGACGTAGGGGATGCCGAGGCGGATGAGGTCCATGCCCTCGTGGATGACCTGGCGGGAGAAGGGCTTGACCCTGTAGGGAACGACACGCACGGAGAAGAACAGGTGGATCAGCGCAATGACGACCTGCGTCAGTACCATGGAGTAGATGACACTGTCTATCCCCCATAAATAATAGAAAGGTATGGTGGTCAGCAGGGTGGCAAGGACGGCAACGGACTCGATGGTGGCCACGATCTTCAGTCGGCGCATGCCCTTCAGGATGGCACACTCGCCGGCCTCGATGGGCATCATGAAGAGCATGACGGCCAGAAGCATGACAAAGGGGGTGTAGGCCAGGGAGTGGTCGAAGAAGAGATAGCTGAGCAGCGGTGAGAGCATGAGGCAGAGGGCCGAGGCCAGGAGGCCGGTCCAGACACACCAGGTGCGGACAACCATGATATAGCGTTCCATCTGCTCCTCGGTGCCTTCCTCGAAAATCTCGCTGATGTGGCGCACGGCGCTGAAGGAGATGCCGAAGTTGGTGGCCGAGTTGATAATCTCGGCAATATTCATGTAGACGGCATTCAGGCCCATGCCCACGGCATGAAGGAAGCGGGCGGTGAGTTTGTTGCGCACCAGCGTGACAAGCATCTTCAGGCCCTGGACGCCGCCAAAGACGCCCGTGTACTTCAGCACATGGTCGTAGGTGGCATCCTGATGGGTGGATGTATATCGTGATTTATCTGCCAGTTTACTCATAATGGGGTTGCAAAGATACTAAAAAAACAGGGGATTCTTGTATATTTGCGGGAAAATTCGTTATTTTGCATCCTAATAGGGAGCCGTTCTTCCCATAATAGCACAGAAACGGAGCGACGTTCCACACATTATAGGACTGTGACCGGAGCGACGTTACGCACATAACAACACAGAATACAGCACATGATGAGCAAGCTTTATGCCTTACCACTTTTCCTGATACTCCTCCTGGCATCCTGCCACAGGGACGATCCGGAACCCGGGACCATGAAGTCCCGCCGCACGGTGATCGTCTACATGGTGGCCGAGAACTCACTGGACAAATATACCTCGGGCGACCTACGGGAGATCCTGGTCGCCAAGGACAGCATTCCGCTGGATTGCAACCTGGTGGTCTACCTGGATGACTCGGACATGCCCTCCATCTACACCTACAGCGCCATGACGGGCAAGTCGCTCTGGAAGACCCTGCCCGAGCAGGACAGCTGCGACAGCCTGAATTTCCGCAACACGCTGGCAGACATCGTGCAGGCCTTTCCGGCCGAACGCTACGGACTGGTGATGTGGAGCCACGGCAGCGGCTGGGTTCCGTCGCCCAGGTCGAAGCATCCGCACAGGACCATCGGCATTGACAACAACAGCGGCAAGACGCACAACACGGGTACGGAACTGGAGATTCCCGTCATGCGACGGATGCTGGAGCAGTTGGGCGTACACTGGGACTATATCTTCTTTGATGCCTGCTTCATGCAGTGCGTGGAGGTGGACTATGAGCTGAGGAACGTGTGCGACAAGGTGCTGGCCTCGCCGGCCGAGATTCCGGCTGAGGGTGCGCCCTACCACCTGATCCTGAAGTCGATGTTTGAGGATGAGGATGCGGCTGAGCACATCGCACGGATCTACCACCAGGCCAACGTGGGCAAGACGTATGACGACTGGGGCAGCGTGATCCAGGGCGGACTGATCATCTCGGTGTCACGGAGCAGCGAGATGGATAACCTGGCACGGACGATGAAGGGTTTCATCCCTGGACTCTTCTCCGGAAAAAGGGAGTATGGGATGGACGGCACACAGTTCTACTGCTACTTCAACAGCTGGTCCAACTGGAAACCGGAGTACTATGACCTGGGCAGCGCCATGAACCTGCTGCTGTCCAGTCCGTCGGACTATCAGGCGCTTACCCGCCAGCTGGCCCTCACCTACCCCGTCAGTCTGCAGACGCCCTTCTGGCTCTCGGAGTTCTTCAGCAAGAGCCAGGGCATCATCACGGATCCCAGTCATCTGGCGGGTGTCAGCATATTCCTGCCCCACAGCAAATACGATGACCAGGACTACAACAACCGACTGCATGACTTCCAGTGGTACAAGGCTGCCGGATGGGATCTGACGGGATGGTAGGATGTATGATTAACATGGATGTCCTAAAAACGCACTTTTGGCGACGGCCTAAAGGCGACACAAAGAGGCAAAGTTTTAATTATACAAGATTCAAAGAAATACAAAAATAAACTTTGCGTCTCTGCGTCTCTGCGTTCAATTGATGGACATTACCTTATATAATTTCCCATAACTTTCCGTTCCCCATGCGCATCCTTCTCTTTGGCGAATACAGCAACGTACACTGGGCCCTGGCCGAGGGACTGCGTGCCCTGGGACATGAGGTGACCGTGGTGTCGGATGGCGACGGATGGAAGGACTACAGGCGCGACATCAACCTGAAGCGCCGTTCATTAGGCAAGATGGACAGCCTCCGCTATCTGTGGAAGGTGAAGCGCTTGATTCCCAAGCTGAAAGGTTATGATGTGGTTCAGCTGATCAATCCGGTTTTCCTGGACCTGAAGGCCGAACGCATCCTGCCCTACTACCGGCAACTGAGGAAGCAGAACGGGAAGATGTTCATGGGTGCCTTCGGGATGGACAAGTACTGGGTGAAGGTTTGTCTGGACTGCCAGACCTTCCGGTATTCGGACTTCAACCTGGGCAGTCAGGTAAGGCACAGCGAGTATAATGATGTTTGCATTGCCGACTGGCTGAACGGACCGAAGGGCGAACTGAACGACGTGATTGCACAGGACTGCGACGGCATCATCTCGGGACTGTACGAATATGAGATGTGCTACCGGCCGTTCTTCGGGCATAAGCTGCAGTACATCCCCTTCCCCATCGAGATGAAACCCGTCTGTCCACGCAAGACGGGCGATCCCCTGCATTTCTTCATCGGCATCCAGCCCAGCCGCAGCGCATACAAGGGTACGGACATCATGCTGAGGGCACTGGAACGGCTGCAGCGAACCTATCCGGAACACGTGGCCATAGAGAAGGCGGAAAATGTGCCGTTTGCCATCTACCAGCAGATGATTGGGCGCAGCGACCTGCTGCTGGATCAGCTCTACAGCTACACACCGGCCATGAACGGTCTGCTGGCCATGTCACAGGGACTGGTACTCGTGGGAGGCGGCGAGGAGGAGCACTACGAACTGCTGGGCGAGAAGGAACTGCGTCCCATCATCAACGTCCAGCCCGATGAGGAGGATGTGTACAGGCAGATGGAACGCTTCGTACTGCACCCGGAGCGGATTGACCAGATGAAGGCCGACAGCATAGCGTACGTACAGCGACACCATGACCACATCAAGGTGGCCCGCCAGTACCTGGAGTTCTGGCAAAGCCGCATATAGCCATCATCCCGACTGTCAACAGTCATTTTTCAATTTTCAACACACCCAGCTGGCAATGCGCCAGGCACCCCTGCCTCCGAGACGGGTGAACCAGGAGAGGAATCGTCCGAAATGATAGACCACATCCGACTGCTCCTCATCAAATCCACGCACCGTGACGTCCGTACCCGCACGTCTCATCTGACCTTCAACGATCTTGGAACGCAGGAACAGCGCCTTCTTGTGCCGGTCCTCCTCCAGCGAATCATATACGGTCTTCAGGCAAGCCAACTTTCCCTCCACGTTATGTGACATGGATGGGCCGGTAAGACTATCGCCATGAACGTACAGGCGGTGGAAGGGTTTGTCCAGGTACCATGTACAACGGGGCTTGTCCAGCAAGACCCTCACACCCAGTTCCCAGTCATCCCATACGGTCAGGGACTCATTCCATCCGCCTATCTCCCGTAGCCATTCCGTACGGAGCAGCATGGAGTCGGTATTGAGCATGGAGGACAGAATCTGGTAGGAAGCATCCGTCACAGGCTTGCAGGCACGCACCTTCTCATGCTTCCCTTGCACTTGCACCGTTGAGAGGAAAACGGCATCATTCCCATCCGTAAGGGGCATCAGTATATCAAGGAAATCCGATGACAATTCATCATCCGAGTCAAAGAAGTAAATCCATTCCGTACGGCAATGCCTCAGTCCGGTGTTCCGGGCAATGGCCGCCCCGCGCCGAGGCTCCTTCAGGACTTCAACGTGAAGCAGGGTTGTGTCTGCATAATGCCTGCAAAGTTCCAGGGATTCATCCTCGCTTCCGTTGTCCACCAGGATGACATGCAAACCGGGATAAGTCACCTTATCCAGCGAACGGAACAACTGCGGAAGGAATCCGGCCCGGTTGCAGACCGGTATGACAATGGTCACTTCTTTCATTTTCTCAGTTTTTTAGCGTAACGTATTCCATCGTTCATGTGTTGCATTAACACGAACGGGTTAGAATGGTGATATACAAAGTGGTGAATTGATTCTCTAATGCACTTCCAGCAGGCCCTTTGGGGACCGAGCAGATAGCAGAAAGCGGCTCCCTTGGAACGCTGTACCCGTACATCATCCAGGAAGCGTTCTCCCGTGGTGCCAGGCGGAGTCCGGCCGATGGTAAGCGGAAACCAGTGGACGTGCAGCCCCTCACGAAGGGCATCAGACAGGAACACCTGCTCCTCTCCTGCTGCCAGATATTCGCTGCCCAGACCGAAATGCGGATTGAACATCAGGCCGTGCAGCGATGACCGGCGCATGGTCATCTCCACGGATGCCGTACAGTATGCTCCCAGGAAATCCTGCTCCGTGAACCGGAAATCATGCGCGGGATAGAATTTTGACATTCCGTCCACCCTGAACAGGGCGATATCCACCTCCGGATGCTCACTGTAGGTCTTCAGGATGCCATGCAGACCGTCGGCATACAGTACACAGTCGTCATCGGCTATCAGCAGGACTTCATTTAAGGCATGTCGCAATGCATTATTGCGATTATGCGACAAGCCCTTCCCCTTGAGGAACAACACCCTGACATCCGTACGCTGGCGAAGCGCATCGGGCACCGCCGGTTCCTGCTGCGCATACTGGCAACTGACAAGGTAGCAAATATCCCTGTCAGGCGGCAGGAGCATCTGGGCAATCCTGTCCAGCCGGTCCTCCATGGTGCATATCAGGACCTCAAGCTTCATGCTTCCTCCTCGATATTAAAGGCATTCACAGCCTTGATGACCGCCTGAACCTGCGTCTCTGTCATGACGGGGGACAGGGGCAGGGACAACTCCTCGCGATGGATCTGTTCCGTGACGAAATAATTACCGTCCTCCCACATACCGGCGTATGCCTGCTGCCTGTGCGGCGGAATGGGATAATGTATCAGCGTCTCGATGCCCTTTCCGGCAAGGTAGGCCTTCAGTTCATCCCTGTAACGGCACCTGACCGGATAGATATGCCAGACGTGCTCCGAAGGAATCTTGGGCAACTGAGGAAGGACGACCAGCGGATTGTTGATCTGCGAGCCATAGCATTCGGCAATGCCTCGCCTGATCTCGTTCTCCTCATCCAGATGAGGCAGCTTGACATTCAGGATGGCAGCCTGCACCTCGTCCATGCGACTGTTGATGCCGGCATATTCATGAACATATTTCTCATGACTGCCATAGTTGGCCAGCTTCCGGACCAGCAGGGCCAGTTCCTCATCGCTTGTGGTCACCGCACCGGCATCACCCATGGCACCCAGGTTCTTGCCAGGATAGAAACTGAATCCGGCCGCAAGCCCGAAACTGCCGGCCATGCGTCCGTCGAACCTGCGGGCACCATGCGCCTGGGCGGCATCCTCAAACAGCAGGAGTCCATGCTCGTCGGCCAACCGGGCCAGACTGTCCATGGCACAGAGCCGGCCATACAGGTGTACGGCCAGAATACCTCGGGTGCGGGGTGTTATCAACGGTTCAATGGCAGACGGACTGATCAGGTAGTCGTCCTGGCTGGGTTCGCAGGGAACGGGGGTAAGTCCGGCCTTGCTGATGGCCAGCAGACTGGCAATGAACGTGTTGGCAGGAACGATGATCTCATCGCCCTCCTCCCACTGGTACTTGATCCTGGCTGCCGTCAGCATCAGCTGCAGCGCCTCCAGTCCGTTGCCTACAGCCACACAGTGGGTAGTCCCGCAATAGGCGGCAAAGGCCTGTTCAAAGGCCGTATTCTGGTCTCCCAGCAGGTAACGTCCGCTGGCCACGGTCTTCGCAACCTGCTCCGTGAGGAGAGGTTCATAGCGATCGTTCAGCAGTTTAAGATTCAGGTAGGGCACCCTGCCATCATCCTCCGTCACGGGCCGCTGCGCAATCTTCCTGATGGCCAGTTGGTCAAGACTCAGTTCGTAGGTGTCATAGCAGACCGCCCGTCCGCCGAAACTCTCCTTGATGGCAAGCAGCGACTTGTCCGGCGTCCCGTCCAGGTAGGACGAGCCCAGGTCAAGGTATTCCACACCGCCGAACTTCTCCACGGTAAGATGCTTGAGCAGGAGTTCCAGCGCTCCGTTCTGCCTGCCGTATTCCGAGCAGACCAACTGCTGGACGTAGGCCACGCGCTCCATCACGGCTACCATGCAGCCGGCCTGTATGCCCTCCGGGCTCTTCACCACAAAATACCGTATCTGCCTGGGGAAGGAACTGATCATCTGGCCTATCGTCTCCGTCGTCCCGGCATTGGAGAAGGAGGCCAGGGACAGCAGCGAGCCCTCATCATTCAGCATCTCAGCAAACTCCTGCTGTTCCTCTGTGTCGTCGGCCAGCATCCGGGCAATATACATTCCCTTCTCGATGGCCTTTCGGGCAATCTGGTTCTTGACCGAAGGCAGTTTCTGTTGCTTGCCCAGAGGCACCACCATGCTGATCTTCCTGCGGACCAGTCGGGCACCCGCCTGATGCAGCGCATAGAGTTCGTCGCCGCAGGGATAATCATTATATATATAGGGCAGCGGCGAGTACACCATGGCCTCCGCCTGCAGGAAGTTGGCATAGTAGGAGAAGACGGCCTGGATGATGCCCATGACCTCACTCAGTTTCGTGTCAGGCGACAGCAGCAGGCCACCATAGCCCGATGCCTGATGGGAACAGACCCTCTTCCGGGCGGCATCCCAGGTGGCTGGGAAGAGCGCCAGCAGGCCGTCCGTTCCCATCACCTGGTCGGAATCGTCTGCCATGGCCTCCTCGGCATACACCAGGACGGAGCAGTCACTCAGGTTCTCTGCATTGGAGTCAAGGAATCCGCGGCTCAGCAGAAAACTGCCGTTCCTGGTCCCTGCAAGGAATGAATCCCATGTCTCTTTGTATCCTACGGAATAAGGTATGATCTGCATAGTTCTCTCAATCTCTTTTTGTCCCGCAAACACCCGTTTATCATGCTGCCAATGGCATGAAACAGGCTGCCCGCGGGCTCATTTTTGCACAAAGATACAAAAAACTTTCCAAAAGACTTGCATGATTCAAAAAAAAGCTATACCTTTGCATCGCATTTGAGAGAAATGCTTGCCACAAGGCAATAAAATTTAGTGCAGAAGGAAGTTTGGGTGAGTGGCTGAAACCACCAGTTTGCTAAACTGACGTACGGGATTCCGTACCGGGGGTTCGAATCCCCCAGCTTCCGCCACTAAATGAAGGCCAGCCCCTTCCATGTCTCTCCAGAATGCAAATGGCGCTTTCGTCTAGCGGCTAGGACACATGCCTCTCACGCATGGAACACGGGTTCGATTCCCGTAGGCGCTACAACACAAGGAACTTCGCTTTCATAGCGAAGTTTTTTATTTCCACCCCCATTCCACCGCCACAATCAAGACAAGGCATCCGCAGGACAAGCATACTACGTATGCACGTTAGGCGCAATTGCATGGCAACAACGTGCGGATT
>JAZRVZ010000111.1:0-4876 GCA_045599425.1 Bacteroidaceae bacterium | reverse complement strand
CGTCGTCCTTGCTGCTGTGACGCTTGTCCTCGGCGGGGGAGGACATCACGTATTCGTCGGCCGGACGTACCTCGGCCCTGACGTCCTCGCCGCGCTCGAAACGCTGACGGGCCAGGTACTCCTCGATGATGGTGTTGATGTCAAGGCGCTCCTCGGCTATGGCCTTGTAGAAGTCGGTGACAACCTTGTAGCCCAGTTTCTTGATGGTGTGCATCAGGGTGGCCTCGCTGTACTCCAGCTTCTTGTTCTTCATCTTGCGCTCCAGGAGTTCCCTGGCTATGGTGATCTGTCCGGCCTGCATCTCCTTGAGCGAGGTCTTGATCTTGGTGCGGGCCTTGCTGGTCTTGACAATGTTCACCCAGTCCTGCTTGGGACTCTGGTTCGTGGACGTGAGTATCTCTACCTGGTCACCGCTCTGCAGGGGCTGGCGGATGGTCACGTTCCTGTGGCCTATCCTGGCACCGATGCAGTGGTCGCCCACCTTCGTATGTATGGCGTAGGCAAAGTCCAGAACCGTGGCGCCCTTGGGCAGCTTGAAGAGGTCGCCCTTGGGCGTGAAGACGAAGATCTCGTCCTCGACCAGGTCCATCCTGAACTGGTCCATCAGCTGCAGGTCGTCGTTGGCCTCCAGTGCGGCGCGGATGTTGGCCAGCCACTCGTCGGCGCCGCCCTGCGTGCTCTTCACGCCCTTGTAGCGCCAGTGGGCTGCCAGTCCGTGTTCGGCTATGTCGTCCATGCGTTCGGTGCGGATCTGCACCTCCACCCACTTCTTCTCCGGGCCCAGAACGGTGATGTGCAGGCTCTCGTAGCCGTTGCTCTTGGGCACGGAGAGCCAGTCGCGCATACGCTTGGGATTGCTGACGTACATGTCGGTGATGATGCTGAACACCTGCCAGCAGTCCATCTTCTCACGCTCTGGCGTGGAGTCCAGGATGATGCGTATGGCAAAGAGGTCGTAGACGCCGTCGACGTCCACCTTCTGCTTCTTCATCTTCTGCCAGATGCTGTGGATGCTCTTCGTGCGGCCCTTCATGTGAAAGTGCAGTCCGGCTTCCACCAGTTTCTTCTCGATGGGGCCGATGAAGTTGGCAATGTATTCGTCGCGGGCCTTCTTTGTGGCGTTCAGGCATTCCTTGATGTGGTAGTAGGCGTCGCGCTCCATGTATTTCAGGGAGAGGTCCTCCAACTCGCTCTTCATCTTGTAGAGTCCGAGCTTGTGGGCAAGCGGGGCGTAGAGGTAGGCGGCCTCCATGGCAATCTTCTGGCGGGCTTCCTCATTGCCGGTGTCGCGTATCTGGCGCATGACGTTGAGGCGGTTGGCAATCATGATGAAGATGACGCGCATGTCCTCGGCAAAGCTCACGATGAGCTGGCGGAAGTTCTCGCTCTCCACGGCGCTGGACTTCTCGTAGAGGGAATCAACGCGCAGCAGTCCCTGCAGGACGGTGCGGACGTCGCGTCCGAAGTCCTTCTCCACCTCGTCCAGAGTGCATACGCCGCATCGCAGTGCTCCGCTCAGCATCACGCCGACCACGCTGCCGCGGGTCATGCCGATCTCCTCGGCCACGATCATGGCCGTCTGCAGGTCCTTCAGGATGGGATTCAGTCCGAAGTCATCACGCACGAGCCTGTCGCTCTCCATGGCCTTCCTGAGATAACTGATGACTTTCCTGTCGTCGTCGCTTTCCAGGATCTCGCTTCCGCGCCTGGCCAGCTCGTGGTACAGGTAGAGTACCTCGCTTCGTTCATCATCTGTGAAAAATGGACTTTCTATAATCATGGTGACCTGTGGTTATACCTAATTAAATAGTACGTTGGGAATTTCTTTTGCCAAAGTTACGAAATATTCCCGAATTATAGGAGCATATTAAATCTTTTTTATTAAATTTGTGACGAAAACCTCAAACTCTATCTATATGTTAACAACACAAGACAAGGAGATGCTCCTGAAGAAGGGCATCAGCGAGGAGCAGATCGCTGCTCAGTTGGATAATTTCCGTACAGGTTTCCCCTTCCTGAAACTGCGTGCCGCCGCCAGTGTCGGCAATGGCATCCTGCGTCCCTCGGACGAGGAGAACGCCAGGTACGTCGAGGCCTGGAATGCCTACAAGAATGAGGGCCACCATATCACCAAGTTCGTGCCTGCCAGCGGTGCTGCCAGCCGTATGTTCAAGAATATGTTTGAGTTTGTGGACGCTGAGTATGACGTGCCCACGACGGACTTCGAGAAGAAGTATTTCGAGCATATCCATGACTTCGCCTTCTTTTCCGCACTGGATGATGCCTGTCACGTGAACGAGGGCAAGGGCGTGGATGCCCTGATTGCCGAGGGTGAATACAAGGCTGTGGTCATCAATATGCTGGGTGCCGACGGCCTGAATTACGGTCAGTTGCCCAAGGGCCTGCTGCAGTTCCACAACTATGCTGACGAGGCACGTACGCCGCTGGAGGAACATCTGGTGGAGGCTGCCCTGTATGCCAGCAGTCGGGGTGAGGCCGACGTTCACTTCACCGTGAGCACCGAGCATCGCGAACTGTTTGAGCAGCTGGTGGAGCGTGTGCTGCCTGCCTACGAGGAGCAGTATGGCATCAAGTATCATGTCAGCTTCAGTGAGCAGAAGCCCAGCACGGACACTCTTGCCGCCACAATGGACAACGAACCCTTCCGTACTGACGACGGCAAGCTGCTCTTCCGTCCCGGTGGCCATGGTGCGCTCATCCAGAACCTGAGCGACCTGCAGAGTGACATCGTGTTCATCAAGAACATCGACAATGTCGTACCCGACCGTCTGAAGCAGCCCACTGTCACCTACAAGCAGGTTATTGCCGGTGTGCTGGTTACCCTCCAGAAGCAGGCCTTCGAGTATATCAGTCTGCTGGACGGCGGCAAGTACACTCACGAAGATATCGAAAAGGTCATTGCCTTCGTGCGTCACGAGCTGTTTACCGACGTTCCCGGCCTGAAGGACCTGGAGGATGCCGAACTGGTCGTTGCCCTGCGCAGGATCCTGGACCGTCCCATGCGTGTCTGTGGCGTCGTGAAGAATGTGGGCGAGCCTGGCGGCGGTCCGTTTGCGGCCTACAATCCTGATGGTTCAGTCAGCCTGCAGATTCTGGAAAGCAGTCAGATTGACACGAAGAACGAGGAGTACATGAAGATGTTTACCCAGGGTACGCACTTCAACCCCGTTGACCTCGTCTGCGCCATCCGCGACTATAAGGGCGACAAGTTCGACCTGCCTAAGTTCGTGGATCCCGCAACCGGATTCATCTCCTACAAGAGCAAGAACGGTCGTGAGCTGAAGGCCCTTGAGCTTCCCGGTCTGTGGAACGGTGCCATGAGCAACTGGTCCACCGTCTTCGTTGAGGTTCCCCTTGAAACCTTCAACCCCGTAAAGACCGTCAATGACTTGCTGAGAGAGCAGCACCAATAACAAGGCCCATGAAGAAGATTTTATTGTTGGGTAGTGGCGAACTTGGAAAGGAGTTCGTCATTGCCTGTAAGAGATTAGGACAATATGTAGTGGCTTGCGACAGCTACGATGATGCGCCTGCCATGCAGGTGGCTGATGAGCGAAGGGTGTTTCCCATGCTGGATGGCGACTACCTGATGAAGGTGGTGGCCGAGGTCAGGCCTGATATCATCGTGCCCGAGATTGAGGCCATCCGTACCGAAGCTCTGTTTGCCTGCGAGCAGCAGGGCATACAGGTCGTGCCAAGTGCCCGTGCCGTGAACTTTACCATGAACCGTAAGGCTATACGTGAACTGGCTCATACGGAACTTGGACTGAAGACAGCTAACTATAAGTATGCCAAGACTTACGAGGAGTTGGTTAAAGCGGCGGATGAAATCGGTTTCCCCTGCATCATCAAACCCTTGATGAGCAGTAGCGGTCATGGTCAGAGCAAGGTTGACACTGCCGGCGAACTGCCCGCTGCCTGGGAATGTGCATGTGGCGGTGCGCGCGGCGACCTGAAGGAAGTCATCGTGGAGCAGTTTATTCCGTTTGACTACGAGATTACGCTCCTTACCGTGACCCAGCAGAATGGTCCCACTTTGTTCTGTGCGCCTATCGGTCATGTGCAGAAGGGTGGGGACTATCGTGAGAGTTTCCAGCCTCGTGTCATGAATCCGGAACATCTCAAGGATGCCCAGATGATGGCGGAGAAGGTCACTGCTGCCTTGACGGGTGCAGGCATCTGGGGTGTGGAGTTCTTCGTGAGTGAGAAGGAGGGGGTGATCTTCAGCGAACTCTCGCCCCGTCCGCACGACACGGGTATGGTGACACTGGCACAGACGCAGAACCTCTCCGAGTTTGAGTTACATGCCCGTGCCGTACTGGGTATGCCCATTCCCGACATTACCCTCTATCGTCAGGGAGCGTCAGCCGTGGTATTGTCTGAGGTTCACAGCTATCAGCCAGACTATACCGGTATGGAGGAGGTGTGTGCCACGCCTTGTTCCGATATCCGAATCTTCCGCAAACCCGTTGCACATCCTGGCCGACGCATGGGTGTGGTGGTATGCTGGGATGACCTGGATGCCTCACAGGAAGCCCTGCGCGATATATGCAAGGCTTTGGCCGCCAAGGTCAGCGTGGTTTGATTTAGGTGGCAGGTATCTGTGGAAACAGTGTGAAATCTTCTCCGTTTCAAATTCAATCTTTCACACGAAATCCAAAAGAACCAGTTAGTATGATATAGAATGATAATGGTGGACACAACCGGTCCACCATTATTTTTGTTCGCCCAGCACGAACGTATTCTAACGGGTGTGAGTCCCCAAGCCGCCCTGACAGTGGGAAGGCTACAGCCGAAAGCAAGGGTGTCCATCGTGAGGTGGAATCTGAAGGAAGCCGTAGGCAAACATCTGGCC
>JAZRVZ010000110.1:0-29909 GCA_045599425.1 Bacteroidaceae bacterium | reverse complement strand
TTCATCTCGGCCACGGCGGGATTCTCGCTGGCGCGGAACATGGTGACGGGGCGGGGAGAGACGGTGTAGCTGAGGTCGGGCGAGAGTTCGATGTAGTCCATCGTGCCGTCGATGATCTGTGTCCATTCGTGCACGAAGATCATATACGTCTTGCCGTCCTCCTGATAGAGGGTTCCGTCGATGCAGTCCCAGTCGTGCGGCTGGTAGTCATAGCCGGGTTCGATGGCGAAGGAGGTATAGGGGCCCTCGGGCTTCTCGGAGCGGAGGAGGTAGGTCTGGTTGTGGGGTACGTTGTAGCGGCGGGGTACCTGCTGGATGAGGTCGCTGTGGTCGCTCCAGGTTCCGGCGTAGTAGTAGTACTGGCCGATCTTGTGGATCTCGGCCGCTGCGGCAAAGCCGGCGCGCTCCAGCCAGAGGCCCTTGATGTCGATGATGTCGTAGGGGCCCTCCCACATCACGAGGTCCTTGCTCTTCCACATGCGACCGCCCGAGGAGGTGAGGTAGTAGGTCTGGTTGGAGGGTTCGGCGTAGATGTAGGGATCGCTCATGGAGAGGTCGTTGAAGTGCACGGTGCGGATCTGCGGGGCCTGGGCCTGCTGGCGGCGGCGGGCGGCGATACGGGCCGCCATGCCGGTGGTGTCGTTGGTGTGGGTACCGCCAAAGTTGTTCTGTCCGGGGTCGGCGAGAGGGGCCTGCTCGCCGGGCTCGATCCTGGGGTACTTACCGTTATGGCCGGTGTTCTGGGCCAGGGCGGTCGTGAAGGTGCAAAGGAGGGCAGCGCACAGGAGGCTGGCCATTCGCTGGAAGTTCTTCTTCATGGCATTTTTTGTCTTAGTGGGTTAATGTTTCTGCAAAAATAGGCATTTATTTTGTAACTGCCATATCCTGTGGGAGAAAATTCCTGAAAATGTGAAGCTGGCCTCACTTCCGGCCCTATCTGTCCTGATTGATGAAGTGCTGCGGACTGATGCCCACGATACGCTTGAAGGTGCGCCCGAAGTAGGAGATATTGTCGTAGCCCACCTGGCTGGCTACGTCCTTGACGGAATGGTTGCCCGAGACGAAGAGGATCTGGGCACGGAGGATGCGGCGACGGATGATGTAGTCGGTGGGCGTGAAACCCGTCTGGAGCCGGAAGAGGCGGATGAAGGTGTTCTTGTTCAGGCAGGCCCTGGCAGCAATCTCGTCAAGCGAGGGTACCTTGGCCAGGTTGCGGTTGATGCCCCAGAGCGCCTTGCTGATGCGGATGTCCTGGACGGAGGCGGCGGGCGCATGCTGGTCCATGAAGCGCGACAGGAGCACGTGGAGCAGTCCGTTGATGGTCATCCTGCCGGGGGCAGGAAGCTGCCGGAAGGACTTGATGCGCTCCATGTTCTGGTGGGGCGAGTCGTAGGTGACGGGCGTGAGGTCGTGCAGGCGGAAGTCCGGTGCCACCTCCATGATGTGCCTCATGACCTGCTCCATGCCGGGTGTCGAGGCAACCTCCAGGCTGTAGCGGTAGACGTGGAAGTGGTCGTAGATGTGCATGGACTGGTCGGTGAAGTTGAGGTAGTAGTGGCTGGTGGGGCTGGTGCACTGCACGCTGTGGGTGAGCAGGGGAGGGACAAGGTACATGCGTCCGGGCCGGATCTCGTGACGCTCATTGCCGCAGATGATGTGGCCGCTCCCTTCGGTGACGAGGAAGATGCGCAGGAAGTAGCTGCAGACGTTGTTGTACTCGCAGTCGGCATCAAGCTGGGCAAAACCCACATTGAGCAGGGCGAAGTCGAAGTTCATGGTCTTTGCGTTGTATGGGAAACCTATAGGATTACGGTATGCGCGTGCAGATGCGCAACCAGGGACAAAGATAAGCATAAGATCCGGACCGGCCACCATAATCGTACGAAATTCTATCACAATATCACTTATTCGTATCATTATATACACATTGTTGCCATTTTTTCGCAGTTTTTCTTTGGGAAGTGCGCTTTTTGTATTTCCTTTGCGTAAACATTTCCGTTGCAGCAACCATTGAAAAACCAACTTATAATCTAAACTATAAAAACAAAAGGCTTATGAAGTATTTTACGCTTAAGGCAAAAGCTGTGCTTTGCATGCTGCTTACCCTGATGGATGTGCATGCCTACGCGCAGGAGAGTATCACGGTAGGCGAGGGCGATCCCGTTCCCGTGGTGAGTGTCCAGACCGTCAGCGTCCAGGACGCTGCAAACAGCGCCTACGCCACGCTGACGGCTGAGTTCAGTGTGGCCGCCGTGACCGAGACACTGGGCATCGAGGCCATCACCGATGCCGCGGAGTACATTGTCAATCCCACCACCTGGGAGGCAGTGGAGAACACCACCGACGGCTGGCGCGGCGGCGACGGCGATGCACTGGGCTGGGGCGACATCACCGAGGAGACCCGTGGCTACTGTGTGAAGATCAACGAGCCCGCCAGCGGTGCCGTGGACTACCTGGGTGCCCACCACAACGGTGTGTGGAACGAGGGTGAGACGTTCACCGCCTACTGGGGCTTCGTGGCCGGCGGGAAGGCCGCCCTGGTGAAGGTTGTCGTGACCTTCGGCCCTGCCGCGGAGGAGCCCGAACCGGAGGAGCCCGAAGTGGAGCTGCCCGAGGCAGAGACCACTATTGCCAACCTGCAGATCGTGGGCAGCGTGGAGGTAAGCAACGAGCGCTACTACACCCAGGGCTATGAGACCAGCGACCTGGTAGTCGCCGTGCCCGGCCTGGCAGAGGCACTGGGCATGAGTCGTGAGGACCTGGCGTCAGCCTTCAGTCGCATGATCTACATCGACCAGTTCAGCGAGGGTACCAACACCGGCGTGCTGAACCTGCTGACCGTGACCGACGGCTGGATGCGTCCCTTCCTGGACAGCGAGACCGAGCAGCAGACCGGCGAGATGGTAGGTGCCGCCTACGGCGCAGACTGCGACGTGTATATCCAGCAGATGGCCTATGACGCCGAGACCGGCGAGGTCAGCTTCATCATGGGTCAGATGCCCGGCGGCCTGGAACTGGGCGACGAGCGTTTCGTCAGCCTCTACGTGGTCTATGGCCAGAAGGCCTTCGTCATCAAGTATCGCGTGAGCTTCGTCGAGCCTCCCTTCAACGGCCTGGACGACATGGTGAAGGTGGGCGAGCAGACCATCAACCTCTCCCAGCAGCCCACCAACGACTATAGCTTCGTCAGCTTCAGCCTGGACCTGGAGGCCATCGCGGCCCTGCTGGGTGCCGAGGATGTGAGCGACGTGCAGATGCAGGGTCTCACGGATCAGGGCGGCCTGAGCAACGACCACACGGCCAACAATGGTGGCTGGTGGCTCACGGCTGACGGTATCGTGACCGGCTGGGGTTCCGGCTCGGCCTTCTTCATCGAGCCCACTGCCAACAGCACCTGGACGGAGTTCCACGCAGGTCAGTTCCCCGATGTATCGAAGGGTGGCGACACGTTCACCGCCAGACTCTACCTGACCTACGGCGCCAACTACTACGAGCTGACCGTGAACTTCACCGTATCGGAGAAGGAGGAGCTGGTTGATCCCGACGAGCTGCATATCGTAGCCGAGCGCACCATCACCATCCAGCAGGAGCTGAACAACGAATACGCCTGGAGCGAGGGCGTGGGCATCCCCCTGGAGTACCTGACCGAGACCATCGGCACCGCCGCTCCCCACCTCTATGCCCTGGCACAGGAGAGCTCGGAGGAGAAGGCCGTCTATACCGACGACTACACCTGCGATCCCAAGCCCGGCTACTGGCTCACGGCTGAGGGCAGGCAGACCAAGTGGGGTGTCTCAAGCCCCTGGGGTATCTCCGTTGCCGTTCAGGCGACCGATGATGCCATCTACTTCAATGCCATCCAGTACCCCGGCGAGACGGCTGTGGGCGACGTCCTCAACGGCAGCTTCTTCCTGGCCAACACCGAGAATGCCTCGATGCTTCAGGTCAACGTCATCTTCAAGATCGTGGACCAGGTTTCTTCCGCCGAGACCGTGGGCGAGGAGACCCTGGTGCTGAAGGTCAGCGACGAGGAGTGCAACCAGGCCATCGACCTGGCTGCCATTGCCGGACTGCTGGGCCTGGAGAACGAGGACGAGCTGCTGGATGCCAACTGCATGAGTGCCATGACCGAGGTGGGTGTCTACGGCGACATGCACAAGCCTTCCAACGGTCTGACCGTGGACAGCAACGGCTATGTGGCCGAGGATGAGATCGTGGGCCTGTACTTCGATGCCGGCATGATCTACACCTACTGCAATTCCGAGGAGGCTCCCGCCAACTGGAAGGCCACGGTGGAGCTGAGCTTCGAGAATGACGGCAAGCGCTACCTGCTGCACCTGACGCTCGTCAGCGCCGACATCTATGATGACTACGTGGGCATCAAGGGCCTCGGCACCGCTGCCCAGTCTGCCCTCTATGACCTCCAGGGCCGCAAGGCCACTGCCGCACGGAAGGGCATCTACATCAAGAACGGCGTGAAGATCGTCAAGTAATAATTGTTCATTGAACGCAAAGACGCAAAGACGCAAAGATTTAATTATATAAGATTCAAAGAAATAAAAAAAACAATCTTTGCGTCTTAGCGCCTTTGCGTTCAATTATGACAAACACTTCTCACACGAGATCCGCAATAACCAACAAAATACTGAAACCTGCAATAAAACGGAAATGTCTATGAAGAAAGTTTTCTTCCTGCTGTCCCTGCTGTCCCTGACGGCCAGCGCCCAGACCACCAGGCAGAAGGTGCTGTACATGCAGGCCGTGAGGACAAACGGCAGCACCAGTGCCCGCCTGGAAGGTACGGAGGGCTTCCTTGGCCCCATCTATAATCCCGAAACCAGGCGCCTGCTCATCAACGGCACCTCGCGCACCCTGAACTCCATCAAGGAGATACGCTTCGAGATCAGGGAGGAGGATGTGCCCGACGGCATCGAAAAGGTGGAGGCCGGGACCCCCGCGACCGACGACAGCATCCATGACCTGAGCGGACGCAAGGTAAGGGAGGAGACTGCCTCGCGCGGGATTTATATAAAAGGTGGAAGAAAATTCATCAAGAAGTAGACGGCCATGAAAAGATACATCTCTGCGGCCATCCTCGTCATGGCCACCGCCCTGGGCACGTTTGCCCAGGACTCACTGTGGGTGAAATATGATAACCGCTTCAAGGAGAACCGCTTCCTGATGAGCTTTGCCGGGTGCGACTCCATCGAGTTCCGCGCATCCACCAACACCACCCCCGTGCCCGTCATCCGCCGCTACAGGAACGGCGAGACCAGCGACTTCAGGGTGACAAACGTGGTGGGGAACAAGGACGGCGCAGCCATCGTGGTGGGCAACCCCGGACTCATCGCCTGGAAACCAACGGTCAGTGATGCCAGCTACAACAACGACTACATGGTAGACACCAACCGATGGTGCTTCAGGCACAGTCGCGAGAGCGACCACTTCATCGTGTTCTGGGACAAGACCTTCGGCGAGATCACCTCGACGGGAAAGGTCACCGGAAGCGTGAGCCGACTGACCGTCGACATCAACGACCTGCTGCAGAAGGCCGAGCAGTTCTACAAGACCAACGTGGAGAAGCTGCAGATGTGCAACCTCTCCGTCAAGTCCCGCCTGAACACCTACAAGATGTCCATCTACCTGCTGGACATCGACGACTGGCTGGCCACCGGTTCGGGCAACGACAACATGATCGGTACCCTCTGGGTGAGCCCCAGCACCTGCCAGCCCGTGGGCAGCACCATTGCCCACGAGATCGGACACTCCTTCCAGTACCAGACCTATTGCGACAACATCCTGCGCGGCAAGCCCAACGACTTCCGCTCCGGCTTCCGCTACGGCTATCCCGGCAGCAACGGCGGATGCGGCTTCTGGGAACAGTGTGCCCAGTGGCAGTCCTTCCAGAACTACCCCAACGAGGCCATCAACGGTTACGACATCAACGTGTGGATACAGAACTGCCACCGACACTTCGAGCATGAGTGGATGCGCTATGCCAGCTACTTCCTGCACTACTACTGGACGGAGAAGAACGGCATGACCGCCCTGGGCCGCATCTGGAACGAGAGCAAGTATCCCGAGGATGCCTCGCAGGCCTACCTGCGCATCTTCTGCGACAATGACTATGAGGAGCTCTGCCGCCAGTACTTCGAGTATGCCCAGAAGGTTGCCACCTTCGACTTTGCGGGCACCAAGGCCTACGCAGGCACCAAGTACAACAGCTACAGGACGAAGCTGTACGCCCTGGAGGACGGTTGGCAGCAGATCTCCTACGGCCAGTGTCCCCAGCCCACGGGCATCAACGTCATCCCCTACTCCAGCACCGCCACCGGCAAGGAGGTGAAGGTCACCCTGCGTGCCCTGCCTGCCGGCAGCGCCCTGGCCCCGGGCGACCCGGGCAACCAGGTGGATGGCGACGGCAAGGTGGTGGGCTCCACCACAACCTACAACAAGACCAAGGTTGCCGGACATGAGCAGCTGGCCTTCGGTTTCGTGGCCCTGAAGAAGGATGGCAAGCGCGAGTACAGCCCCATGACCCTCGCCACCACGGCCGGGGATGCCACGGCCACCTACACCATCCCGGCCAACGTCAGCAAGGTCTTCATCGTGGTGCAGGGCTGCCCCGACAGCTACTTCCAGTGCCCCTGGGACGAGAAGGAGGAGACCGACAACCAGCTGCCCTATCAGATCAAGATAGAATAGGACCAGTCCCCGGAAAATCCAGGAAATCTAGAATCTCTAGAATCTCTAGAAAGTCTAGAATCTCTAGAAAATCTAGAAACTCTAGAAAATCCAGCATCTCCCGGAAAGCCCCAACCATCAACACACCAATCACAAACCATGAAAATAAAAACCACTCTACTCAGTCTCTCCCTGGGCCTTGCCCTGACAGCCGGTGCTGCCCCCCGGAAGGTCAGCGCATCGCAGGGATACCCCATCACCCCCGTTCCCTTTACCGCCGTGAAGGTTGTTCCCAACAGCTTCTGGGGACAGCGCCTTGAGGCCAGTCGCACGGTCACCATCCCCCTGGCATTCAGCAAGTGCGAGAGCGAGGGACGATACAAGAACTTCGAGCGTGCCGCCCATCCCAGCGACTCCTACGATGTAACGAAGGTGATGCCCTATTCCTTTGACGACACCGACCCCTACAAGACCATCGAGGGTGCCAGCTACATCCTGCAGACCTATCCCGACAAGCAGCTGAAGGCCTACATCGACAGTGTACTGGACATCATTGCTGCCGGTCAGGAACCCGACGGCTACCTCTATACCGCACGCACCATGAACCCCGGGCATCCCCACGAGTGGGCCGGTCCCGGGCGCTGGTCGAAGGAGGAGGACCTGAGCCATGAGCTCTACAACCTGGGGCACATGGTCGAGGGAGCCGTGGCCCACTGGCAGGCCACCGGTTCGCGCAAGTTCCTGGACATTGCCATCCGCTATGCCGACTGTGTGGTGAAGGAGGTGGGCGACAAGCCCGGACAGGCCTGTGTCGTACCCGGACACCAGATTGCCGAGATGGCGCTGTGCCGCCTCTATCTGGCAACCGGTGAGAAGAAGTACCTGGACGAGGCCAAGTTCCTCCTGGACTACCGTGGCAAGACGACCATCAGGCAGGAGTACTCGCAGAGCCACCGTCCCGTGGTGGAGCAGGACGAGGCCGTGGGCCATGCCGTCCGTGCCTCCTACATGTATGCCGGCATGGCCGATGTGGCCGCCCTCACCGGTGACAAGGACTATATCGAGGCCATCGACCGCATCTGGGACAACATCGTCACCCGCAAGCTCTACATCACCGGCGGTATCGGTGCCACGGCCAGCGGCGAGGCCTTCGGCAGGAACTATGAGCTGCCCAACATGTCGGCCTACTGCGAGACCTGCGCCGCCATCGGCAATGTCTACGTCAACTACCGACTGTTCCTGCTGCACGGCGACTCCAAATACTATGATGTGCTGGAGCGCAGCCTCTACAACGGACTCATCTCGGGCGTCTCGCTCGATGGTGGCAGCTTCTTCTATCCCAATCCCCTGGAGTCCATGGGTCAGCATCAACGCCAGGCCTGGTTCGGCTGTGCCTGCTGCCCCTCCAACATCTGCCGCTTCATCCCCAGCGTGCCCGGCTACATCTATGCCGTGAAGGACCAGAGTCTCTATGTCAACCTCTTCATGCCCAACACCTCCACCATGCAGGTCGGCGGCAGGAATGTCACCCTGACCCAGTCCACCGACTATCCCACCAGCGGCGACATCCAGGTGAGGGTGGACAAGAACGCAGCCGGACAGTTTGCCATGAAGATCCGCATCCCCGGCTGGGTACAGAACAAGCCCGTGGCCAGCAACCTCTATGCCTATACGGACAACAAGCGCCTGGGCTACACCGTCACCGTCAATGGCGAGGCCATCCAGACGGGCGGCAACCTGCTGGAGCAGGGCTACCTGACCATCGACCGCAAGTGGAAGGCCGGTGACGTGGTGGCCATCCACTTTGATATGGAGCCTCGCACCGTGCGCGCCAATAACCTGGTGGAGGCCGACCGTGGCATGGTGGCCGTGGAGCGCGGTCCCCTGGTCTACTGCGCCGAGTGGCCCGACAATGACTTTGATATCAAGAACCTGCTGCTGAATCAGTCTCCCCGGTTCGAACTGAAGACGCAGAGCCTGGATGGCTACATCCCCGAGGCCAGCAAGCAGAAGCTCCAGACCTGCAAGTCCCTGCAGCTCACCACCCTCACCACTGATGCCCAGACCCTTGCCTTCGATGAGGACGGCAGTCTGAATGCACGTAAGGTCAGACTGGTGCTCATCCCCTACTATGCCTGGTGCCATCGCGGCAGTGGCGACATGAAGGTATGGCTGCCTCAGGACATGCGTGCCACCCGTCCATCGACCGCACCCACCCTTGCCTCCAGGAGCAAAATAGGTTCCTCCATGCGCATCTCATCCCTCAGCAGCATTGCCGACGGACTCGTGCCCAAGGATGGCGATGACCGCAGCATCCCCTACACCCATTGGTGGCCCAAGCAGGCATCGACCGAGTGGCTCTCCTATACCTTCCCCACAGTCACCAAGGTTCAGTCTGCCACCGTCTACTGGTTTGACGACCAGCCCTGGGGCGGATGCACCGTGCCCGACTCATGGAAGATCTATTACAAGGATGCCAGCGGACAGTGGCAGCCCGTCACCGGTGTGGATGGCTATCCCACACTGAAGGGTGCAGCCTGCACGGCCAACTTCGACCCCGTGGAGACCACTGCCCTGAAGCTTGAGGTGAAGATCTCCGACCGCCTCTCTGCCGGTGTCTTCGAATGGGAAGTGAAATAGTGCGAACACTATATATTTTTAGTTATATATTAGGTTAATTAAAAAGTGTACCTGTGCCGGGTCGTGAAGACTCGGCGCAGTTTTAAGACAAAAGACAAACGTATGAGGAAGAACATCAAGAGTGTTATAGCGGTTGCACTGTGCATGCTGGCAGCAACAACTGTGTGCGCCAAACCCAAGAACAGATCCATCGTAAAGACCGACAATGTGAACGTGGAGGTCGTGGCCGGCAACGCGCCCAGCCTGCCCTGGCAGGTGTGGGTGACCTACAGCGACGGCCGGAAGGAATGGCGACAGGTGAAGTGGAGCAACAGCAACCTGGCAGAAGAGAAAATGCAGGCCGACCCGCAGCAGACTCCCGCCGGCAGCAAGTACACCGTGCGCGGGTACATCCTGGGTGACAACACTTCCTCGCAGGGCTACCCCATCGATGCCAGGGTGAGCGTGGTGGAGAACCTCAAAACCTCAAAACCTCAAAACCTCAAAACCGTCAAGGCCGAGCCCTTGCCCCTCAGTGACGTGCGCCTGACGGGGCAGAACCGTCTGACCAACAACCGCGACCTGGACGTGCGCATGCTCCTGGACCTGGACATCACGCAGCAGCTCTACAACTATCGCGACACCTACGGTCTGCCCACCGAGGGCTACACCGTGAGCAACGGATGGGACTCTCCCACGACCAAGCTCAAGGGTCATGGCACGGGTCACTACCTCTCGGCCCTGGCTCATGCCTACGCCGGTGCGCGCGAAGGAGATAAGGTGACGCTGAAGGACGGCAGGACGGTGGACGTGAAGCACGAGCTCTACAGCCGTATCGAGCGCATGGTGCGCGAACTGCGCGAGTGCCAGGAGCGTACCTTCGTCTACAGCGACTCGCTGGGCCGGTACTTCGAGGCTCGCGACTTCGCTCCCGAAGAGCAGCTGAAGCAGATGAAGGGTTCGTGGGCGGCCTTCAACGAGTACAAGAAGGACTACCGGCACTATGGCTATGGCTACCTCAATGCCATTCCTGCTGCCCATCCCGCCCTCATCGAGTGCTACCGTGCCTACAACAACGAGGAGTGGGTGTGGGCACCATATTATACCATACACAAGCAGCTGGCCGGGCTCATCGACATCGCCAACGTGATGAAGGATGCCGACAAGGGTCTGTCGGACAAGGCCCTTCGCATTGCCACCGACATGGGTCTGTGGGTGTGGAACCGCCTGCACTACCGCACCTACTGCCAGACGGAGGGCTCGTCGGCCGAGCGCCGCAGCAAGCCGGGCAACCGCTATGAGATGTGGAACATGTACATTGCCGGCGAGGTGGGCGGCATGGCCGAGTCGCTGGCCCGCCTGGCCGAGATGGCCGGCAGCAGGGAGGATGCCGACCGACTCATCGAGGCTTCGAACTGCTTCGATGCACCTGCCTTCTTCGACCCCGTGGCCCACAATGTGGACGACATCCGCACGCGCCACGCCAACCAGCACATTCCCATGATCGTGGGTGCGCTGCGTTCCTACCGCACCAACCAGAATCCCTACTACTATGACCTGGCGCTGAACTTCTGGAACCTCATCCAGGGTCGCTATGCCTACGCCATGGGTGGTGTGGGCAACGGTGAGATGTGGCGCCAGCCCTACACGCAGATTGCCAGCATGAACACCAACATGATGTCGGACTACCGCGGCCAGCGTGCCAACAATCCCGACCTGAACGAGACCTGCTGCGCCTACAACCTGGCCAAGCTGACCAAGGACCTGAACTGCTTCGATCCCGATGATGCCCGCTACATGGACTACTACGAGCGTGTGATGTACAACCAGCTCGTCGGTTCGGTGCATCCCGGGGAGTACGGCGTATGCTACCAGTATGCCGTGGGCCTCAATGCCACCAAGCCCTTCGGCAGTCCCACCCCGCAGGAGACCTGCTGCGGCGGTACGGGTGCCGAGAACCACGTGAAATACCAGGAGGCCGCGTACTTCGCAGGTGACCATACGCTTTACGTGGGTCTTTACCTGCCCACCGAGGCACAGTGGGGTGACGTGACCATCAAACAGGAATGCGAATGGCCTGCCGAACAGTCACGCCTCAGCTTCTCGGGTGGTGAGTTTGCACTTAAATTGAGAGTGCCTTATTGGGCAACCAGTGGCTTTCAGATCAAGCTGAACGGCAAGTCCATTACCAAGAAATACCAGCCTTGCTCCTACGTGGAGATTTCCCGCCGGCAGTGGTCGGCCACCGACGTGGTGGAGGTCATCATGCCCTTCACCAAGCATGTCTTCTATGGCCCCGACAAGATGGACCAGGCCTTCGTGGACGGCAAGACCACGCCCTTCGCCGCCCAGTGGATCGGTGCGCTGATGTATGGCCCCCTGGTCATGACCTCGCCCGACATCCACACCTGGGAGGAGGCCAGCATGAGCCTGTCGCCCACCCTGGATGAGGTGGAGGCACAGCCCCTTAGGAAGGCTTCGCCCACCAGGAGAGGACAGGAGGAGGGACTCTACTCCCTCACCGTGAACGGCAAGACCTTCCTGCCCGACTACTATGTGACCAACGAGCGCACCACGCACTACCTGAGACTGGACATTCCCTCCGGCGTGAGGAAGGGTTCCGCCTCTGGCAAGCTGGATCTGGAGGAACTCAGCCAGAAGCTCCAGATGGCCCGCGAGCGCAAGGCTGCCGACTGGGCTCCCCACGGCTTCAGGCGTCTGCAGGAGAAGATTGCCGAGGCCGAGGCACTGATAGCCAAGGCGCAGGACAAGAACGGAACGCTGTCGCAGTCGGATGTGGACTATGCTGCCTCTTCGCTCAACGTGGCCATCATCAGCATGCGTCCCGGCAACCTGGCCGAGCCTGAGGATCTCAGCGAACTGACGGCTCTCATTGAGCATGTCCGCCAGAATGGTGCCTCGACACCCGAGAAGAGGGAGGCCCTGAACTACGCTCGCATGGTCGTGCGCTATGTCAATGACGGCAGCGGCACGAAGGACATGATCACCAAGGCCATCGAGGGTCTGAAGAAATAGGCCCTTCGATGATTCGAAAGAGCGACTACTCAATGATTCGATAAAGCGACTACTCGATGCCCCGATAAATCGACTACTCGATGATTTGACTCCTCGAAACCACAACCTTCTCCTATCAAGCAATGAAACGCATACTTTTCACCCTGCATTTTTCGCTTTTCACCTTCCTTCTGGCATTCGGCCAGAAGGAGTGGAACGCCCCCGGGGCAGGCAACCCCTTCATTCCGGGCTACTTTGCCGACCCCACGATCCGTAGGTTCGGTGATACCTATTATATTTATGCCACCACCGACGGCACGGGCAACGGCTACGGCCCGGCCCAGGTGTGGATGTCCCGCGACTTCGTGAACTGGCGCAACGTGGTGATGAACTGGCCCACGACGGAGGTGGTGTGGGCGCCTGATGTCATCCAGACGAAGGAGGGGAAATACCACTATTATTACTGCGAGCCCTGCATGATCCATGTGGGTGAGAGCGATTCGCCCGTAGGTCCGTGGAGGAACATGCTGGGTCGGCCCGATGCCGTGCTGATGCCCGACCGCTATTGCGACCCCATGGCCATCACGCTTGATCCAATGGTCTTTACAGATGATGATGGTTCGCAGTACATCTTCGTGGGTACCTGGGGTATCTACGACAAGTCGGGATGTGGATGGGCAAAGCTGGCTGAGGACGGCAAGTCGTTCACGGACAAGGGGCTGGTGCCCAACACCCAGCTGAAGGATTTCTTCGAGGCCCCCTTCGTGTTCAGGAAGGACGGCAAGTATTACTTCACCTACTCCTCGGGCAGCTGCCACGACGATACCTACCGGGTGCAGTATGCCGTGAGCACCACCGGTCCCACCGGGCCATACGAGTACAAGGGCTGCATCCTGAAGTCGAATAGCGATGGCACGGTGCACGGTCCCGGCCATCACTCCGTCCTGGTGGATGACGGCCAGTACTACATCGTCTACCATCGTCACAACAATCCCCACTCCGTCCATGGCTTCAACCGACAGCTCTGCATCGACAGGATGGAGTTTGATGCCGAGGGCAACATCCTGCCCATCGTGCCCACCCATGACGGACTCCTGCCCGCCTCCCTGCAGAAAAAGGCACAGAAATCGGCTGCCAGGAACCTGGCTTACCAGGCCAAGGTGACGGCCTCGTCGGTGCTGGGCGATGACTTCAGGGCCGAATATGCCGTGGATGACAACAATGCCACGCTGTGGCGCCCGGCCAGCAACCAGGGTCAGTCGTGGCTGCAGCTTGACCTGGGCAAGGTACAGAAATTCAATCAGGTATGGCTGCAGTTTGAGTATCCCACCTTCTTCTACCAGTATAAGGTGGAAACTTCGGTGGATGGAGCGGACTGGCAGCTCTATGCCGACAAGACCGACAACCGCAATGCCGGTTCGCCCATGATCGAGAAGGGCGAGGCCAGGGCCCGCTACCTGCGCATCACCATCACCGACACGCAGAAGAACGGACACTTCGGCGCCCTGTGGAACGTGAAGGTCTACAATGCCACCAGGAAGAACAATCCCGAGGCTCTGCTGCCTCCCGTGCCCGACATGGACATGAAGGCCGTGGAGGCCGGCTATCCCAACCTGCACAGGAAGGATGTGGAGGCGGAGGAGCGCACTGCCTATCCCAACGGACTCATCTTCGGAATCAATGCCGACGATGCCCTCTCGACCCGACAGTTTGAGGGGGCCGACGAGCTTATCCGCGAGGTGGTGAAGGGTAAGTACGGATTCTACTTTGACGGCAAGCAGCACATTACCAGCAAGTTCGACGGCCCAAGGAACCTCACCTACAATTCCGCCTTCACCCTCACGGCCTGGGTGCTCAATCCCTCGGTCGGTCCGGTGGAGTGCATTGCCGGAATCTGTCCCGCAACGGGCGACCTGACCAGCCTGCAGTTTGGCAACGGCCGCGACAACACCACCGGTCTGATGGACCACTCAGGCTCCTTCGAGAGCATCGGTCTGCCCCGGCAGATCGCAGGCGGCGAGGGACAGTGGCAGCACTGGACGGTGACCTACGACGGCTGGAACGAGCGCTGCTACCTCAACGGCCAGCTCGTCCACGAGAAGAACAACTTCCTGATGCTCCGTCCGCAGGGGCCCGTCACCATCGGTGCCGACCAGCGTGGCGGCAATCCCTTCAGCGGCTACATCCATTCGCTGAAGCTCTACGACCGCGGACTCACGGCCCGGGAGGTACAAGAGGAGTTCCAGGCCAAGAGTGACACCAGCGACCGTACGGCCTTTGACCTCAGCACGCTGAAACTGAAGGCCGAAGCCATCGGCCCTGAACTCGTCAGCCTTACCCTCACGGATGAGGCAGGCAAGACCGTCCGTTCCGGCCGACTGGACTTTGCCTCGGGCATCTACAGCGTGAAGGCCACCGACAAGCAGTTCCCCGTGACCGTTCATGACGATGAGGGGCACAGCGTGGAACTTGTGGCGCAGCTTGACGGACTGAAGGACCAGGGCTACATCCTGACCGCCGCAGGTGAGCCTCTCCGCCTGGAGAGCCAGGACAAGAACCTGGACCGCGACCCATCGCACAACGGACCCATGAAGCTCTACGATGCCGAGGGGGACTTCCTCTTGCAGGTTCGCGTAAGCGACATCATGGGCAGCCAGCGTCACAACACTCCTGCCTACAACGAGGGTGGCATCATCATCCTGGCCGAGGAGGGCGAGAGGGCACAGAATCTGGTTCACCTGGGTGTCTTCCCCAACTACAACTGCGGCAACATGCTCACCACCGTCACCCGTCAGGGCCGGCCACAGTATCCCAACCAGCTGGGCTGGGACTATGAACCCTACCTCCAGCTGCAGCGCACGGGTGACCTCATCCATGCCCGCACCTCCAGGGATGGCATCCGCTGGACGGAGATGCCGGGCAGTCCCGTGAGGGCCGGCCTGCTGCGCAGCGACAAGGTCAAGGTTGGCCTCTACCAGACCACCTACAGCAGCAACAAGGCCTGGGTGGAATTGTCTGACTTTAGACTATGGAAGAAGAATTGATGTAGGTGGTTCCATAAATTAGCTTTGTCTTTATAGAACCCACCTGTAAGGAATAACAGGAAAAATCGCATCCCCATGTTAAAACGTATTTTACTCACCACGTATCTCTCACTTTTCGCTTTTCACTTTTCGCTTCCCTCCATCGCCCAGGGACTGAAGGCACCGGCCGGCAAGCAGCTCTATATCCCCCGCGACCTGAAGGACAATGACTTTACCCAGGCCGACTCGCAATGGAGCTTTGCCCGCATGGCCTATACCGATGATGTCATCGTCTTCTGGGAGAAGCCCTTCGGCCAGGATCTCAGTCAGGCACCCAGCCTGGAGGGGCACAACATGAAGGTGGACATCTACAACCTGCTGGGCCGGCTGCAGACCTTCTATGACTTCTACAAGGATGACCTGAAGTTCATCAAGCCCGGATCGAAGGCCGACAAGTACCGCATGATGGTCATGCTCAACTACTCGCTGGAGGGCACGGCCTACGGTGGCGACTATGACGGAGAGATCGGTGCGCTGTGGATTGCGCCCAACCGTGTGCAGGACAAGAAGCTGAACTGCATCGCCCACGAACTGGGCCACTCCTTCCAGAGTCAGATAGGCTGCGACGGTGAGGGAGGGTCGTGGGGCGGCGGTGGCATCTTCGAGATGACGTCCCAGTGGATGCTCTGGCTGGTCAATCCCCAGTGGACCACCGACGAGAACTACCACTGGAAGGGTTTCATCGAACACCATAACCTGCGTTTCCTCTCCGGAGAGAACATCTACCATTCGCCCTTCGTGCTGGAGTACTGGGCCATGCGTCACGGCCTGACCGTCATGGCCGATCTCTTCCGTGCCGGACGGCGTGGCGAGGATCCCGCCTCAACCTACATGCGACTATTCAATCTCTCTGTGGATCAGATGAATGATGAAATGACGGACTGCTACAGTCGTCTCATCACCTTCGACTTCCCCCGCGTCAGGGAGAGTCACCGCCAGTTTGCCGGAGAGCTCGTGACACCCATGGCCGAACCACAGAAGGAGGGAAAGGCCACCATCCTGCAACCCAAGGAGGAGATGGTTCCCGAGACCTGGGGCTTCAATGTCGTGAACCTCAGTGAGGTTGCCAGCAAGAAGAAGGCCACCCTGCAGTTTGAGGGACTGAACAACGATCCCAATGCCACCTATCAGGTTGGCATGGTTCATGTCAAGGATGGTCAGGCCACGTACGGCCCTACTGTCTCAGGCAACGAGTTCACCATGAAGATGCCCACTCAGCAGGATGGCACCACTTATCTTGTTGTGGTGGGCTGCCCCAAGAACGAATATAAAGCTCCTTCCTTCAATTCGCGACGCCGTGGCAATAAGCCCGAGGAAGAAGCCAAATTCCCCTATCGTATCTTAATCAAATAATGTATTTGTATGAAACAACATGTTTCAACCCTTGCATCTCTTGTCTTTTCCATAGTTGCCACGGCACAGGTCAACACCTCTCTGACCTCTCCCGACGGCAGGCTGACCGTACGGATCAATGCCGATAAACAGTTGACCTACAGTCTGGTTGATCAAGGCAAGACCTTGATGCAGGACAACCTTGCAGACCTTACCTTCACGGCAGGTAAGAGTGGGAAGTTCGTCAGCTCCACCAAAGTCAGGACCATTCGCGAGAGCATACAGGCCCCACTCTACAAGCAAGCCCGGCTGGAGGATGAATACACCCAGCTGACCCTGAAGAACAACAACGGAACGGGAGTGGAGTTTCGTGCCTACAACAGTGGCGTAGCCTATCGATGGATGGGTGGAGCCAAGGGCAGTTGGACCATAGACAATGAGGTGGCAGAGTTCAACTTTGCCGAAGACTACACCGCCTACCTGCCCTACTCCACCAACGAGAAGGCTCCCAAGGCCATGGCCTTCCAGGCTACCTACGATGTGGCACCCCTTTCGCAGAGCAAGGATCTTGAGGCCTTCCTGCCCGCCACGGTGGATTGCGGAACGGCCAAGGTAACCCTGCTTGAAACCGATGTCGTGGCCTATCCCGGCATGTTTGTCAAGGGTGGTTCCAAGACCCTGAAGGCGGAGTTTGCCCCCTACCCCAAGACCTTCGACTATTATCCCTGGCGCATGCAGAAATATGTCACCGCAGAGGAAGCCTTCATTGCCAGGGGCAGCGGCCAGCGCAGCTTCCCCTGGCGCGTCATGGTGGTGACTCACAGCGACATGGATATGCCCACCAATACCCTGGCCTACTCCCTCGCTACTCCCTCCAAGGTCAAGGACGGCAGCGAGTGGATACGTCCCGGCAAGGTGGCATGGGACTGGTGGAACGACTGGAACATCAGTGGTGTGGACTTTGCGGCAGGCATCAACCAGCAGACGTATAGGCATTACATCGACTTTGCTGCACGGAACAAGCTTCAGTACATCATACTTGATGAGGGCTGGTATGACCCGAAGAGCGGGGACATGCTCACCGTCATCCCTGAACTCAACCTGCCGGAGCTGGTGAGGTATGCCGAGGGCAAGGGTGTAGGCGTCATCCTGTGGACGGTCTTCAATGTGCTGGACAAACAGCTCGATGAGGCGTGCCGGAAGTACAGCGCCATGGGCATCAAGGGATTCAAGGTGGACTTCCTTGATCGCTACGACCAGGAGGGTGTGGAGATGATCTACCGCATTGCCGACCGCTGTGCGCAAAGTCGTCTAGTGCTCGACTATCATGGCATCTTTGCCCCTCAGGGTATCCAGCGTACCTATCCCAACGTCATTAACTTTGAAAGTGTCTTTGGCATGGAGGAGGTAAAGTGGACCCAGCGCTTCAAGGGGACACGCGATGGGCGTCAGGTGGACGAGCCAGAGAAGGACATGCCACTCTACGATGTCACCTTCCCCTTCATCCGTGGCATGGCGGGCTACGTTGACTTCACCCCCGGTGGCATGCGCAACGCCACGGCAGCCGACTTCCAGCCGGTCTATAGCAATCCCCTGACGATGGGTACACGTTGCCACCAACTGGCGCACTACATCGTGCACGAATCGCCTCTCACCATGCTGGCCGACAATCCTTCCATCTATCAGAAGGAGCAGGAGTGTACGGACTTTATCTCGTCCCTTCCTGCAATCTACGAGGAAATGCGTTGCCTTCAAGGTGAGATGGGCGAATATATCATCATGTCCCGACGCCAGGGTGACAACTGGTATGTGGCAGGCGAGACAAGCTGGGAACCGCGCACCATCACTCTCAATCTGGACTTCCTGCCTGAGGGAGAATACGAAATGACACTCTTTCAGGATGGCGTTAATGCAGACAAGAGTGCGACTGACTATGCGGTGAAACACTTCCATATCACTCCTGATTCGGCAAGTCCCATCCAGATACGCATGGCCAGTGGTGGTGGCTTTGCCGCTCGGATCATCAGGAAACAGGCAAAAAAAGTGGTTCTTATAGTGGGTTTCGTGTGAAACAGCAGAAATAACCAACTACCAGGAAAGCAACAAAGAATGGGTGTAAGTGTCAAAAAGAGACCTGAAACACCCCGTAAAAAATGATGAGGACGTGTCAGTTACTTTTGACACGCCCTCATCATTATAAGTATTTATTCCGGAGATTACACCAGGAAGGTTGCAACCAGTGCCAGGATGGCGTAGAACTCAGGAAGAGCGGCGTAGATCATGGTGTTGGTCTGTACGTCGTGACCCTGGGCCAGACCCTGAATACCGGCAGCACAGATCTTACCCTGACGGATGGCTGAGAAGAAGCATACGAGGCCTACACCACAGCCAACACCAAACCACAGAATGGGATCGCTGGATACCTTACCGTTGTGCAGCAGGAAGGCCAGGAAGCCGTAAAGACCCTGGGTAGCGGGGAGGGCAGAGAGAATCATGTAGCCTGAAGACTTTGAGTTGTCCTTCTTCAAGGCAGCCTCAGCTGCACTACCTGCGATGGTGGTACCATAGCAACTACCAATACCTGCGAGGGCCAGCATCAAGCCGAGACCCAGATAACCTAAAATTTGTTCCATAATTGTTTTTGTTTTTGTTTATTTAGTTGTTTTTTTACACGTTTAGACGAATAATCGTTTAGTTCACCTCCTTGGTCACCTCGAAGGGACGGTACTCGATACCCTTACCCTCGTAACCGGCATTCTTGAAGTACTCCACGAACGACAGACGCAGGGGATGTACGAAGGCCGAGAGGCAGCTCATGGCGATGTTCAGGATGTGGCCGATGAGGATGATCAGCACGAAGCCAAGACCTGTGAAAAGGACTGTGGGCAACGCGTGATTGTCACCCAGCACCATGAAGGCCAGGTCGTTGAAGGTCTTTCCCAGCATACCGCCAGCCATGCCGAGGGCAAAGAGACGGATGTAAGAAAGGATATCGCCCATCAGACCAGAGGCCATGTTGTAGGTATCATAGAGACCTGCCAAAGGATTGATTATCAAACCCATAACGGGATTGTTCCTGAGACGCTGCATGTTGTTGAGCAGATAGATGCCCACAGCAGATACGCCCAGGATGGCGAAGAGGATGGGCAGGAACTGCTCCTGAGGAATGACACCCCAGAAGGTGAGTCCGCCCACGGTAGCTGAGCCCACGAAGGCCAACCACCAGCCCCAGGTGCCGAGGCAATCCATGAAGCCACGAAGACGGGTGACATTGATAGCATTGACGGTCATAGCCAGGCCGATGTGGACAATACCGACAAGCAGCGAGGCAACCATCTGTATGTCATAATTCGTACCGGGGAACGTGCCGACGAGCATGCAGTCCTTCAACCCCTGAGGCACCCAGTCCTGCTCATGCAGGGGTATACCAAAGGCGGTACCGAGGAAGGCACCGATGAAGATACAGGCTATACCCAGTACGAGCACCAGCTTGAAGTTGATGCCGAAGAGCACCTTACCGATCTTTCCACCCATCTTGATGTCTGCCAGGGAGAGCAGTACGAGGATGATACCATAGCCTGCATCAGCCACACAGATGGCGAAGAAGAGGGTGAAGAAGATGGAGAGGATGGCCGTTGGGTCGACATCGGTGGCACTGGGCAGACCGTACATGCGAGTCAGGGACTCGAAGAGGCTGACCAACTTATTGTTGATGAGCTTGACGGGAGCCTTGTCCTCTGTGGTTGCCTCATGATGGCTGTACCATACGCCCTGCTTGTCCAGCATCTGGTTCAGGGCTTCGGCCTTGTCGCTGGGACAGAAGCCTTCAAGCAGGCAGACGTGATGCTCGGCCTCTGCGCCGGTATTGAGCTTCACCTGTTCCAGGTTGATGGAGTCCTGCAGCTGGGCCAGTGCACGATTGACATCCTGCAGATGTGCCACGGAATAGGCCTTCTTCTCGTCATCCAGACTGCGAATCCTGGCCTTCTGAGCCTCGATCTCCTGGCTGAGCTCGTCCACATCCTTACGGGGCAGGTTGATTTTCTCGGCCATCACGTCCACCAGGGTGTCCTTGGGATTGACGGCCAGGAAGAGCCGGCGGCTGCCGCTCTCACCTACCTCGATGAGGTTGAACATCTGCTGGTCCTCGACGGTAAGGAAGGTGGTGGAATAGAAACCAACCTCATAGCCGGCCTCCTCGATGCGGGCCACGCTCTGCCAGTCAATCTTGCCCCAGGGCTGCAACTGACTGTATTCCGTCTGCAGGTTGGCGAGTTCCAGACTGAGTTCGGTGCGCTGGGCACCGAACCGGGCATACTCGGCCTGTACGGCCTCGATGCCGGTTGCCGGACCGTTCTTCGCTGCCACGGCATTTCCCAGGGTGAGGAGCATGTCCTTCCTGAGTTCCTCCAGCTGGTTCCTGCTGCCCAGGAACTCGTTCAGCTGACTGTTGGCCACGGCCTCGCCACTTTCGCGTTCCTTGACGTGCAGCACTCCCTGCTGACGCAGTTCCTGAAGGAAGGCATCATATTCCTTGTGATATACCAGGAAGGTATACTTGGTCATTTTTCCTACCATACGCTGTCCTCCTTTCCTTCTGCTTCCTTGGCACGCTTTTCCTGGAGGGACTTCAGGATCTTCTGGCTTGACTTGCTCAGGTTCTCCTCGTCCTCCATAAATCGCTTAATCTTGCGCACGGCCTCCTGATAGCCGGGAATCTGCACCTTCTCGAAGAGGTTCACTTTCTGGGTGGTCTTCTTGCGGGCATGTTCCAGCAGATGCAGCTTGGCCTGCACAAACTCACGCTCCACGGCCGTCTTGGCCAGACCCTGCAGCAGGTTGATGCCGTCGAAGTACCACTTGGGGGAACTGAACAGTCCGAAGGGCTTGACCTCCAGTCGGATGTTATCAAGAATAGGTACGCGTACGCCCGCGATCTTCTTGACCGACATCTCCACGTCCTTCAGGGCAACCAGGCTGGGGTCGAACTCCCCCCAAAGGGCATACATGGATTCATAGCCTCCGATCTGACTCTCCAGTTTCTTCTGCAGTGCGACGTCATCCTCCTTGCATTTCTTGACCTCCAGACGCAAGGCTGTCTCCTTGCTCTTGATGATGGGCAAGGTACGCTGTCGCATCTTCAGGTTCTTCTCGATCTGCTGAAGCGAAGTCTTGTTGTATTGAAACTTGATTGCCATTTACTATTTCCAATAAATGTCAGTGAATTCTTTCTTGATGTTAACCTCCTCCAGCTTGAAGTACTTGCGGAAGAGTGACCAGGTTACATCGAGCATCTCCTCGGTGTTGAGGTTGACATCGATGGCCAGCAGCTTGGCGGCATAGTCCTTGGCGAAGTCCAGACAACGGTTGTCGTAGTCCGTCAGGTCGAAACCGTTCTCCAGCTTGGTCTTGGCGTTGGCGGCATCGGCATACAGGCGGATGGCGGCATTCATGACCTGTGAGTGGTCCTTACGGGTCTTCTTACCTGCCACGAGCTGCTTCAGACGGGACAGCGAACGGAAGGGATCGACAACGACCTTACCTACGTCAGAGTCGCGGCGCAGGTAGAGCTGACCCTCGGTGATATAACCGGTGTTATCGGGTACGGCATGGGTGATGTCGCCACCGCTCAGGGTGGTCACGGCGATGATGGTGATGGAACCGCCACCTACGCTCTCGGGGAACTGTACGGCCTTCTCATAGATCTTGGCCAGGTCGGAGTAGAGTGAACCGGGCATGGAGTCCTTTGAAGGAATCTGGTCCATACGGTTGCTCACGATGGCCAGTGAGTCGGCATACGAGGTCATATCCGTCAGCAGTACCAGTACCTTCTCGTTCTTCTCCACGGCGAAGTACTCGGCAGCGGTCAGTGCCATGTCGGGAATCAGCAGACGCTCAACGGCGGGGTCCTCGGTAGTGTTGATGAAAGAGATGATGCGGTCCAGCGCACCGGCGTTGGAGAAGGTGTTGCGGAAGAAGTAGTAGTCATCGTTGGTCATACCCATGCCGCCCAGGATGATCTTGTCTGCCTTGGCACGCATGGCTACCATGGCCATTACCTCGTTGAAGGGTTGGTCGGGGTCGGCAAAGAAGGGAATCTTCTGACCGGACACCAAGGTGTTGTTCAGGTCGATACCGGCAATACCGGTGGCGATGAGTTCGCTGGGCTGACGACGACGAACGGGATTCACAGAGGGACCACCGATCTCAACATCCTTGCCCTCGATCTCCGGACCGCCATCGATGGGCTGACCGTAGGCATTGAAGAAACGGCCTGCCAGCTGGTCGCTCACCTTCAGTGAGGGAGACTTGCCCAGGAATACTACCTCTGCATTGGTGGGAATGCCGCCCGTACCCTCAAATACCTGGAGGGTTACGTCGTCACCCATGATCTTTACCACCTGGGCCAGCTTGCCGTTGATGGTGGCCAGCTCATCGTAACCTACGCCCTTCGCCTTGAGCGAGCACGTAGCCTTGGTGATCTGGCTGATTGAAGTATATACTTTTTGAAATGCTGTTGCCATAATAATGGTTAGGGTTTATGGTTTGGGGTTTATACCTATACCTTCTTATAATTAACCGTTCTGGATCATTTCCTCAACCTGATGCTTGTACTCATTGTACTGATCGCTCTTGTAGACTGAGTAGTTCATCTGCTTGCAGAGGTTGATCATCTTCTTATAGTAGTCAACTACATCCAGGAAGGTGTCGAAGCTGTGAGTCTCATCCTGGCAGATTGAGACAACCAGGTTCAGGATCTCCTCCTGACGCTCGAGGGGAGTCACGGCATCCACCTCATCGAAGGCATCCTGCTGCAGGATGACATAGTCGATGACCTCAGACTTCCAGAACGTAATGTGATACTCTACGGGTACACCGTCGTCACCCAGGATGTTGATCTGCTCGGCAATCTCCTTACCACGCAGCATGCGGGTCTTCAGGTCAAGTACCTTGGGGATCCACTTGTCGTTGATGTGGTTGGCAATGTACTCTCCGAACTCAGGATACTCCAGGTACTTGGAGTAGGAGTCGATGGGATTCACAGCGGGATAGCGCTTCTTGTCGGCACGATCCTGCTCCAGACCATAGAAGCAGCGGGCTACCTTCTTGGTATTCCCCGTCCCAGGCTCCTTCAGGTTAGCACCGGCGGGAGACACGGTACCGAGGAAGGTGATGGAACCTACCTGACCGTTGTTCAGGTAAACGTATCCGGCACGACCGTAGAAGTTGGAGATCAGGGCACCGAGGTCCATGGGGAATGCATCGGGACCAGGGAGCTCCTCCATACGGTTGGACATCTCACGCAGCGCCTGTGCCCAGCGGGAGGTCGAGTCGGCCATCAGCAGGACACGCAGCCCCATGGAGCGATAGTACTCGGCCATGGTCATGGCTGTGTATACGGAAGCCTCACGGGCGGCCACGGGCATGTTAGAGGTATTGGCGATGATGATGGTACGCTCCATCAGCTTGCGACCGGTGTGGGGGTCTACCAGCTCGGGGAACTCGGTGAAGATCTCCACAACCTCGTTGGCACGCTCTCCACAGGCGGCGATGATTACAATGTCGGCCTCAGCCTGCTTGGAAATGGCGTGCTGCAGTACAGTCTTACCGGTACCGAAGGGACCGGGAATGAAACCGGTACCACCCTCTACGATGGGGTTGAAGGTATCGATGGTGCGTACGCCGGTCTCCAGCAGCTTGAAGGGACGGGGCTTCTCCTTGTAGTTCGTCATGGCGAACTTTACGGGCCAGTGCTGGATCATGTTCACCTCGATGTCCTTGCCCTGGGCATCGGTCAGGATGGCCATTACATCCTTGATCTTATACTGACCGGCAGCTGCGATGAACTTCACGGTAGCCGTACCCTCCATCTGGAAGGGGGCCATGATCTTCAGGGGCTGGCTGTTCTCGACAACCTGACCCAGCCAGTCGCTGGCCTGCACCTTGTCACCCACCTTGACGATGGGAGTGAAGTCCCAGATACGATCGTCATCCAGGGGATTGGTGTACTGTCCACGCTTCAGGAAGACACCCTCCATCTTGTCCAGGTCGTTCTGCAGACCATCATAGTTCTTACTCAACATACCGGGACCCAGCTGAACCTCCAGCATGTGACCGGTAAACTCAGCCACGGCACCAACCTTCAGGCCGCGCGTACTCTCGAATACCTGCACGTACACGTCCTGACCCAGCACCTTGATGACCTCGGCCATCAGGCGGTCACCGCCTGTCTCGATGTAGCAAATCTCGCCTTGGCTCACGGGACCGTCAACGCGGAGGGTCACCATGTTGGCAATTACGCCACTTACAGTTCCTTTTGTCATTTTATGTATTTCGTTTTATTTATTTCTCAGATTTATCATACCCGCCAGCAGCCTTGTCATAGACGCTGTGCGTCACGAACTCCTCGGGCACCTTGGCCTCGCCGCGGAGGTTCTCGATGATCTCGGTGAAGGTCTGCTTGCCCGACACGGGATCCAGCTTCTCCCAGCGGTCCAGCATCTCCAGTTTGCAAAGGTAGGCAAAGACTGCCTCGATGCAGAAGGCATCGGCAAACGTATGCTCGTCCAGCCATACCCACTTGTAGGCATCAATGCGCTTCTCCTTCTCCACGGGGTCCTCGATCTCCACAATCTTCATCAGCTCGGGTACATAGTCATATTCGCGTCCCAGGTCGAAGTCCTTCGACTTGTTCATGCGCATCATCTCGGTGATCTCGTTGTCACCCTGGATGTAGTCGGCTACGTTCCAGCCATTCTTGCGGGCAATCAGGGCCGTCAGGATGTTGGTGATGTTGAAGTTCATCTTCCACCACTTCACCACAAACTTGTTCTTGTTCCTGAAGGCATACTCGTAGAAGGCCATCATCAGATCGTCCTCAGGGAAATAGCCGGGCTCGTCCTTGCGCACATAGTAGGAGTTCATCAGGAACTGCGGCAGGAACGAGGGGTAGCCCACGATCTTACTGTCGTCGTAGTTACACTCCTCGATGAGCTTCAGCAATTCCTCCACGTAGTAGTTGCCCAGCACCTTGATTTCCGCTTCAGGATTCTTCAGCAGCTTGAGCAGGTTGTAGCAATCCTGCCTCAGATAGACGGTGTAGAGCAACCTCATATCTGGCTTTGACAGTTCCTCCTTGCACATCAGGCGGAAGTCGGCATACGAGATGCCCTTGCAGCTTCCGTCCGGCGACAATACGGGAACGTCTGTCATTAAATAATAGTAACTGCCCATAGGGTTTCTTTTGGGTTTTGGGGGTTTGAGGTTTTGAGGTTCTGAGGTTCTGGCCAACTCCGACCTTGCAACCCTATGACCTCACAAGGAGCATTGATTGCTCCGACCTTGCAACCTGAATTAGAACAACATCTCAACCAGCTGGGGACGCAGGAAATTCTTGAAGTAGGTCTCAAACTCCTCCTTGCCGAAGTTCACCTTGTAGCTGCCGTCGGCGGGAGCGATGGTGAAGAGGCAGTTGATACCGTTGACCTGCTCGATGGTCACGCCGCGGCTCAGCAGTCCCTGTGCCTTGTCGGCAAAGTAGGCCTTCAGGCTGGCGGCATCACCGGTACTGATCACTACGGGTTCGTTCTCCACCCACTTTCCGGCCAGGGCCACGGCAAACTGTCCCAGGAAATCCTTGTCGGCAGCCAGGCCACCCACAGCCTCCTTGACGATCTTGTCGGACATCACGTTGGCAATCTCGCTCTTCAGGGCGTTCAGCGCCTGACTGGTGTACAGCTTCAGCTCACTCTTGGTATTGTTGCTGAGCTCGGCTGCCTTCTTCTGGGCACCGGCCTCGATGGCAGCAGCCTGCTCCTTGGCCTGAGCCACGATCTGTGCAGCCTCGGCCTGAGCCTGCTCAATGAGACGGGCACCTTCGGCCTGACCCTTTTCTACGCCTTCGCGATAGATCTTCTCGGTAAGTTCTTGAATTTTTTCCATAAAGAGAATCTTATATTTTGTTTCGTTTCTTGCTTTCTCAGCCAATTCCTCTCCCTTGTCCTCCTCTCACTTCAGACAGCAGAAAAACAATGGCCTTCCGGAAGGTCATGCCTTTCCGGTTCAAAATTACGATATTTTCTGCGATTGACAAAGAAAAGGTGAAGAAAACAAGACAAAACTTGCCGATTTCGACATTTCTCATTACTTTTGCGGTAGAATACGCTGAAAAGACGCGGCTTAGCGCCATACGGCAGCTACCCGATCCAACAAACACATCCATGAGCCAGCCAAGCCCAGACAACCTGAAACAAAAGACCGCCAGAGGACTGCTTTGGGGCATCCTGAACAACGGCACCGTGCAGTTGCTCGGTGCCCTCTTCGGCATCGTGCTCCTGAACCGGCTGAACCCCTCCGACTATGGCAAAATTGCCATGCTGATGGTGTTTGCCAACATTGCCGGAACCCTTCAGGAAAGCGGTTTCACGGCAGCGCTGTGCAACAGGAAGGAGCCTTCGCACCGCGACTACAATGCCGTATTCTGGTTCAACATCGGCGTCAGCGCCATCCTCTACCTCATCCTGTTCTGCTGCGCACCGCTTATCGCCCGCTTCTACAACGATCCGGAACTCATCCCGCTTGCCCGCTTCCTGTTCCTGGGATTCTTCATCAGCAGCTGGGGAACCGTCCAACGGGCCTACCTCTTCATTCACCTGATGAACAAGCAGACCTGCATCATTGCCATCGTTGCCCTGCTGATATCCGGCACGACGGGCGTCTGCATGGCCTTTCTGGGCATGAAGTACTGGGCGCTGGCCGCTCAGAATGTCACCTTCATCCTCTGCGTTGCACTGATGAACTGGTACTACTCGCCCTGGCGACCCTCCTTCAGGATTGACCTGCGTCCTGCCTGGGAGATGTTCGGGTTCAGCAGCAAACTGCTCCTGACCTATTTTTTCAACAACCTCAACGCTCATGCCTTTGGCGTATTGCTGGGCAGGTTCTACGGCGACCACCAGGCCGGCATCTACAGCAATGCCCGCAAGTGGGATGACATGTGCATCAACACCATCAACGGCATGGTGACCGGCGTGGCACAGCCCGTCCTGACCCAGGTACGGGACGACCAGGCACGCTATCGGCAGGTCTTCCGCAAGATGCTGCGCTTCATCTGCTTTGTGTCCTTTCCCTGCATGCTGGGCATGGGACTGATTGCCAGGGAATTCCTACTGATCGTAGGAGGCGAGAAGTGGGTGGAGAGTGCCATGCTGCTGAGCATGCTGAGCGTCTACGGAGCCTTCTTCCCCATCACCACGCTTTACAGCAACCTGACCATCAGCCAGGGGCGCTCCAACATCAACTTCTGGTGTACGGTGACCATCTGCGTCATCATCTGGGCGGGCCTCATCCTGCTCCATCCCTACGGCATCCGGGCCATGGTGCTTTTCTTCGTGTCCGTCAATATTCTCTGGCTGCTTGTCTGGCAGACCTTTGCCTGGCGGCTCATCCGTCTGCGTTTCCTGGACGTCATGCGGGACATCGCCCCCTTCCTGCTCTTCTCCGTGCTGGTCATGGCCGTGGCCTGGGGCATAACCCGCCCCATCGAAAACCTTTGGTTCGCCCTGCTGGCCAAGATTGCCGTTGCTGCCGTGCTCTATGTCGGCATCCTATGGGTGAGCGGAGCAAGGATCCTGCGGGAAAGCCTGCAGTTCCTGTTGCACAAGAAAAATCCCACAACATAAGAAATAACAAGAATCCATCATGATAGACAAAACCCACGCCCTGCTTCCGCTGCTGAGTCTTGCCTCCCTTCAGGGAATGGCCCAGGGTCAGCGGCCCAATGTCATCCTCATCGTGGCCGATGACCTCGGCTATGCCGATATCTCCTGCTATGGCGCCAAGGGGGTGAAAACCCCGGCCGTAGACCGCCTGGCCAAGCGTGGCATACGCTTTACCGATGCCCATTGCGTGGCCAGCACCAGCACGCCTTCGCGCTACGGACTGCTGACCGGCTGCTATCCCTTCCGCAAGGCCAACACCAACGTGGCGGCGGGCAATGCCGGCATGATCATCTCACCCAGCCAGTTCACGCTGGCCGACCTGTTCCGCCAGCAAGGCTACAAGACCGGCGCCATAGGCAAGTGGCACCTGGGACTGGGCAGCAAGACCGCCGCCCAGGACTGGAACGCGCCGCTGGACGAACATCTGGCCGACATCGGTTTTGACTACAGCTACATCATGGCCGCCACGGCCGACCGTGTTCCCTGTGTGTTCATCGAGAATGGCAGGGTGGCCAACTACGACCCATCCGCGCCCATCGAGGTCAGTTACCAGAAGGCCTTCGAGGGGGTACGCAACTATCAGGACTACAAGACCGAAGAGCTGAAGCTGACCAGCTCGCACGGCCATAACTACAGCGTGGTGAACGGCATCGGCCGCATCGGTTGGATGAAGGGTGGCGGCCAGGCCCTGTGGAAGGACGAGAACATCGCCGACAGCATCACCAGCCACGCCCTGTCGTTCATTGATGAGCACCGGAACGAACCCTTCTTCCTCTACCTGGCCACCAACGACGTGCATGTTCCCCGCTATCCACACGACCGCTTCCGCGGCAAGAGTCCCATGGGCCTGCGCGGCGATGCCATCCTGCAGTTTGACTGGACCATCCAGTGCGTCACCGAGCAACTGGACAAGTTAGGCCTGACGGAGAACACCCTCATCATCCTGACCAGCGACAACGGTCCCGTACTGGATGACGGCTACCAGGACCGTGCCATCGAACTGGCCGAAGAGGCCGGACACCGTCCCGGAGGCGATTTCCGCGGTGGCAAGTACAGTGCCTTCGAGGCCGGCAGTACCATCCCGTTCATCGTCAGCTGGCCCGGTCATATCCGGAAAGGCAAGGAGAGCAAGAGTCTCGTCTCGCAGATTGACATCATGGGCAGCCTGGCCCGGCTCATCGGCGGACAGATTCCTGAGGGTCAGGGCATAGACACCCGCGACCATCTGGATACCTGGCTGGGCCGCAGCAAGCAGGATGCCCCCTTTGCCGTGAGCATGGCCGCCAGTCGCAGCCTGACGCTCCGCACCAAGGAATGGAAGTACATTGCACCCTTCAACGGCGAACCAGTCATCAGCTGGGGACCGGCCATCGAAACCGGCTACCTGAACGATCCGCAGCTATATCATTATAGGAAAGATCCCGCCGAAACCCACAACGTGGCCAACCAGCATCCC
>JAZRVZ010000109.1:0-3490 GCA_045599425.1 Bacteroidaceae bacterium | reverse complement strand
GAACGACTGAGACACATTGTAGGGGTCCACCTTGTGGCTGGTACGCTTCGTGAAAGTAGGTTTGGTGCGCTCCTTCAGCAACAGGCTGCCATCGGTGCGGTAGAAACTCAGCACGCCGCTGGTCTTGCTACATACCACCATGACATTCTTGCTCACCAGCGTGTCTTGCCTGTCGCCCTTGCGAAGGGTCAGCTCCACCTTCTGTGGAGTCATGGTCACCACCAGTTTCGGGTCGGTAAGCGCCTGCGCATCAGCCGTCTGATACTTGGTGATGCGCACGATGTCGTCGCTGTAGAACTTGACCTCCGTCCTTACGCCTGACAGTTCCTGGGTATAGTCCTGTGCCATGCCGCTGAGCGCAGACATACATGCCATCAGGAAAAGTGTTTTCTTCATTTCTCAAAATGTTAGTATGTAAGTAAAAATTACGTGATAGCGAGGATCTATTAGATTTATTGTCCGTGTGTTCAGCGTTATTCGTAGTTTACAACTTTCCTTTATTTCGCTACAAATATCGCATTTTTTCGGGAAATATGCAATTAGGTTGGGCAAAATAAACAATTTGTGTAACATTTTCGCAATATAGTATCATAAGTATATAAGAAATAATGACTACTTTTGCAGTAGCAATACCAAAACTTGAGATTAGGAACCATGAAGAAGGCCACACTCATTTCCATGCTGTTCTTCCTCCTGCAGGGGCTATCCATCCGTGCTGACGTGAAGCTGGAGGCAGAGAATGCAGAACACACCAATTGCGAAGTGATCACGAGTAGTAAATATTCGGGACGTAAGGCATTGAAGATGACAGAGGGCAATGCCCGCGTCAGCTTCTCGTTCAGCAGCGAAAGCCGGCAGAAGTACGTTGTCTATGTAGGTGGTGAAGGCTTGGGTGGCGAGAAGGTGGTGAATTGCATCGTGAACGGCACCAATGCCTCTTTCCGGCTGAACGCTTATACGGAAATAGAAGTGGGCACGTACATCATGAAGCAGGGCGACAACACCATAGAGATTACCCCCAACTGGACCTGGTTTGCCATCGACTATATACGATTGGAGAGTAGTAGTGAACGTGCCGTTCCCTTCGAAATATCTACCTCGCCGGTTGATCCAGAGGCCACCACGGCCTGCCGTGCCATGTACTCCTTTCTGTTGGACAACTTCGGCAAGCGCATCATTTCGGGCATGATGACGGGCGAGATGGGGTCAAGCAGCAGCAATGTGAAGCTGCATGCCGACGTTAAGGCTGTCTACACGGCATCGGGCAAGTATCCTGCCCTGATTGGTTTTGACTTCATGAATGCCACCTCCACCAACTCCTGGGACAAGGACTATACACGCAGTGCCATCAATCTGGCCAAGGACACCTGGCGTCGGGGTGGACTGCCTAACTTCACCTGGCACTGGCGCGACCCTAGCCACAATACCAGCGAATTCTATACCACTGGTACGGACATGCGAATCACGGATGCCTTGAATGCTGACGGCAGCTGGAACACCTCCTCCACGCTTTATAAGAACATAATCAAAGATATTGACATCGTGGCTGACTACTTCCTGGAACTTCAGCGCGAGGGCATGGCATGCACTTTCCGCCCACTTCACGAGGCAAGTGGCGGATGGTTTTGGTGGGGACGCGAGGGAGCTGGGCCTTTCAAGAAACTCTATCAGTTGATATACAAGGAAATGACAAAGGTAAAGGGCGTCCACAACGTCGTCTGGATATGGAACGCCGACGTGAACGACAAGGACTGGAATCCTGGCGAAGACTTCTATGACGTCATCTCGGCCGACATCTACAACGCCGACTTCGACTACTCCAGCAACTATCCTGTCTTTGACAAACTCCGTACACTCTCAGCCGGTCATAAGATCATCGCCCTCTCTGAGAACGGTCCCATTCCTGACATCCAGAATTGTGAGGAAGAGAATGCAATGTGGTCGTGGTGGATGCCATGGTACAACACCTGGAACGGCAAGTTCGTGAGCAAGACCAGTCGCGAGGAATGGAAGAAGGTAATGACCGATCCGCGCGTCATCACTCTCGACCAGCTTTCCGCCGGTTGGGATGCCTACACCTCCATATCCGCTCCCGTACGCCAGGAGCACTTACGTCACATGCTCTTCACCCTCGATGGCCATCTCCTGCAACACGAACCCGACAATGGTCTGTTCATTAAGGATGGAGAGAAGATGCTGCGTAAATAAAGGGTTCCTGCTCATCGAAGAAAACTAAACTTTTTTCTTTTTTTGCTTTGCCGTTTCTGAACTTTTACTTAGTTTCGCCCTGTGATTTCATATTTTATGTTTCATATTTTATGAAAAATCCATTCTGTGCAATGGGCTATAGGCTTGAAGCCAGTGGACAGTCTGTGAATCAGTGTGATACCAGCAGCGAATAGTTGATCCCATCGCACTGGATGGATGTGCAGGTTGGTTGTTCCTGATGCTGGGGTACGTGTTCTTTGCCCGAAATGTCCAAGGCAGAAGGATTGGCAGAGGAGGCGGCATCAACGCGTTGCTTCACATACTTTACCTTCTCCACAATTTTCTCTTTTTCAACGACCTGTGAGAGGTAGATAGTATCATTGATACGTTCGGTGATGCGGACTGTATCGGGTGTCTGGACCAGACTGATGGCTTCATCGGCCTTGCCGGACAGGATGGGAAGGAACAGACCAAGGATGACACCGGCTGCAGCGGCAATGGGGGTGGCTACCCAGCCCCAGTAGGTACGGCTGCCGTGCTGCATGGGATTACGGGGGACACGCAGGTGCTTATTCTCCTCTGTGGAGAGACGGGTGGCCGAATCGCGTAGTATATCTTCAAAGTTTGACATATTTGAGGTTATGAGGTTTTAAAGTTGTGAATTTTTAAGGTTTTATGGCTATGAGTTTTTGTTTGAGATGATGGGTTAATGTATGCAGACGGGACTTCACCGTACCTTCCGGTATACCCATGATCTGGGCTATTTGCGGGATGCTGAGATCCTCCTCAAAACGAAGGGAGAAGAGGAGGCGAGGGGCGGGAGGAAGCTCTGCCAGAAGAGATTGCAGGGCTCGGTCGAAGGCCTGCCTGTCCAGCTCTATGTCAAAGGTGTTGTCCTCGGCTTCATGTCCAATGAGTGCTAATTTCTGTTCGTAGGCTTGCTCGTAGGAAAGGTGTCGGAGGTGGTTCTTGCAGAGGTTATAGGCTATGCTATAAAGCCACGTTCTGTAGTAGCTGCCGGAGTAAGTACCACGAGATGACCAAACCCTCATGAACGTATCCTGAGTGAGGTCGGCTGCCACGGCTTCGTCGTGTCCCAACTGGCGCAGGAAGAAGCCCATGAGTCGGCGGGTATGCCTGCGATAGAGTTCATCGAAGGCACGCTCATCATCCTTGCCAGAGACGCGCGCCATCAACTGTTCGTCGGTGAGCGCGCGGAGAGAATGAAACAACATGGGTAAAATCATCTCTCTAACCCTTTTAGCATTTCGTCGAGCGAATA
>JAZRVZ010000108.1:0-5804 GCA_045599425.1 Bacteroidaceae bacterium | reverse complement strand
CAGGTACCTGGGGGGAGACGCCAACCGGGAGGAGGTTGAGGAATATCTGAAAAACCTTGACGCAGACATCGTCTGCCTGCAGGAAACGATGACTTCCTCGGACAAGTTCTCGGATTTTGTCAGCGAGATGAAGCGGCTGGGCTATGAGCACCATTGCGACAAGGGAAAGGCGCTGTTCACCCGACTGCATATCCTGGAGACGGACACCCTGGTCTATGACACCCGCTCGAACGGTAGCCGGTGGTACCTGCTGGCACGCGACGGGGACACGGTGTTGGTGGTGAACAACCATCTGGAGAGCAACCACATGTCCGTGGATGTGAAGGAGAAGTACGGGGAGGCCCTGGACAGGCCGGACTACCAGCATGTGAAGCGCAGCGGACGTTCCATGCTTCCGCTCATGGTACAGTCGGCCCGCTACCGGGGTGGCCAGGCCAGGGTGGTGCGCGACTTTGTGAAGGAGAACCGCGACAGGCATGTCATCGTGTGCGGCGACTTCAACGATACGCCCGTCTCCTATACCTACCAGACGCTGGCCCGGAGGATGAAGAACGCCTTCCGCGAGAGTGGCAGCGGACTGGGCGTGTCCTACAATGAGAAGGGATTCTGGGTACGCATCGATCATCTTTTTTTCTCTTCCGAGGGTCGTAGCCATCACACCTTCATTGACCGTTCACTCGGCGTTTCTGATCATTTCCCCATCGTTTCCTGGGTGGATTTTAAGCAAAATCAGCAGTAAACAGCAAATTAATGTGCCTTTATATCCGATATGTCGGGGAAAAAGCGTACATTTGTGGACTAATTGCGTACACGCGCCTAAACAAATAATTAAATAAATCTATTCAATCAAAATGCAAAACAAAGGATTTGTAAAGCTTATCGCAGTCTGTCTTGCGTTGATCTGCTGCCTTTACCTGGGTATCACGGTAAAGAGCAGAAACTTCAAGTCTACTGTGGATGAGATTGCTGCAACCAAGGGTTATGCGGCAGCTGAGGAGTACCAGGACACCATCCTGGACAGCGAGAAAGAAGGCTTCCTGTGGATGAACATGCGTTCCGTCCGTGAGATGGGTCTGAGCTTCGGTCTGGACCTGGAGGGTGGTATGAACGTCATCCTGGAGGTTGGTGTGCCTGATGTACTGAAGGCTCTGTCCGACCATCGTGAGGGCACCGATTCAGCCTTTGCCAAGGCTATTGCCAAGGCTGAGGAGGCTGCAAAGAGCGGAAGTGATGTCATTGCTGCCTTCGTGGACAAGTACCAGGAGCAGAAGGGCAAGGACCAGCTGGGCCGCGTATTCTCTGCCACCGAGTCCCTGGGCAGCAAGGTGAAGAGCAACAACACCGACTCTGAGGTACAGAAGGTACTGGAGGAGGAGGTTAACTCAACCATCGAGAATGCCTTCAACATCCTGCGCAACCGTATCGACCAGTTCGGTGTGGCACAGCCCAACATCCAGCGTCTGGAGGGTCAGCGCGGCCGCATCATGGTCGAGCTTCCCGGCGTGAAGGAGCCCGAGCGCGTACGTAAGCTGCTGCAGGGTTCTGCCAACCTGGAGTTCTGGGAGTGCTGGCTGTATGAGGAGGTGATGCAGAAGGGCCTCTTCCGCCAGATTGACCAGGCCTGCCAGAAGGAGGCTGCCCTGGCTCAGTTCACCAACACCCCCGCTGCTGCAGAGGAGCCTGCCGCCGAGGAGGTTGCCGAGGTTCAGGAGGAGTCTGCTGACACCCTGAACGCCACCGAGGGCAAGAGCCTGAACGACGCCCTGAAGAGCGAGAAGGCCGAGGAGCCTGCTGCCGTTGCCAGCAACGGTTGCGTGACCTTCACCTCCCTGCTGGACAACAGCGGTCGTGGCCTGGGTTCAAGCGTTGTGGCTGCTGCTCCCAAGTTCCGCATGGCTGCCATCGACTCCCTGCTGGCCCTGCCCGCCGTACAGGATGTCTTGAAGGCCAACAACATCGCCCTGAAGTGGGATGTCAAGAACATCACCTATCGCGTACAGGAAGAGGGTAAGGTGGTTGAGAAGAACACCAACCTCATCGGTCTGCATGCCATGAAGGTCAGCACCAGCAACGGTCGTGCCAACATGGAGGGTGACGTAGTAAGTACCGCAAGCGAGAGCTACGATGAGAAGGGTCATCCCTGCGTAAGCATGACCATGACCACCGAGGGCGCTCGTGACTGGGCTACCCTGACCAAGAAGAACGTTCACCGTCCCATTGCCATCGTACTGGATGACAAGGTTTACAGTGCCCCCAACGTAATGAACGAGATTACTGGCGGTAACTCACAGATCACCGGTAACTTCACTCCCGAGGATACCCGCGACCTGGTTAACGTACTGAAGTCTGGTCGTATGTCTGCCCCCGCCCACATCGTCAGCGAGGAGATCGTAGGTCCCTCACTGGGTGCTGAGTCCATCAACCAGGGTATGTGGAGCTGTATCATCGCCTTCATCATCCTGATGCTTTACATGCTGGCCATGTATGGTCTGATTCCCGGTATGGTGGCCAACTGTGCCCTGATCCTGAACCTGTTCTTCACCATCGGTATCCTGAACAGCTTCCAGGCAGCCCTGACCATGAGCGGTATCGCCGGTATGGTTCTGTCACTGGGTATGGCCGTGGATGCCAACGTGCTGATCTACGAGCGTACCAAGGAGGAGCTGCGCAGCGGCAAGCGCACCCGCGAGGCCCTGGCCGCCGGTTACAGCAACGCCTTCAGCGCCATCTTCGACTCCAACATCACCAGTATCATCACCGGTGTCATCCTGTTCTACTTCGGTACCGGTCCCATCCGTGGCTTTGCTACCACGCTGATCATCGGTATCTGTATCTCATTCTTCACCGCTGTGTTCCTGACTCGCGTTGTCTATGAGACCATGATGAACAAGGACAAGTGGCTGAACCTCAACTTCAGCACTTCCATTGCACAGAAGTTCTTCCAGAACCCCAGCTACAACTTCATGGGCATGGCCAAGAAGAGCTTCATCGTATTCGGTGCCATCGTTGTCATCTCGGCAGGTTTCATCCTGGGCCGTGGCTTCAGCAAGAGCATTGACTTCACCGGTGGTCGTAACTTCGTTGTTGTGTTTGACAAGGAGGTACAGCCCGAGCAGGCTCGTGAGGTACTGGGTGCTGCATTCGAGGAGAGCAACACCAGCGTCATCGCTCTGGGTACCGATGGCAAGACCATCCGTATCACCACCAACTATCGTATCGACGAGGAGGGTGTAGAGGTTGACGGCGAGATCGAGGAGAAGCTGTTCTCTGCTCTTCAGGGTGCCAACCTGCTGAGCGCTGAGACGACTGCCGAGGACTTCAAGAACCCCGATAACCGTGTTGGCGGTGCCATCATCAGCAGCCAGAAGGTAGGTCCCTCCATCGCTGAGGACATCACCCGTGGCGCTATCATCAGCGTCCTCCTGGCCTTCGCTGCCATCTTCATCTACATCCTGGTTCGTTTCCGTGACCTCGCATTCTCTGTAGGTGCTATCACCGCCCTGTTCTGCGACATCATGTTCATCCTGGGTATGTATGCCATCTGCTGGGGTATCCTCCCCATGAGCCTTGAGATCGACCAGACCTTCATCGGTGCCATCCTTACCGCTATCGGTTACTCCATCAACGATAAGGTGGTTGTCTTCGACCGTATCCGTGAGTTCATTGGCCTCCATCCCAAGCAGGATCGTCACCAGCTGATCAACAGCTCCCTGAACAGCACGCTGACCCGTACCATCAATACCTCTGTCAGCACCTTCATCGTGCTGGCTGTAATCTTCGTCCTGGGTGGTAACAGCATCCGCAGCTTCGCCTTTGCCATGATCCTCGGTGTTATCTTCGGTACGCTGTCCTCAATCTTCGTTGCCGCTCCTACCGCATACGCTATCATGCGCAGGAAGATGGCCAAGAATCAGGCTGAGTAAGAGAAGGGTTGATATTCCCCGAAACAAACGATAGAAAAACGGCACTGCATCGCCTTGATGCAGTGCCGTTTTATGTTATGTGAGGGCTGTGAGTTTCATATTTGGGGGCTGAAACTTTCATATTATATTAAATAAGGTGTATTTCTTGGCAAAATATTTGCCCATTCAAAGAAAAGTTTGTTACTTTGTGTCCCGTTAACGGTCGGCTTGCCGCAATGCGGAAGGCTGGATGCGTAGATGCCCCTGTAGTTAAATGGATAGAACGGAGGTTTCCTAAACCTTTGATCCGGGTTCGATTCCCGGCGGGGGTACAAAAGGCATATTATAGGCATGAACAAGAGACAATCTGATTGATTTATATCAAAATGATTGTCTCTTGTTGCTTTTAGTTACAAATTGTTTCATGCTTCGGCAAAAAAGTTGTAAATTTGCAGATATTCTTGACGAAGAGTATGACAAGACATCACAACAGCGTCAAAAAGACAGAAAGAGTTTACACGAATTATTAAATTATGGCAGATTCATTAGAAGTAAAAGAACTGGACCAGGTTGTGGTCCGCTTCTCCGGTGACTCCGGCGACGGTATGCAGCTGGCCGGAAACATCTTCTCCACGGTGTCTGCTACCGTGGGCAACAGCATCAGTACATTCCCCGACTATCCCGCCGATATCCGCGCCCCGCAAGGCTCGCTGACCGGTGTGTCAGGTTTCCAGGTACACATCGGTGCCGGACAGGTCTTCACCCCCGGTGACCAGTGTGATGTGCTGGTGGCCATGAATGCCGCCGCCCTGAAGACCCAATACAAGTACGCCAAGCCCGGCGCAACCATCATTATCGATACTGACTCCTTCGGTCCCAAGGACCTGGAGAAGGCCGCCTTCAAGAGCGAGGACTACCTGGGTGAGATGAACATCGATCCCGACCGCGTCATCGCCTGCCCCCTCACCACCATGGTGAAGGACTGCCTGAAGGACAGTGGCATGGACGTGAAGAGCATCATGAAGTGCCGCAATATGTTTGCCCTGGGTCTGGTGTGCTGGCTCTTCGACCGTGACCTGGACATTGCCTTCAACTACCTGAAGGAGAAGTTCGCAAAGAAGGCCGGTGTGGCCGAGGCCAACATCAAGGTCATCCAGGCCGGCTACGACTACGGACACAATACGCACAGCAGTGCCTACAATGTATATCGCATCGAGACCAGGAACAAGGTGCCCGGTCGCTATATGGACATCACGGGTAACAAGGCTACGGCCTACGGTTTCATTGCCGCTGCCGAGAAGGCCGGCCTGAAACTCTACCTGGGTTCCTATCCCATCACCCCCGCCACCGACGTGCTTCATGAGCTGTCCAAGCACAAGAGCCTCGGCGTGACCACCGTGCAGTGTGAGGATGAGATTGCCGGTTGCGCCTCCAGCGTAGGTGCGTCCTTCGCCGGTGCCCTGGCCGTTACCTCAACCTCCGGTCCTGGTATCTGCCTGAAGAGCGAGGCCATGAACCTGGCCGTTATCATGGAGCTGCCCCTGGTTGTACTGGACGTACAGCGTGGTGGTCCCGCCACGGGTCTGCCCACCAAGAGCGAGCAGACCGACCTCCTGCAGGTACTCTTTGGCCGTAACGGTGAGTCGCCCATGCCCGTCATGGCTGCCACCAGCCCCACTGACTGCTTCGATGCTGCCTTCGAGGCCAGCAAGGTTGCCCTGGAGCACATGACGCCCGTCGTGCTGCTGACCGACGCCTACGTGGCCAACGGCTCCGGTGCCATCAAGCTCCCCAGCCTGGCCGAGTATCCCGCCATCAATCCTCCCTACGTGCCCCAGGAGATGCTGGGAACCTGGACCGCCTATATGCGTGCAGAGAACGGTACCCGCTACTGGGCAGTAC
>JAZRVZ010000107.1:0-8083 GCA_045599425.1 Bacteroidaceae bacterium | reverse complement strand
ATCCGACTTGCCGAGTTCGATGGTGTACGCGAGAAGCTCGAGGCTCTGCTCGAGGGCTTCAAGTTCCGCGAGGCACAGAAGGAGGCTATGAACCTGGCTCGTATCGGTAACAAGTACATCGCCGACTGTGAGCCCTGGAAGGTCATCAAGACCGATCCCGAGCGTGTGAAGACCGTCATCTACGTTTCCCTGCAGCTCACCGCCAACCTGGCCATCGTCTTCGAACCCTTCCTGCCCTTCTCTTCCGCCCGTCTGCGCCAGATGATCTGCATGGACGACCTGAACTGGGATGACCTGGGTCGTACTGACCTCCTGCCCAGTGGCAAGCAGCTGGCTAAGCCCAGCCTGCTCTTCTCGAAGATCGAGGATGATGTCATCCAGTTCCAGATCGACAAGCTCGAGGCCACCGTCAAGGCTAACGCCGAGGCCAACTACGAGGCTGCTCCCGTCAAGGAGACCGTTGCCTTCGAGGACTTCCAGAAGATGGATATCCGCGTAGGTACCGTACTGGAGTGCGAGGCTGTGCCCAAGATGAAGAAGCTCCTGAAGTTCAAGCTGGATGACGGTACGCCCCAGGGTCGCACCATCGTCAGTGGCATCCACGAGTGGTATGAGCCCGAGCAGCTCGTAGGCAAGCAGGTGCTCTTCATTGCCAACCTGGCTCCCCGCCAGTTCAAGAACGGCCTGGTCAGCGAGGGTATGATACTCTCTGCCACCGACTGGGACGGCAACGTGGCTGTCAGCACCATCGAGCATCCCGTGAAGGGCGGAAGCCAGATCTCATAACCAAAGGATTAAATTAAGGTCAAAGCATTATGAAAGGCATAGTTCTGGCAGGCGGATCGGGTACCAGATTGTATCCCATCACCAAGGGAATCAGCAAGCAGTTGATGCCCATCTATGACAAACCCATGATCTACTATCCCATCAGCGTGCTGATGCTGGCAGGCATCCGTGAGATTCTGATTATCTCAACGCCCTTTGACCTGCCCGGATTCAAGCGCCTGCTGGGTGATGGGAGCGACTATGGTGTGCGGTTTGAGTATGCCGAGCAACCCTCGCCCGACGGTCTGGCGCAGGCCTTCACCATCGGTGCCGACTTCATCGGACAGGACAGCGCCTGCCTGGTGCTGGGCGACAACATCTTCCACGGCGCCGGATTCACCGGTATGCTGAAGGAGGCTGTACGCACGGCCGAGGAGGAGAAGAAGGCCACCGTCTTCGGCTACTGGGTGAGCGATCCGGAGCGCTATGGCGTGGCCGAGTTTGACAAGCAAGGCAACTGCCTCTCCATCGAGGAAAAGCCCGCCAAGCCCAAAAGCAACTATGCCGTTGTGGGACTGTACTTCTACCCCAACAAGGTGGTGGACGTGGCTGCCCGCATCCAGCCTTCCGCACGTGGCGAGTATGAGATCACCACGGTCAACCAGCAGTTCCTGTCCGACGGTGAACTGAAGGTGCAGACACTCGGTCGCGGTTTTGCATGGCTGGACACGGGTACCCATGACTCGCTCTCGGAGGCCAGTACCTACATTGAGGTGCTGGAAAAGCGTACGGGTCTGAAGGTGGGTTGCCTGGAGGGCATTGCCTACCGCAAGGGCTGGATTGACGAGGAGCGTATGCGCCAGCTGGCTCAGCCCATGCTGAAGAACCAGTACGGCCAGTATCTGCTGAAGGTCATTGAGGAAGTAAGGGAATATGGTTCAAACCTGGACTGAGTGATGATAAAAGAAATAACTTCCCCAAGTGCACTTCCGAAGTTATTTTCAGCCATAGCTAAAAGACAAATTTGGGAATGAATATACTTGTTACGGGCGCCAATGGCCAGTTGGGCAACGAGATGCGGATCATCAGCCGCGAGAGCACTGACAGGTACATCTTCACGGATGTCAACCAGGCTGAGGGTCTTGACACGACCTACCTGGATATCACGGACCTTGACGCCATTCGTCGGATGGTAGCAGAGTATCAGGTCGATGCCATCGTCAATTGTGCTGCATGGACCAATGTGGATGGTGCAGAGGATCCGGAAAGGTATGAGTTGGTGGAGCGGCTTAACGCCACGGCCCCAGAGAACCTGGCCATGGCCATGAGGGAGGTGGACGGTCTGCTTGTGCAGATCTCCACGGACTATGTTTTCGGCAAGGAGCCCTACAACACTCCATGCCGCGAGGACCAGCAGGGCACGCCTACTGGTGTCTACGGCCTGACAAAGCTTCACGGTGAGCAGAATATCATCAATGTCATGGAAGGCTTGTCTTCTCTCTCCAGGGGAGACAAGAGAGGGTCTTATATCATCATCCGTACCGCCTGGCTATACAGTGAGTTCGGCAGGAACTTCTGCAAGACGATGCTCACTCTCACGGCCACCAAGCCCCAGCTGAAGGTGGTGTTTGACCAGGTCGGAACCCCCACCTACGCCTGGGATCTGGCCACGGCCATCGTGGCTATTCTCAACGACTACGCATCCTCTCCCACAAAGGGAGACTGGAAGGGGTCGGGCATCTACCATTACTCCGACGAAGGGGTCTGCTCCTGGTATGACTTTACCAGGATGATTGCAGAGTACAGCGGTCAGACCGGATGTGACATACAACCTTGCCACAGCAACGAGTTTCCCTCACCCGTCACCCGTCCCTCATTTTCTGTCCTGGACAAGACAAAGATCAAGGAGACCTTTGGTATCAGGATCCCCTACTGGACGGAATCACTCAGAAAGTGCATTGCCAACCTGAATAATAAACAATGAAATGAAAATCCGTGGGAGGCCGCGAGCAAGCGCTTTCCCGCACAAAACATTCAAGGCATGAAGAATATCGTCATCACCGGCGGTGCCGGATTCATCGGCAGCCACGTTGTACGCCTGTTCGTGAACAAGTATCCCGAGTATAACATCATCAACCTGGACAAATTGACCTACGCCGGCAACCTGGCCAACCTGAAGGATGTGGAGGACAAGCCCAACTATAAGTTCGTCAGGATGGACATCTGCGACTTTGATGCCTTCTACAAGCTGATGCAGGACGAGCAGGTTGACGGCATCATCCATCTGGCCGCTGAGAGTCACGTAGACCGCAGCATCAAGGATCCCTTTACCTTTGCCCGCACCAACGTGATGGGTACGCTCAGCCTGCTGCAGGCTGCCAAGCTCTATTGGGAGAGCCTGCCAGAGAAGTACGAGGGCAAGCGCTTCTACCACATCTCCACCGACGAGGTGTATGGCGCCCTGAAGATGACACACCCCGAAGGCATTGAACCACCCTTTACCACCAAGGCCAGCAGCAGTGAACATCATGAGGCCTACGGTGAGGACTTCTTCTACGAGACCACAAAGTACAATCCGCACAGTCCCTACAGCGCCTCAAAGGCCAGCAGCGACCACTTCGTACGTGCCTACCACGATACCTACGGCATGCCCACCATCGTCACCAACTGTTCCAACAACTATGGTCCCTATCAGTTCCCAGAGAAGCTGATTCCGCTTTTCATCAACAACATCCGTCACCGCAAGGCCCTGCCTGTCTACGGCAAGGGTGAGAACGTGCGCGACTGGCTCTTCGTGGAGGATCATGCCCGGGCCATCGATCTTATCTTTCACCAGGGCACCATTGCGGAAACCTACAACATAGGTGGATTCAACGAGTGGAAGAATATCGACATCATCAGGGTGGTCATCAAGACCGTAGACCGCCTGCTGGGACGTCCCGAGGGTGCCGACCTGGATCTCATCACCTATGTCACCGACCGTGCCGGACACGATATGCGCTATGCCATCGACAGCAGCAAACTGCAGCGTGAGCTCGGCTGGGAACCCAGCCTGCAGTTTGAGGAAGGCATTGAGAAGACCGTAAGGTGGTACCTGGAGAACGAGGCCTGGATGGACAACATCACTTCGGGCGACTACGAGAAGTACTATGATTCCATGTACAAGGACAGATAAGCCTATCCGCTCATGATCAGAAAGGATAATCAGGATGTCACCGTGGGCATGACACGGATGCAGAAGGCGGGATACTATGCCCTCTACGGACTGGCGTACGTGCTGTCCCTGTTGCCAGAGTGCATTCTCTATGGAATTTCCCATGTCATTTACCTGATATTCTATAAGGTCATAGGGTATCGTGTCAAGGTAACACGCAAGAACCTGGCCGCTTCATTCCCCGAGAAGTCTGCCAAGGAACTGAAAGACCTGGAACACCGCTTCTACCATTTCCTCTGCGACTACATCGTGGAGACGATACGCCTGGCCACGATGTCGGAGGAGGAGATACGCCGAAGGGTAGTGTTCCACGGTATGGAACACATTACCCGGCATACGGATCAGGGTCGAAGTGTTATCTTCTACCTGGCCCACTATGCCAGCTGGGAGTGGCTCACGAGTACGGGATTGCACATTCCCGGCAATGTGGCCGTGGGCCAGATTTACCACATCCTGGAAAATCCGGCCTTCAATGCGCTGATGATCAAGCTGCGCGGCCGGTTCGGACATGAAAGTATCTCCATGAACGTCACCCTTCGCACAATCCTTACCTACAAGCGAAAGGGCATCCCCATGGCCATTGGTTTCCTGTCCGATCAGGTGCCGGTCTTCCAGGCCACCTATCATCACCTCAACTTCCTCAACCATCCCGGGACCCTTGTGATCACAGGCACTGAGCGCATTATCAAGCAATGCGACTTTGCCTGCGTGTACTTTGACATCCGCAGGCCTCGGCGCGGATACTACGAGATTGATATCTTTCCCATGGGACAGGATAACAACAAGGAGTTACCTGACTGGCAGATTACAGATGAATATTTCCGTCTTTTGGAAAAGACCATCCGTCGCCAGCCCGAGCTGTGGATGTGGTCACACAACCGCTGGAAGCGTACGAAGGAGGACTGGGATCGCTGGAAAAAGGAAAACGGGAAGTAAGCACACAACCTTATTATAATAGGATTACCCAATAGTGGAAAAAATACATATCATCATCCCCGTCAAGGACAGCATAGAGAGTACCGAGCAGACGCTTCGTGCCATCGTGGACAGCCACATCCGCATTTCACACACCATTACCGTCTACAACGACTATTCCACGCCGGAGAACACCCTGAAGCTCTCTGAACTCTGCCATGCACTGAACATCAACCTGGTCAACCTGAGTGAGCTGACCGATCATCCGTCACCCAACTATCTCTTCGTACTGCGTCGCTGCCAGAGGCAGTGTGTCGAGGACGGAGCGGGCCTGCTCATCGTAGAGAGCGATGTGACCGTACAGCCAGATACACTGCAGGGACTGGTGAACGGCGCACTGGAGCGCAGGGACTGTGGCATCGCTGCCAGCGTGACGGTGGATGATGCGGGACTGGTAAACTATCCCTACGGCTATGCCGCCAAGTGGACGGGCATCGTGGATAGCAAGCGTCACTGCTCCTTCTGCTGCTCACTGCTAACCACATCCTTGTTGCGGGCTTTCGACTTCAATCAGCTGAACCCCAGCAAGAACTGGTTTGACGTGACCATTTCACACGAGAGTCTTAAGGCCGGCTTGCACAACTACCTCTTCTGCAACCTGCCCGTAGTGCATCGTCCGCACCAGAGCCGGCCCTGGAAGCTGCTCAAGTACAAGAATCCCCTGCTTTACTACTGGCGCAAGTTCACCAAGGGATTTGATAAGATATAGGTACATAAACAGGAGGGATAACCCTAACGACAGACAAAGCGTAAACGGCAAACACTGTACAGAAAAATGAACGACAAACTGGTTTCCATCATCATACCCGTCTACAACATGGAGCAGTACCTGGCTGAGACTCTTGACTCAGTACTGCAGACCACCTTCTCGCCCATTGAGGTTGTGGTGGTGGATGATGGTTCAAAGGACAAATCAGCCGACATAGCCGAAACCTATGCATCCAGGGATGCCCGTATCCGTTGCTACAGGCAGGAGAATGCCGGTGTCTGCCGTGCACGCAACCATGCCGTGGAGGAGGCCAGGGGAAAATACATCCTGCCCGTGGATGGTGATGATATTCTGATGCCTGGTTTTGTGGAATGGGCCGTCGCTCAGCTTGAAGCAGATGCCGAGGTGAAAGTGGCCGTGCCCGGAGGAGAGTTCTTTGGCGGCCGCCAAGGCCGCTGGAAACTCAAGCCCTTCTCACTGCGAGCCCTGGCTCATGACAACATGATACCCTGTACCTCACTTTATCGCAAGAGCGACTGGAAGCGCATCGGCGGTTATTGCGAGAACATCATCGCACGTGAGGACTGGGAGTTCTGGATCAATATGCTCAAGGATGGCGGCAAGGTGGTACAGCAGGAAGAGACAGGCTTGCGGTACCGTATACGCGAAGGAAGCAAACGCATCAGCGACCGTAAATACAAGCATCACGTCATTGACACACTCAACAATCGCCATGCCGCTTTTTTCAGAAGGGAACTGAATGGTCCTCTGCGCTACCAGCGTTCCTGGTCACGCTTCATCAACTTCTTCGCCAATCTGTTCTGACTGGCAAAATCACTGTTGTCAGAACCTTTTTCCAGAACCAGTCCTGCGTCTGGCCTATCCTTGAAACAGACTGGCATACATAGCTTCAACCTTGAGATTTACCGTGAAGTTCCAGGAAAGCTGTGGGGGTGATGCCTGTGATACGACGGAACACACGAATGAAATAGGACGTATCCTCATAGCCCAGCGTGTAGGAAAGCTTCTTGATGGAATATTGCTCGGAGAGCAGCAGAATCTGGGCCCTCTCTATGCGCTTGATGTTGATGTATTGCATGGGGGTGTTGCCCACTGCCCGACGGAACAGTCGGATGAAATGATCGGAGGACAGACAGGCCTGCTCGGCCAGGTCATCCACGCTGATGCGGGTAGAGAGGTGGGTGCGGATGTAACGAAGGGCATCGCTGATGCGCGAATCGTGATGCACGGACTTCTGGACGGCGCTTTCCATGAATCGGGAGAATATCTGGTAGACGATGCCGCGCGACTCCATCTTCAGGGACAGCGAACGACTCTTGTTCATCACAATGCTCTGCATCAGCGTATGGCTGTCATCATACGATCTGGGGTTGGAAGAAGGCAGCAGCATCAGGGGATTGATCTCCACCAACCTGGCAAAAAGGGCCTCATCACCTGGGATGGACAGCAATTCGACAGGAAAGGACAACTCGTCAAACACACTCTGATTGTCTGACCGGCAATCCTCATAAACATGGATATAATAATGACTGAACTGGCCGGAGCAGTGGGTGCAATGCTTGGCGAAGGGTGGAATGAGGTATAGATGGCCGGGGCGAAGGGCATAGTTCTGGCCATCAATGCTGATGGACGCCTCTCCGTCACACACATAGTACAGGCGGGCAAAGGGACTGTAGACATCATTCCAGTTCCAGTCCGCATTGTGCAAGGCCAGTCCCACATTCAGGACCAAAGGATGAAACTCATCAATCAGCATAGTTGTATTTTTATGACCGGGGCGTAGGCCTGGTTACGTTATTTGTCCGCAAAAATAATGCTTTGCATTGATTCTGCCATGACTTTATCCCAGAAATATGGATATAAATGTCGATATTGTTCTATCATATCACGAAAGAAGTGCGCGGTAGTTGGTTATTTTGTATTAACTTTGCAAGCTGAATGACATAACCTTCCGTTTCATGAAACATATCCTCACCCTATTGTCTTTGCTTCTCACCCTTCATTCCACACTTTCCGCCCAGCCAGCCGACTGGGAGAATCCCAAGGTGGTTGGCATCAACAAGATGGATTATCACGCCACCCTTACCCTGCCCAGCCAGAAAGCGCGGCATCAGGAGTGCCGGATCCTGGATGGAACGTGGAAGTTCAGATGGACTGACACATCGCAGAGTCGGCCTTTGGAGATCGGTGCGGATATGGATGTCAGCAGCTGGGATGACATTCTGGTACCCTGTCCCTGGCAACTGCAGGGCTATGATGTCCCACATTACAACAATATGTTCGACCACGGCTACACAGCTCCTGGCTATCAGCCTACGGACGAGGAACGGGCATACGGATGGAAGGGAATCAATCCGCGGAATTTCGTGGGACAGTACGCCACAGACTTTATCATCAAA
>JAZRVZ010000106.1:0-5350 GCA_045599425.1 Bacteroidaceae bacterium | reverse complement strand
AAGGTGTGCATGGTCCTGGAGGAGGCTCTGGAGAAGGGTCTCATCAGCGAGGCCGACCTGGACAAGCACCTGCGCATCACCCTGGGTGAGCGCTTCAAGTTGGGTATGTTCGATCCCGACGAGATGGTGCCCTGGTCGAAGATCGGTCCTGAGGCCATCAGCTGCGAGAAGCACAACGCCACGGCCATCCAGGCTGCCCGTGAATCCATGGTACTGCTGAAGAACAACGGCATCCTGCCTTTGTCCAAGTCGCTGAAGACCATTGCGGTCGTGGGTCCCAATGCCGACGATTCGGGTTTGATGAACGGTGAGTACGGCGGTTCTCCCACCCAGGAGCACACCCACTCCCTGCTCGACGGTATCAAGGCTGCCTATCCCGGTGCCAACGTGATCTACAAGAAGGCCTGTGAGCTGAACCAGGACTTCACGATGAAGAACTACCTGGCCAAGATGAACGACGGCAAGGGTGTCAAGGTGGAGTTCTACAACAACAATAACCTGCAGGGTGAGCCTGCCAAGGTTGACTACATGGAGGCTATCCGCTTCAGCACCTTTGGTGCATGGGGCTTCGCCGAGGGCGTTTCATCCGACTCCATCTCCGTTCGCCTGAGCGGTAAGCTGGTGGCTGACTTCACCGGCGACATGAGCTACTCCATCAATTCCGACAACGGTTTCCTGCTGAAGGTGAACGGTGCCGTGGTTGAGGAGAGCAAGCAGGCTGCCCGCCAGGGCGGTTTCGGTCGTCGTGGCGGCAACAGCTACAAGACCTTCAAGGTGGAGGCCGGCAAGACCTACGACATCGTCGTGGAGTACAAGCGCAGCTTCGGTCAGTTTGCCCAGCTGAATGCCGAGATCTGCAAGAACGAGCTGATTGAGTTTGACGACGTGGTTGCCGAGGTGAAGAATGCCGACGCCATCATCGTCATCGGCGGTATCTCTCCCCGCATGGAGGGTGAGGGCGGTGACAAGCAGACCATCGAGCTGCCCGCCGTACAGCAGCGTCTCATCCGTGCCATGCACGGTACCGGCCGTCCCGTTGTAGTGGTTAACTGCTCCGGTTCCTGCATGGCCTTTGCCAGCGTTGAGGATCAGATGGATGCACTGGTTCAGGCATGGTATCCCGGACAGGGCGGTGCACAGGCTCTGGCCGACATCCTCACCGGTGACTACAACCCCTCCGGCAAGCTGCCCGTTACTTTCTACGCCTCGAACAACGACCTGCCCGACTTTGAGGATTATAGCATGGACAACCGTACCTACCGCTACTTCCGCGGCACTCCCCTCTATGCCTTCGGCTATGGCTTGTCGTACACCACCTTTGCCTGTGGCAAGGCCAAGATCTCGAAGACGAGCATGAAGAAGGACGGCAAGGTGAAGATCACCGTTCCCGTGACCAACACCGGTAAGAAGGCCGGTGCCGAGGTGGTTCAGGTTTACGTCAAGGCCCTTGACTATCCCGAGGCTCCCATCAAGGACCTGCGTGGCTTTGCCAAGGTTTACCTTGAGCCCGGCAAGACCGGAAACGCCGTGGTTGAGCTGGATGGCGAGTCATTCCAGTACTACGATGCCAGCATCGACGAGCTCTCTACCCGTGCTGGCCGCTACCAGATCATGTACGGTACCTCTTCACTGGACAAGGATCTGAAGACCATTGACTTCAAGGTATTGTAATCCATTGACGGCAAGATAATGCAAAACCGCTTTCGTCCATTCCGGCGAAGGCGGTTTTGTCGTTGCTGGGCGACGGCGCTGTCAAGGGAACGGTTGCCCTTTGGCGGAAATCGCCTTTTTCGGCGAGATTGTTTGGTTATTTATGAAAGAATGCCTACCTTTGTAGCATAAAGAAACAAAAAGGCAATGAAGTATTCATTGATCATACCCGTCTTCAACCGTCCCGATGAGGTGAGCGAGCTTCTGGAGAGCCTCACGACGCAGACCTTCCGCGACTTTGAGGTCGTGGTGGTGGAGGACGGTTCGCAGGTGCCATGCCAGGAGGTGGTGGAGCGCTACCGGGACAGGCTGGATATCCAGTACCATACCAAACCCAACTCGGGTCCTGGACAGACACGCAACTATGGTGCGGAGCGCAGTAGGGGAGAGTGGCTCATCGTGCTGGACAGCGACTGTGTCCTGCCTCCCGGTTACCTGCAGGCGGTCGAGGATGACATCCGGCGAGAGCCGTGCGATGCCTTCGGCGGACCTGACCGTGCGCACGACAGTTTCACGCCGGTTCAGAAGGCCATCAACTACAGCATGACAAGCTTCTTTACCACCGGTGGCATCCGTGGCGGCAGGAAGCAGCTGGACAAGAAGTTCTATCCGCGTTCCTTCAACATGGGCATCCGTGCGGAGGTCTACCGCAAGCTGGGTGGCTTCAGCAAGATGCGCTTCGGCGAGGACATCGACTTCAGCATCCGCATCTACGACAGTGGTGCGAAGTGCCGACTGTTTCCCGAGGCATGGGTGTGGCACAAGCGCAGGACGGACCTGGTGAAGTTCTTCCGTCAGGTGTACAACAGCGGTATCGCGCGCATCAACCTGATGAAGCGTCATCCCGGCAGCTTGAAGCTGGTTCACCTGCTGCCTGCCGTGTTCACGCTTGGTGTTGCCTTCCTGCTGTTGTTCTTCCTGCTGGGACTGGCTATGTTCATTCTGCCTTCCTGTTTGCACGATTGTGGTTACGGCGGCGATGTACACATGACGCAGTCCCTCGGCGTGGCCGTCTGTGTGTTGTCTCTCATTCCCATCCTGCTCTACTGCCTGCTAATCTCCGTCGATTCCACGTTCCGCAACCGCAGTGCGTGGGTTGGCGTACTGTCCATACCCGCCTCTTTCATCCAGCTCATCGGCTACGGTACGGGTTTCCTCCGTGCGTGGTGGTTTCGTTGCGTGAAGGGCAGGAATGAGGAGCTGCAGGCATTCGAGAAGACATTCTATAAGTAATGAAGAGTTTTGTTGCCTGAAACAAACGGGGTTCAGCAAGTCCCTTTGTTTCGGGTAATAGACTGAGAAAGCAATTTGTCATGGCTTGGAAGATTAAGGATCTGGCTGAAGAGGATAGGCCTCGCGAGAAACTGGAGGCGCGTGGCCCTGGTGCGCTTACCGTGCCTGAACTGCTGGCTATTCTCATCGGCAGCGGCAACACCGAGGAGAGCGCGGTGGATCTGATGCGCCGGCTTTACTGCGACTGTGGCAACAACCTGGGCAACCTCGGTCGGCAGACGATTGCGGAACTGACCGACGGGCGTTACAAGGGATTGGGGCCTGCCAAGGCTATTACGATCATGGCTGCCTGCGAACTGGGCAAGCGCCGAATGCTCGAGGATGTCCTGTTGAAGACGAAGGTGGGTGATAGCGCCGACCTCTATGCTGCTTTCCGTCCCTACTTGATGGATTTGTCCCACGAGGAGTGCCACATCCTGCTGCTGAATGTCAAACATGAGATCATTGGACATGAGATGGTGAGCAAGGGTGGCCTGACGGAGGCGAGCGTGGACATTCGTATGGTGCTTCGTGCGGCGTTGCTCCATCAGGCAACCTCCATTGCCTTGGCACACAATCATCCCAGCGGCAACAGTATGCCCAGTCGTGCCGATGATGACCTGACGCGCAGGTTGGCAGATGCCTGCCGTGCCGTAGGACTCAAGCTGATGGATCACATCGTCATTGCGGATGGCATCAATAACTACTATTCCTATTACGGAAACGGCAAGCTGTAGGCGCGGATCTGGCACTTCGATTCAAGATGAAGGTGCATGCTGATCAAGGTGTCGGCTTTAGGCTTTTCCCGATAAATGATTTGATTGTAAACTGATATGAACATAGAACTGAACGAGAAGGTGATAGCGATGCTACGCACCGTGTTTGACCCCGAGATTCCCGTAAACATCTACGACCTTGGACTTATCTACCGCATTGAGATCAACGATGAGGAGGATTGGCTGCAGGTTGACATGACCCTGACGGCTCCCAACTGTCCTGCTGCCGACTTCATCGTGGAGGATGTGCGCCAGAAGCTGGAGAGCATCGATAATTTCAAGCGCGTCGATGTAAACCTTGTCTTTGAACCCGAGTGGGACAAGGACATGATGAGTGAGGAGGCCAAGGTGGAGCTGGGCTTCATGTAAGTCGGCCATAAACCATAAACTTTAACCCCTAAGCCATACCACGCCTTGAAGAACGTCTATTTCCTCAGCGATGCCCACCTTGGCAGCCTGGCCATTCCGCATGCCCGCCAGCAGGAGCGCCGTCTTGTCCGTTTCCTCGATGAGATAAAGGACAAGGCCAGTGCTGTCTATCTCCTGGGCGACATCTTTGATTTCTGGTATGAATACAAGTATGTCGTTCCCAAGGGCTACACCCGTCTCCTGGGCAAGATCAGCGAACTGACGGACATGGGTGTGGAGGTCCATTTCTTCACAGGCAACCACGACATCTGGTGCAAGGACTACTTTGAGGCGGAGTGTGGCATGAAGCTGCACCACGAACCCATCACCATCGAGATCGGTGACAAGCTCTTCTTCCTCGGTCATGGCGACGGATTGGGAGATCCCGATAAGAAATTTCGCTTCCTGCGCGGCCTCTTCCGTAGCAGACTCTGCCAGACGCTCTTCTCTTGCATTCATCCGCGCTGGTCGTTGCCCTTCGGCTTGAATTGGGCGCGTCACAGCCGACTCAAGCATACCGTGGAGCATGGTGAGGAACCCTATATGGGTGAGGACAAGGAGTTTTTGGTGAAGTTTGCCAAGGAATACCTGAAGGAACATCCGCAAATCAACTTCTTCTTGTTCGGCCACCGTCACATCGAACTGGATCTGATGCTTTCCCGAAGCAGTCGTGTCATGATTCTGGGTGACTGGATCTCGCAGTTCACTTACGCTGTCTTCGATGGTGTCAACATGTTCATGGAGAACTATGAGGAGGGTGAGACAAAGGCATGAGGCCGCCTTCCGGCAACAGTCGGGTAAACAATGCCAAAAGAGTAATATGGGGTGATGGAATTAGGATTCTTTCTGCAAAACGCCTTCATCCTTCTTATATTTTATTTCATGAAAAACGCAGCACGCTTCCTGGTCCTGTTTGCCTTCCTGCTGACAGGTATGCAGCCAGTTGTTGGCCAGGCAACCAACAGTTTCGTTCATCGTCAGTCGGAAGCGAATGGCTATGTGTGGCCATCGGACAGCCTTGTCCTGAGGAAGCTATCCACATGGCGCGACCTGAAGTTTGGCGTCCTGTTCCATTGGGGCTTGTATTCCGTGCCGGGAATCGTGGAGTCTTGGAATATCTGCTCCGAGGATTGGGTTGTGCGTCCCGGAAACCCTCCCTACGAGGATTACAAGCAGTGGTACTG
>JAZRVZ010000105.1:0-8277 GCA_045599425.1 Bacteroidaceae bacterium | reverse complement strand
CATAATACATTCTTCTATTACGCTATAAAGGTACAAAAAAAATCGCACATATGCAAGTTTTTACCTACATATGTGCAATCTTATTTTTTACACCTCAGCTATCAAGAGGGTTTTTCAGTGCCCTCCGAATTGGGGGTGCTTTTTTTGAATGTTGTGTAATAGGGTAGTTTTGAGAAATTAGTGGCAAATTAAGTAATTCAACTTTCGCAAGCTTCGCTCGGCTTGCCGCTTCGCGCAGCTCGCCTGCAGAAGAACCTTCTTTGGTTATCAGGTTTTTCGGTTCTTCTGCCCTTCAAGCGAACTACTTTTGTCCCGTAGGCAAAAGTCTCCTTACGTCGCAGAGCGATCCGGTCGCTTCGCTTTTCGGTTATTCTGTATGATCAACCGTCAAACCGCCAAACCGCCAATTTGAGCAAGCTTTACACTTGCGATAGTTGAATTCGTTTACAAAAGCGAGAATCGTGTGAGGTTTATCAGAGGAAACAATTGTCCATATACGCATACTGGCGCAACCGACAACCCCTTGGGGGGAGGGAACGGGTAGTGCGGATTTTGTCCAATGCTGTGCTTTACTTACCTTGAGATGCATATACCTTGTACATTATTGGGTCGTAAAGAAGTTTTTGCTTACTTTTGCCAAAGATTGCAAGCTATTGTTGGCGATAAGCCTTGTTGATATGAAACCATACAAATTCCAACCTTACCTGAAGACTACCATCTGGGGTGGTTATCAAATAGCCCCTTTCAAGGGCATATACACGGCTCAGCCCAATATCGGCGAGAGCTGGGAGATCAGTGGAGTACCAGGTCATGAAAGCGTGGCCATACACCGGGGACTGGTGGATGATGTGGATGAGGGACTGACATTGCCCGAGCTTATTGACAAGTACAAGGGCAGACTAATCGGCGAGCGGGTTTACAAGAAGTATGGCAACAAGTTTCCGCTCCTGGTAAAGTTCATCGACTCACGTCAGGACCTGAGCGTACAGGTGCATCCCGATGACAAACTGGCCATGGAACGCCATGGATGTGCCGGCAAGACGGAGATGTGGTATGTCATCAAGAGCGATGTGGGCTCGAAGATTTACTCGGGTCTGTCAAAGAGCATCACGCCGGAGGAGTACGAGCAGCTGGCTACGGCAGAACCGGTGAACGGACGGAGCCGCATGCAGGAGGTCATTGCCTCCCACGAGGCGCATGAGGGCGATCTCTACTTCCTGCCTGCCGGTCGGCTGCATGCCATAGGTGCGGGGAATTTCCTGGCCGAGATTCAGCAGACGAGCGACATCACCTATCGCGTGTATGACTTTGGCCGGAAGGATGCCCACGGCAATCCGCGCGAGCTGCATGTGGAGCAGGCCAAGGAGGCCATCGACTATCAGGTGTGGCCGGAGTACCGCACGAGCTACGACAGCACGAAGCCGACCTCACAGCTCATCAACTGCCCTTACTTCGTGGTGCATCGCGTGGTGGTGCAGGTGGCTCAGCAGATAGACTTCCACTGCGACTCCTTCGTCATCGTAGTGTGCCTGTGGGGTGAGGCCAATATCAACGGCATCTCGATTCATCAGGGGGAGACCATCCTGGTGCCGGCCTGCGAGAATGTGCTCTACATCTTCGGCAATGCTACCTTCCTGACGGCTACCATGTAGGTGCACTTACTTCAATCGCTGTAAACCAAAAGGCTCTCTCCCCACTTGATCATTGGGAAGAGAGCCTTTCGGTTATGGATAACAGGATTACAGATTGATGTCGGTCGTCAAGCCCTGGCCTGTCACCTGCAACTTTCCTTTTCCTTTTACAAGGAGCTGCAGGCAACCGTTGAAGGAAGGAATGGCCAACTGCTTTTCACCTGCCCTGGGACGCTCCACGCCACGGAAGGCAGGGTCGCCGTTGCCACCACCCAGTATGGTGAGGCCGTCGGAAGCTGTCGCGGTGAGGGGGATGCAGGCGTCGGGCACGAAGCGGCCCTTCTTGTCGTGGAGGGTGAGGTTGACGATGGTGACGTCGGGCTCCTGGCTGACAGCATATTGCATCTGGGTGGCCTCGCCGGTGGTCTCTATGCGCTCCTCCAGCACTTTGCGGCCGGCCTTGTAGGCGATGGCCTTGACGTAGCCGGGACGGTAGGTGGCCTTCCATGAGAGGTGGCCGCCGTCCTCCATCTTCTTCCGGCCAAGCTTCTTGCCGTTGACGATGAGTTCAACCTCATCGCAGTTGCTATAGGCCCAGACGTCGATGGTCTCGCCCTCATGGCCGGAGAGGTTCCAGTGGGGAAGGATGTGCAAAACGGGGTCGTCCGTCCACCACGACTTAAGATAGAAGGCTTCGTCCTTGGGGAAACCGCAGTAGTCCAGGATGCCGAACTCCGAACCGGTAGCCGGGAAGGAGAGCGGATTGGGTTCGCCCCGGTAGTCAAAGCCGGTCCAGTAGAAGAGGCCGCCCAGCCAGGGACGCTCATGGTAGAACTTCCATCCACGCTCGATGCAGTTGAGCGTGCTGTCCTTGCCCTCAGGACTGCGATTGATGGCTGCCATGTGGCCGTTCTTGCGATCGTCGAAGTAGATGCCGCGTGTACCGCAGCCGCTGGTCTCCTCCGTGCCGATGGCGCAGCGCTCGGGGAACTTGCGACGGTTCTCGTCCACGGGATTCTGCATGATGTAGTTGTAGCCTGCCACATCGAGGGGAACCAGGATGGTGGGTCCGCTGCTGGAGGCGGCAGTGACGGGACGGGAAGGATCAAGCCAGTGACAGTAGTCCTGCATGCTCCTGGCCAGGCGCTCGCCAAACTCATTCCACTCTATGCCCCACTCCTCGTTGGCCACGCTCCAGAGGATGACGCTGGGATGATTGCGGTCGCGCTCTATCATGCTGGCCATCACGTGCTTCTGATATTCGTTGACACCCGACAGGCGGTTCTCGTCGATGACCAGGATACCCAGTCGGTCACAGGCATCAAGCGTCTCCGGCGTGGCGGGATTGTGGCTGGCACGATAGGCATTGACACCATATTTCTTCAGTTCGTGCAAGCGCCATTCCTGCAAGCCGTCGGGCATAGCAGCGCCCACTCCCGCATGATCCTGGTGCAGGTTCACACCCAGGAGCTTGACCACCTTGCCATTGAGCAGGAAACCGCGATCCTTGTCGAAGGCGATATGGCGGATACCCGTGGTGGTGAGGTAGGTGTCCACCACCTTACCGCCCACCAGCACATCCGTCTTCACCTGATAGAGATAGGGGTCGGCGGTGCTCCACAGATGAGGCTTCTCCACCTGCATCGTCTCGCTCTCAGATGAGGCTACGGGATGGCCCTCTGCGTCGAGCAGGGTGTGGCGCAAGGTGTAGCCCTTGGCGGGGATGATGTTGTCCATTACCTGAGCCGTGACGTGGAGCGTGGCCTGTGAGAAGTCTGCATTGAAATCCGCCCAGACAGCTGTGCCCCAGGTCTTTACATGGATGGGGGCGGTCTTGTTGAGCCATACATGACGGTAGATGCCGGCACCCTCGTAGAACCAGCCCTCCTCCAGCGAGGCATCAGCGCGAACGCAGATGAGATTGGTGCTGTCGCCGTAGTTGAGATACTCGGAGATGTCGTAGGTGGCAGAGGTGTAGCCGCTCTGCTCGCCGCCCAGATAGAAACCGTTGACCCAGATGCGAGAGTCCCGGAAGATGCCGTCGAACTGCAGTTCGATGTGGCGTCCCTTGTCCTCCTTGCCCAGCTTGAAAGTCTTCCGGTACCAGCCCACGCTCGTATCGGGATACTTGTAGCCCACGGTCTTGTAGCCGTGTGAGTGACTGGCTCCACCCTCAAAGGGCAGGTTCACCACCCAGTCGTGTGGCAGGTCCACGGTCTGCCACTGATGCTGCTGACGGTGCTTGCGATCCCACTCCTGGGCATTGAACTTAGGGCTGTAGGGGCCCTCATTGTGTATGCTGCTGGCCTTGGTGAGATAGTTGAAATACTCCGTGCCACAGCCAAAGTCCTTCTCTGGCGAGGCGGCACTGCCGAAGGTGAACTGCCACCCCTGGTCCATGGAGATGTGCTCGCGCTGAGCCTGTCCTGCAAGGGCTTGCAAGAGGCAAAATGCCAGTAAGGCTATCTGGTGAATGTGTTTCATATTATGAGAGGAATTGACGGTTTTGTCCAATCAGCGTCCTGATGTTGGCTACTGAGGTTGCTGTGGTGTAGCCGTCCTCGGGCGTGTGGAGGCAATAGTCCACGAGCTGGCCGACGGTGGAGGTGGCCACGTGGAGACGGGTGTCGGACGAGGCATAGTAGATGAATACCTTGTCCTGGGCAGTGTGCATGGCGCCGCCGTGCTGACCTTCGCCACCCTCGGCTATCCATCCGTTGCTGAAGGTCACGTTCATCACGTCACCGATGTACTCCTCACCCTTGGGCACGAGGAAGTAGCCACCGGGCTGGGCGATGAGGCGGGTGGGATCGTTGAGCGCCGTCATGTACATATAGAGCACATAGCGCAGACCGCTGGCACAGCCACGCACACCATGAGCCAGGTGCAGCCAGCCCTGAGGTGTCTTGATGGGGTGAGGGCCTTCGCCGTTCTTCACCTCCATGATGGTGTGGTAGCGACGGGCATTGATGATGGTCTCCTCCTTCACCTCGGCATGACAGATGTCGTCGATGAGCGCCCAACCGATGCCGCCACCCGAACCGGCATCGATGAAGCCGTCCTGAGGGCGTGTGTAGAGGGCGTACTTGCCGTTCACGAATTCGGGATGGAGCACCACATTGCGCTGCTGGCACCCGGCCACAAGGTCGGGCAGTCGTTCCCAGTTCTTCAGGTCGTGGGTACGGGCGATGCCGCAGGTGGCAGTGGCGGCACTCAGGTCATCGGGCTGTGCGTCATCGTGACGCTCCACGCAGAAGAGACCATAGATCCAGCCATCCTCGTGGCGCGTGAGGCGCATGTCATAGACATTGGTGCCGGGGATCTCATCCTCGGGCATGGTGATGGGTTCGTCCCAGAAGCGGAAGTTGTCGATGCCGTTGGGCGACTCTGCCACGGCAAAGAATGACTTGCGGTCGGCTCCCTCCACGCGCGCCACCACCACATACTTGTCGCCCCACTTGATTGCTCCCGCATTGAAGGTTGCATTCATCATGATGCGTTGCATGAAGTAGGGGTTGGTCTCAGGGTTGAAGTCATAGCGCCACGCCAGGGGAGTGTGCTCTGCGGTAAGTACGGGATGCTGGTAGCGGGTATAGATGCCGTTGCCGCATGCTTCGGGGATATTGGGCTGAGAGAGGAGCGCCTCATGTCGGGTGCGCACCTGCTGTACACGTTTTCTGAAATCTGCCATTGCTTAGTATTTTACTTGATTGGGGTAAGACGATAGGTCACAACATCACGGCCTGGGACAACCAGCTTCTTCCACGCCTTGTCCTTGAGGGTGGTCTTGCCCTCGTCCTTGTGGCTCCAGAGATTGCGCACCTTGTAGACGGTCTTGTCGAAATCGGTGCTGCGACGGCTTACCTCCGTGTCAGTGAGGTTGAAGCGCTGCCAGTTGAGCTCGTAGGAGATGGGGGCCAGGGTGGCATTGAGCAGTGTGAAGGCCCAGTCGCCATCCTCAAGTGGCTTCAGCCAGACTTCCAGCCCCTGCTCGTCGCAGTGGTGCAAGCCCTGCACGCCCAGGGCATCCTGGTCGATGGCTATCATCTCCCGGTTGGTCAGGATGGCTTTGGTATCCTCGCTCATGTTGCGGATATCGTTGCCCAGGATAAGGGGCGAAGCCATCATGCACCACATGGTGAAGTGGGCACGATCCTCATTGACCGTCATGCCATTGCCCACCTCAAGCATGTCGGGGTCGTTCCAGTGACCGGGACCTGCATAGCCACGGAGGCCTTCGTTCTTACGGATACACTGCATCACGCCTATGTCCGTCCAGCCACCTTCGTGTACACGTGTGGAGTCGAAGCAGCACCAGATATCTGGACCGATACGCCAGCTGTGGCCAATCTCGCGAGCCCACTTCCAGGGCTCATGGCCTCCCCACTCGCACATGCTCAGGAAGATGGGACGGCCAGCCTCGCGGAGAGCATCGCTCATCAGCTGATAGGCACCGATGGCGTTGATGTTGTCGGTATTGCACCAGTCCTCTTTCAGATAGTCCACTCCCCAGCGGGCGTACTGCAAGGCATCCTGATACTCATGGCCGAAGCTGCCAGGCATACCGGCGCAGGTGGCCGTACCGCAGTCGCTATAGATACCCAGTTTGAGGTTCTTGGCATGAACATAGTCAGCAAGGTTTTTGATACCGCTGGCAAACCTCTTCGGGTCGGCCTGTATGAAGCCGTCCTTGTCGCGCTTGCCGTGCCAGCAGTCATCTATATTTATATAGGTATAACCGGCCTCGGCCAGTCCGCTCTCCACCATGGCATCGGCGATGGAGCGGATGATGTCCTCGTTGATGTTGCCGGCAAACTTGTTCCAGGTACTCCATCCCATCTGGGGGCGGTCACCTATCTTCTCCCATTTCTGTGCATGCAAGCCGGTAGCGGCCAACAGCACAAGAATCATACACGTTGTCTTTTTCATACTCTTTATGTGTGTCTGTTGATTTGTTTCTTGATTTTGGGTAAAATAGAATTCACGCTAATATGTGGGGCTATTTCAGGTAATTGCTGATGAAATCCAGACGCGGCTGGTAATAGAGTCGGTCCCATACAGGATAGCTCTCGCCACTGGGCCAGGCGTGGGTGCGGAAGGGCACGCAGTTGATGGTCTACTTGCCGGGAGCGCCATTGAGCGACGACCATACGGCACTGGGCGGACAGGTGGTGTCTATTAGACCCATCTCACAGAATATCTCGGCCCTGGAGTGACGGATGAGCAAAGCCCCATCGAAATAGGGGAGCGTACAGTCGAGCTGCTCTTCGGACAGCGAAGGATGGTTTTCGATGGGATGTGGCCAGCCACTGCGACGACCGGCACGCGCACCGCCCAGATCCTGCATGGCAGGTACATTGAGCACAACGGCCGACACGCGGTTGTCCAGTCCTGCCGCTGCCACAGCCTGTCCCCCACCCTGACTCTCGCCGATGACCAGTATGCGCTTGCCGTCCCATTCGGGCTGTCGGGTCATATACTCGATGGCGCGCAGCAGGCGCAGGTACATACCACGGAAATAGTACGTCTCACGGTCGGCAGCATTGTGCTCGAAGTAATTCTTCAGCATCCCGTCCTCCAGCATCTTGTAGTAGGCATCGTCTTGTCCGTTGAGCATGCCGTGAGCGTTGATATCGAGGCTCAGTGCCCCATTGCCCAGCGCAGCATTGCCCACGCACTCGCCCACCTGGCAGCGGCACCAGTTACCGCTGACGCCGGCGGCACGGCACAGGATGATGATGGGGAGCGACTTCTTCCTGGCTCCCACGGGCTTGGCCATATAGGCACGCACGGGAGCCGGACCGAGGCAGTTGATCTCTACATCCTGACACTGGTATTTGCCCTGATACTGACCGGGCACTTGCAGCGGTATGCTTTTCACCTGCATGGGCAGGGCTTGCAGCTGCTTCTTCTGATCAGCCCAGTAGTCCATCAAGTCCTTGGGCTCTTCGTAGCCGGGACGGAAACCATCGGGGGCCACGACATAGCCAATGGAGGAAGCCTGGTGATCGGCAGTCTCCATCTCGACCATGATGGCGCAAGTACTGTCGATGGTGGAGGCAAAGACCGTGAAATCAGTTCCCTCAGGCCAGATACGTTTGGTGAGAACCAGCCGGTTGTTGCTCATGACACGCACGGTGAGCGAATCCTGTGCAAGCGGTTCTCCACGATAGGTGACAACAGTACGCTCGCCTTTGCCGTAGATGCCGGATTCCTTGTTGAGGAACAGCCTACGGTCCTGTGCAAGTGCCCCCATGGTGAGGAGCAAAGCGACTGCAAACAATAAACCTGTCTTCATGTTTCTGCTTAGAAATAATTGTTGCGTATCTCCTTGGCAATATAGCGGCCCATCAGGCGCTGGCCTTCCTCGGCAGGATGAAGACCATCGCGCAGGTAGCGCTCGCCCTGGCCGTTCTCCAGCTTCTCGGTGATGCCACACTCGCCAAAGCAGTCTATCAGCTGAACCGACAACGACTGGCAGATGGTGCGCAGGATCTCTATCTTCTTCAGATTGAATGCATTGTAGTCGGGGTTGGAGGTCTGGATGGGTGTGCAGACGAACACGCGACAATTGGGATAGTGCTCGATGATGGTCTGGATGGCCCAGCGCGCACCGCCGGCCATGGTGGTGACATCCACGTCGTCC
>JAZRVZ010000104.1:0-4463 GCA_045599425.1 Bacteroidaceae bacterium | reverse complement strand
CCCGGATTTCCAGCAGATCCTCATGGATCACCTGGAAGAACTGCTCAAGTGACCTTCACCACGCGCTGCAGCCTCCTGACGGCAGGGAATCACGCAGCGCAAGACAAGAGGAAAAAGAAGGGAGGTGTCAATCTTTCTTTCTATATTTAGCAAGACATTACGGATCGGGCCGCTTGATAGGAAGCGGACTCAATCCCTTCACTTAAACCAAACAAGAAATCATATGTACGATCAGGAAAAAGGATTCTATGTAGCGCATTCACAGAATGGTCCCATCAGCCTTTGCGGTAAGATGGCCAACCGTCACGGACTCATAGCCGGTGCGACAGGTACCGGTAAGACCGTCACCCTGCAGGTGATGGCTGAGACATTCTCACAGGCCGGCATTCCATGCTTCATGGCTGACATGAAGGGTGATCTGAGCGGTATCAGCCAGGCCGGTAAGATGAGCGGCTTCATCGAGAAGCGCTGCAAAGAGTTCGGTATTGAGAATCCGGATTTCCAGCCTTGTCCCGTACGTTTCTATGACGTATTTGGCGAGCAGGGATTCCCCATGCGCACCACCATCTCGGCCATGGGCCCGCAACTGCTGGCCAGACTGATGGACCTGAATGAGACACAGGCCGGCGTGCTGAACATTGTATTCAGGATTGCGGATGACAAGCAGTTGCTCCTGATTGACCTCAAGGACCTTCGTCTCATGCTGGACTTCGTGGGCAAGAACGCAGCCATGTTCACCACCCAGTACGGCAACATCGCCGCTGCCAGCATCGGTGCCATACAGCGTTCCATCCTGGCCATCGAGCAGGAAGGTGGCGACAAGTTCTTTGGCGAGCCCGCCTTTGAGGTGGACGACCTGATGGACGTGGAGGGTGGCAAGGGCGTGATGAGCGTCCTGGCAGCAGACCGGCTGATGCTCAATCCCAAGATGTACTCAACGTTCCTGCTGTGGCTCATGACGGAACTGTATGCCCGCCTGCCGGAGGTGGGTGATCAGGAGTTGCCCAAACTGATTTTCTTCTTTGATGAGGCGCACATGCTCTTCAACGGAACTTCAAAGGCCCTGGTGGACAAGATCGAGCAGGTCATCCGACTGATCCGCTCGAAGGGAGTGGGCATATACTTCATCACACAGTCGCCTACCGATGTGCCTGATGCAATCCTGGCGCAGCTATCCAACCGTGTGCAGCATGCCCTGCGCGCCTTCACGCCCAAGGATCAGAAGGATGTCCGTGCGGCAGCACAGACCTTCCGGGCTAATCCTGATTTCAAGACAGAGGATGCCATAATGACCCTGGAAACTGGCGAGGCACTGGTTTCCTTCCTGGATGCCAAGGGTGCCCCGGGCATGGTGGAGCGTGCGCGCATGCTCTTCCCGCTGAGCCAGATTGGTGCTGTGACACCAGGACAACGCCTGGACATCCAGAATGCCGCACCGGCACGCATCAAGGCATACGAGGATTACTTTGACCGTGAGTCGGCCTACGAAGTCCTGACAGCCGTGAACGAACAGGTGGCTCAGGCCCAGGAGGAGGAACGACAGGCAAAGGAACAGGAAAAGGCAGACAAGGAGGCGCAGAAGGAGGCAGAGAAAGCCCAGAAGCAGGCCGAGAAGGAGGCACGTGAAAAGGAAAAGGCCGAGAAGAAGGGTTTCAGCTGGAAGCGCACGATCCTGGGTACAATGGTCACCGCCGTTATCGGCAGTGTGGCGCGTAGCATCGGCTCCAGCGTAGGCAAGTCTGTTGGCAGCACCATCTCCGGCGACAAGAAGTCCAGCACGAGCAAGAAGTCATCTACCGGTGGTGACATCCTGGGTAAGGCTGCCAAATCGGCCACTACCACGGCCACGAGGAAAATCACCGAGGAAGTGCTGAAATCAATCTTCAAGTAAAGGAAGGTTTACCGGACTGACAGTAGCCATCCGAATCAAGGACATTTCATTATCAATTAAATTCATACAATCATGGGACTTTTAGATTCTATCACCAATGGCCTCAAGGAGCAGGGCATTCAGGCAGCCCTGGAGAATCTCCTTGGCAACAAGATACCTGAAATCGGTAACCTTCTGAAGAACGTGGACTTGTCATCCAAAGGTGGCGAGTTGCTGGAATTCTTCAAGAAGAACGGTGTTCCTGACACAAAGGAGGAGATCACTGAACTGATCAGCAAGTTCACAACTCCCAAGAAGTAACAAGAAGCAAGAACTCTTCTCCAACAATCAAGTGAGGCCGTGCCAGAAGTAACTGACACGGCCTCAACTTTTTTCTGTATGTAGCAGATACTACTTCAGCTTGAAGGCGTACATGGCCTCGCCGTGGCGGATGTAGAGCTTGCCGTCGGCAATGTGGGGATGGGCCCAGTGAGGACCGCTACCCTTAGTGATGCGGAACTCGCTGACAACGTCGAAGGTCTTGCCGGGACGTACCAGGCCTACGACACCGCGACGCTCGTCGTAGCAGTAGAGCATGCCGTCGGCAGTGATGATGGAGCCCTTGCCCTTACCACCCTGCCACTTGGTCTCGTAGATGGTCTCGCCGGTGTTCCAGTCGATGGCACACCAGTTTCCGTCGTTGTTGTTTACCCAGTTGGTGCCATAGATGACACCGTCGACGAGGACGTAGCCACCGTGGTGGGTGTCGAGGGTCTCGGTGCGCCAGGTGCAGGTCACGCTCTTCAGGTCGTCAGCAAGCTGCAACTGGAAACCGTTGATGTCGTAGCCGTGGCAGAAGAAGATCTTGCCGTCCTGATAAAGGGCTGAGTTGGGGGCGATGTTGGGGGCGATGTTCTGGAAGTTGCTCTGCTTGCCAGTGTGCTTGGGACCCCAGTCGTCGAAGGACCACTCGATGTCACCGGTCTCGGGGTTTACGCCGATGACGTTGAAGGCTGTGGAGCCGATGATCTGGCGCTTGCCCTTGTAGGTGATGAGGATGGGGGTTACATAGCCGGACATGTCGCCCAGACCCTTGGTCTTCCAGATCTCCTCACCGGTCTCCTTGTTGAGGGCTACCATGGTGGTCTGGTCGCCACAAGGGGTGTAGATGACCTTGTCGTCGAAGACGAGGGGACACTCGCTGGTTCCCCACATACCGGTCTTGCGGCCGTACTTCTGTCCGCCGTTCACCTGCCAAAGAATCTTACCGTCCTTGCAGTCAAGGCAGACGATCTCACCCATGCCACTGACCACATAGGCCTTGCCGTCAACGATAGTGGGAGTGGTACGGGCCTCAGGATAGGACTGCTTCCAGGGATTGCCATAGACGGTTGCATAGAGTTTCTTGCCGTCGAGGGTGTAGGCCTGGAATACCTCCTTATCCTCCTGCTCGTTCAGGCCGGTGATGTAGATGCGGTCACCTACGACCTGGGGGCTGCTGTAGCCCTTGCCGGCGTCGAGGGTCTCGAAGATCATCTCAGGTCCGTTCTGGGGCCACTCCTTCAGGAGGCCCGTGTCGGGATAGGCGCCCTGGTTCTCAGGGCCACGCCAGCCGTTCTTGCTGGCACCGGTCTGGGGAGCGGGATTCTGCGCCGTACAGCTCATGGCTGCCAGGCTGGCAGCGAAGAGCACGCTGTAGAAAAGCTTTTTGTTCATGATGCTTTTGTTTGTATGGTTATGAATAATTTTATTTACAATTTGTTCTCTCGGCCTGTCGTTTGTCGCTCAAACACATCAAGTGTTTGACAACCAGAGGTTAGAAAAGTTTAATGGGCTGGCTAGATATTCTAGAATTTCTAGATATTCTAGAGCCCGCCGGCTTACTTCTTGACGTCATAGGCCACAATGGCCGATCCGTGGCGGACGTAGAGCACGCCGTCGTAGATGCTGGGATGGGCAAAGCAGGCACCGCTGCCGTCTGTGATGCGGAACTCGCTGACCACGTCGAGCTGCTTGGGGTTGATGTTGGCCAGGCCCATGAAGCCACGACGCTCGTCGAACATATAGAACATGCCGTCGGCAGCGATGAGGGCTCCACGGCCCTTGCCCTGCCAGGCTGTGCTGTAGTTGGCCTGTCCGGTCTTGAGGTCCAAGGCTGCCCACTGGCTCTTGTCGCCCGTGCTACCATAGACTACGCCATCAATCTCGATCATACCGCCCATGTAAAAGTCGATTTCCTTCTTTTTCCACACTTTGGTAACGGAGGAGAGGTCGTCGGCCATGCGGTAGAGCGTGCAGCCATGTCCGTCGCCCAGAGATACTAGGAGGAGACCCTGATAGAACACGGGGGTGTTGACCATGGCATTGCTCCACTTCTTCTCCTCGGGGACAGGTATCCAGGCATCATCGCTCCATACGCGATTGCCCGTCTCGGGATCGACGCCGAAGATGTGGCCCTCGGTAGCCGTGAACAACTGCTTCTTGCCCTTCCATTCGATGAGTCGGCAGGGAACGTACATGGCCTTCTCGCCGAAGGATGGCGTCTGCCAGATGATCTCACCCGTGGACTTGTCGAGGGCGGTGAGGGAAACCT
>JAZRVZ010000103.1:0-3298 GCA_045599425.1 Bacteroidaceae bacterium | reverse complement strand
GGGTGCCCTGGCGCTCCATGTCCGAGAAGAAGATGTAGTTGCACCACCAGGTGTTGCTCAGGCTGGTGATCTGCTTGTCGTTCAGCCACTGCTGCCAATCCAGCCACCAGAAGTCCACGCCATCCTCCATGTAGGGGTGCAGGTAGGTATCGAAGAGAGCCTGGACGTACTGCTTGTCGCTGCCCAGCCACTCGCGTCTCTCACCATCGGGCATCCCGATGCGCTGGCGGAACTCCTGGTACTTCCTCTCATACGGACGGACACCATCAGCCGGGTGCAGGTTCATGGTGGCCTTCACGCCCTGCTGGTCCAGGTATCGTAGGAATTGCTTGTAATCGGGAAAGATCCGTTCGTTCCAGTCCCAGCCGGTCCATCCGCCGCCGGCCTGCTCGCTGATGGGATGCCAATCCATGTCGATGACCAGCACGTCCAGGGGTATGTCGCACTGCCGGAAGTTCTCCAGCAGGTCGCGGAAGTCTTGGTCGCTGTAGCTCCAGTAGCGGCTCCACCAGTAGCCGAAGGCATAGCGGGGCGGCATGGGTACACGGCCGGCAAAGCGGGTGTAGCTGAGCAGGGCAGACTTGTAGTCGTGGCCATAGGCCATGAAGTACCAGTCCTGTGCTCCCTCCGTGCCCTGGCGTTCGGTCACCCATTCCCAGTCCGTGCTGCCGTCGAAGAGCAGGCCTTGGGAGTCGTCGATGAGTGTCCAGCCGTCGGTGGCCAGCAAACCGTCCTCCAGGGGCATGGGCTTCCGGCTATCGTACATGTGGAATTCGCCGTTGTAGCCGTCCAGGGTGCGGTAGGTGCCCTTCAGGTTGCTCTTCTGACGGCTGCCTGGCGTCCAGGTGAAGGGGGTGCCCAGGGTTCTGTCGGCGGTGATGCTGAGGTTCCTGTCCGTCAGCGGACCGTCACCTTTCTGGTAGGTCAGCCTGAACTTTGACGTGGTGATGACCACCTGGCGTGCATTTTCCTTCAGTTTGTATGGGGTCTCGGGGTAGGACCGGTTCACGGCAATGAAACTCTTGCTGTCAACGAACTTGCCGTCGGGGGCGTACTCCAGTCGGATGGTTCCCTCGTCAATGAGGGTGAAACGTACATGTCCGTCTCTGTAGATTTCACCGGCATGGAGGATCGTGGGGATGAGTGCCAGTAGGACAATCGCTGTTTCACGGATGGGATTCATGGATGGTTTGTCTGTTTTTTGTTGTGTGTGGCGTTGCAAGACGGGCAAGCCGTACGGCACAGGCTGTACGGCTTGGGTAGGGTGGATCAGGCATCAGCCTGTGGGTGTGTGGGCTGGTCTTTGTCATTCTGAGGCAAGGAGCTTCCGTGCATAGTACCATACGATGGCAAAGCCGGCAAGCGGGATGAGGAAGGGGATGAGTGGATTGGTGTTGTCGGCCATCCAGGCCACCAGCAGGAATCCGCAGCCTCCGACCGGTGTCATCATCAGCAGGGACGAGCCGGTCTTTGTGTGCTCGCCAAGTCCTTTCAGTGCCAGGGAGAAGATGGTGGGGAACATGATGCTCTCGAAGAAGTAGTTTCCGATGAGGAATCCCAGGGAGATCTTGCTCAGGATGCCGTTCTGGCCGGCGTCAAGATGGGCTGTCAGCATCAGCATGGCCAGGCTGAGCAGGCATCCGGTGGCGCAGATCCACAGCATGCGCTCGGCCTTCATGACCATCATAAGTCCGCTTCCGATGAAGCGTCCCAGCATGAACACGACCAGTCCGAGTGAGAGGATGTAGCTGGCAGTGGAGCTTTGGAGCCATCCCATGTCCGTGGTGAAGTTCACAAAGTAGCTGTTGATGCTGATCTCGCTTACCTCGTAGGCCAGCAGGGAGATCAGTCCCAGGACGAATATCCTGTTCCTGAGCAGCGTGTGGATGGGATTGGCGGAGCCGGTACCGGAGGTGCTTGCCACGGCTTGCCCTGGGTTGTCTTTTGCTTCGCCTTCATGACCCTCTTCAGACGGGATGCTGGGCAACTGGACCATGGAGAAGATGATGGCAATGACCACCACGATGCCACCCATGACCAGGTATGGGATGGAGATGTCGGCCTGCCTGCCGTTCTCGCTTTCGGCAAAGAGGAAACCTCCGACGATGAGCGGAGCCAGGAAACTTCCCATTCCGTTGAAGGACTGGGAAAGGTTGAGTCTGCTTGTCGATGTCTCACAGGGGCCCAGCTGGGTGGCATAGGGATTGGCCGAAGTCTCCAGGAAGGCCAGTCCGCAGGCAATGATGAACAGGCAGCCGACGAAGGCGTAGAAAGCCGTCTGGGCCGCCAGGCTCATGCTGGGGTAGAACAGGAATGCACCGATGGCAAAGAGGGTGAGGCCGAAGACGACACCCCGTCGGTATCCAAAGCGGTTGATGAACATTCCTGCGGGGATGGCCATGAGAAAATATCCCATGTAGGTGGTGACCTGGATCAGTGCACTTTGCGTTATGCCGATGTTGAGCGATTCCTGGAAGTGCTTGTTCAGTACGTCCAGGATGGCCCTCGCAAAGCCCCAAAGGAAGAACAAGCTGGTAATCAGTATGAATGGTATGACATACTGGCGTGTGGTCAGTGATTTCTTCTGGTTCTGCATAGTTGGATGTGAATTGGTTGTCCGAGGGACAAAGTTAGTCAAATTAAATGAAACTTTGCTAATAATTTGCAGAAAATGAAACTTTTGTTCGGCTTGGTTCTTGGGAATTCCGACATATTTGCTTATCTTTGCGAAATATTGCACAATAAGTTTTAAATAAAGACAACAAAAAACAGGCAGATTATGGCTAATGAAGAAAGAAAGCCCGGACAGCTCCAGATTGAGCTCAGTCCGGAAAAGGCAGAGGGTGTTTATGCCAACATGGCAATGATTGCACATAGCAGCAGTGAGTTTATCGTGGATTTCGTCCGTGTGATGCCCGGAGCTCCTCAGGCCAAGGTGCAGAGTCGTATTGTATTGGCTCCGGAGCATGCCAAGCGTTTGGTGTATGCTTTGCAGGAGAATATTTCCCGGTACGAGCAGGCCTTCGGACCGATCCGCATTCCTGAGCCTCCCCAGGCCAAGGGGCGTACCATTGCTCCTTTCGGTACCCCACAGGGCGAGGCATAGCCGGCTATTCCCTCGGAATGTTCATGCATCCTGCTTCCGCTTGGGGCAGGATGCTTTTTGTTCGCCCAGCACGAACGTATTCTAACGGGTGTGAGTCCCCAAGCCGCCCTGACAGTGGGAAGGCTACAGCCGAAAGCAAGGGTGTCCATCGTGAGGTGGAATCTGAAGGAAGCCGTAGGCAAACATCTGGCC
>JAZRVZ010000102.1:0-10290 GCA_045599425.1 Bacteroidaceae bacterium | reverse complement strand
TCAAAGTCGCAGCTGTTCCAGACCACAATGGAGACAGGCTTCAGACTGTCTGCTCCAAACCGCAGTGGGGACAAAAATGGGCACCCTGGGGCAGGGGACATCCACATTCCGCGCACTTGGGTGTATGCTTGGTCTTGGTCTGGTGGTCATGGATCATCTGCGCACTGACGATACCCGTCGGCACAGCCATGATGGTGTAGCCTAACAGCATGACCAGGGCACTTACGAAACGACCGATAGGAGTGACGGGGGCAATGTCACCATAGCCCACGGTAGTCATGGTGACGATGGCCCAGTAGATGCTGGTGGGAATATCGGTGAAGGGGGAGTCGGGCAGGCCGCCCTCGACCATATACATCAGTGTGCCGAGCGAGATGACCAGTACAACGACGAAGAGGAAGAAGACCATGATCTTGGGAAAGCTGACACGCATGGAGCGGAGCAGGTTGTCGCCCTCTTCCAGGAAACTGAAGAGTTTGAAGACGCGGAAGACGCGGATCAGTCGGAAGGTACGCATGACCATCAGGTAGCGGGCCGACTGGAAGAACCAACCCAGGTAGAGGGGCAGGGTGGCAAGCAGGTCAATGATGCCGAAGAAACTGAAGATGTACTTCAGGCGATCCTGGGCACAATAGAGGCGGCAGAGCCATTCCAGGGTAAAGAAGAAGGTAAACACGTACTCCAGGATAGTGAAGATGTCCTTGGCCAGGGGTGGCAGCCCCTGCATGCTCTCCACCACGACCAGCAGGATGCTTAGCACGATGGCCCATAGCAGGGCCACGTCGAAGGTCTTGCCCAGGGGAGTGTTGCTCTCAAAGATAATCACGTACAGCTTCTGCTTCAACACCTCGTTGTGCATCAGCCAATTCCAGAATTTCCTCATAAAACCCAGTCTTCTCAGAACAATGTATTCTCCACAATCTCACCCATGGCCCATACACAACGTACCTTCAGTTTTTCGTCCATGATCAGAATGTCTGCATCCTTGCCATGCTCCAGGGTGCCCTTGCGATCCAGCACGTTCATGATGCGTGCCGGCGTCTCGCTGCACATACGTACGGCATCGGCCAGGGGGATGTCGGCCATCTGCACGGCAGTGCGGATCAGTCGGTCGCTTGTGGCTATGCTGCCTGCCAGGGCCGAGCGGTCGGACAGCTTGCAGACGCCATCCTCAATCACTACGCGGGCATCAAAAGCCTGTGCATCATCGCCGGCGGCAGCCACGGCCAGGGCATCGGTGATCAGGGCCATGCGCTCCACACCCTTGATCTTGTAGCACATGCGCAGGATGGTGGGGGGAACGTGGATGCCGTCGGCCACCACCTCCACGGTCATGTCGTCAATCAGGTAGACACTCTCCACCGTGCCCTCGTACTTGTACTCGCGCTTCTGGTGGAAACCCGGCATGGCATTGTAGAAGTGGGTGACGTGCGTGAAACCGGCCTTGAATCCGGCCAGCACATCCTCGTACTCGGCCGCCGTATGGGCAATGCTGGGCAGGATGCCCTTCTCGGCACAGTAGCGTCCGAACTGGATGGCACCGGGCATCTCGGGTGCGGCATCCCAGCGACGCAGGCAGGCAGAGTTCTCCACGATGGGAATGTATTCGTTGGGATCGGGATTCTTGATCCACTCCGGCATCTGTGCCCCGGCCTTGCGGGGATTCAGGTAATGTCCCTCCAGGTGCAGACCCAGCACGGGACTGTTGGGTTCGCACATCAGTTGGTCGCAGGTACGCACAGCCTTCTGGATCATGGGCACGGTCGAACTGGACAAGGTGGGGAAGATACTCGTCGTACCATACTTCATGTGCGACTGTATGGCTACGCGGAATGCTTCCTCCGTGCCTTCCTGGAAATCCCTGCCGCCACCGCCATGCACATGCATCTCGATGCAGCCCGGCAACACGTACATGCCCCTGGCATCGACCAGGTTGGCACCGATGATGGCCAGGTCACAGTTCGTTACTTCCAGGATCTTATTGTCACGCAGGATGACTGAACCATTCTTCAGCCAGCCCTGCGGAGTCAGGATTTTACCGTTTACGATTTGTGTTAGCATAAAGACCCCCTCCCCGCTCCCCCTAATGGGGGAGAGTAGAATGTCTTGTGGGGAGGAATTCTACTTGTCACATTATATTTACTATATTTGCAGCATGGGACTGCATTTCAAGCTTATTGAAAAGGCTATTGGCCTACCATGTTCAGTAAATAGAAGCATCGGCTCAATACATACCACCCTCCCCTATAGGGGGAGCAGGGAGGGGGTCTGTCTTATACCAAACTGTACACCACGTCCATCACCTTCTTGCCAATCTCGTCGGCAGCCTCCATGGTGCTGGCCTCGCTGTAGACGCGGATGATGGGTTCGGTGTTGGACTTGCGCAGGTGTACCCACTTGTCGGGGAAGTCAATCTTCACGCCGTCGATGTCGTTCACCTCCTCATCCTTGTACATCTCCTTCACCTTCTGCAGGATCAGGTCAACATTGGTGTCGGGAGTCAGGTCGATGCGGTTCTTGGCGATGAAGTAGGGAGGATAGGTGGCGCGAAGCTCGCTGGTCTTCATCTGCTTCTTGGCCAGGTAGGTCAGGATCAGGGCGATGCCAACCAGGGCGTCACGACCGCTGTGGGCAGCAGGATAGATCACTCCGCCATTGCCCTCACCGCCGATGACAGCATTTGTCTCGCGCATCTTGGTCACCACGTTCACCTCGCCCACGGCGGCAGCGGTGTACTTGCAACCGGCGTACTTGTTCGTCACGTCGCGCAGGGCACGGGTCGAACTGAGGTTGCTGACGGTGTTGCCGGGCGTATGCTGCAGGATGTAGTCGGCCACGGTCACCAGCGTGTACTCCTCGCCATACATCGTGCCGTCCTCACAGAAGAGGGCCAGACGGTCTACGTCGGGGTCTACCACGAAGCCGACGTCGTGACCGCCCTTCTGCATCAGGGCCTTGATGTCGCCCAGGTTCTTCTCCAGGGGCTCGGGATTGTGCTGGAAGTCACCGGTAGGCTCGGTAAACATACCCGTGTACTCCACACCCAGCTGATCGAAGAGCTTGGGCAGGATGATGCCACCCACACTGTTCACGGCGTCAAAGGCCACCTTGAACTTGGCAGCCTTCACGGCCTCCACGTCTACGAGGTCCAGACCCAGCACCATGTCGATGTGCTTCTGGTCGTAGCTGTTGTCCTCGATGTACTTGCCCAGATGGTCTACATCGGCATACTCGAAGTCCTCGGCCTCGGCGATGCGCAGCACCTCGTTGCCCTCAACGGCATTCAGGAACTCACCCTTCTCGTTCAGCAGCTTCAGGGCGTTCCACATGCGGGGGTTATGGCTTGCAGTCAGGATGATACCGCCACAGGCGCCTTCCATGGTCACGGCAACCTCGGTGGTGGGGGTTGAAGCCAGACCGATGTTCACCACGTCGAAGCCCATACCCATCAGGGTACCGCACACGACGTTCTTCACCATCTCGCCCGAGATGCGGGCGTCGCGACCTACCACGATCTTGTTGCTCTCCACCTTCGTAGTCTTGCGGATGAGTGTGGCGTAGGCCGAGGTGAACTTAACGATGTCAAGGGGATTGAGGGTATCACCAGCCTTGCCGCCGATGGTACCGCGAATACCGGAAATTGATTTAATCAGTGTCATAATGGAACCCCTCCCCGCTCCCCTTTCATGGGGGAGAGTAGAATGTCTTGTGGGAGGGTCATTCTACTTGTATGGTTATTACTCTCAGTTTATTGTCTAATCACGATGCCGTACTCCTCAATCATCTGACTGCCGCGAGGCTCAGGGAGCCTGACGCCGCCATAGGCCGCGAATACATAGGGCGGCAGCGTCACCTTGAAGTTGGGGTTAGTCCGGTGCTCCTGGTAGACGATGCGAACGAGCGCATCCACCACATCGGGACGCTGGGCAGCCAGGTTATGGTCTTCGTGAATGTCCTCGGCCAGATTGTAGAGCTCGGGCTTGCCCTGCTTCACGATCAGCTTCCAGTTGCCTTGGCGCACCGCAATCTGATCCGTCTCATTGAACTCCCAGTAGAAGTGGTCATGCTGGACCTGCTTCTTGGTCTTTCCTTGCAGAGTAGGCAGGAAGGAGATGCCATCGAAGTAGTCCATTTCACCCAGTCGGGGGTTGCGATACTTCTCTACATATTTCTTCTCGCCGATGATGTCGCAGAACGTGGGCATGATGTCCCAGAAGGCAATGGGCTGGTCGGTCTTTACGCCGGCCTTGACCTTGCCGGGCCAGCGTACGATGAAAGGTACCCGTATGCCACCCTCATGGCAACTACGCTTCAGACCCTTCAGCACACCGTCGCGATTGAAGAACGTGGGGTCTGCCCCACCCTCCTCGTGCGGACCGTTGTCTGAGGAGAAGATCACGATGGTATTCTCTGCCAGACCCTTCTCCTCCAGCTTCGCCATGATCTCGCCCACATAGGCATCGAGACGGGTGATCATGCCCGCAAACTCGGCATGGACGTGGTCGATGGCATGGTACCAGCTGCCCTGGTTGCCGCCGAAGCGCTTGTCCTCGGCAAACTGTCCCCGGTAGTACTGCAGGATGCTGTCCTCCGGCTGCACCAGTTCGGCATGGGGCAGGGTGTAGGTCAGCAGGCCATAGAAGGGCGTGTCCGCCGTCTGACGGTCCAGCCACTCCAGTGCCTTGCGATGTATCATGTCGGCCGAGTACTGCGGACGATTGAAGTAGTCGGCACCGAAGAAGTCATGCCCGATGTTCTCCTCCAGCACCTCACGAACCACACCCGTGTCGCCCATGGAGGGGTCGTAGCGGTTCAGGAAGTTGGGATAGTAGGCATGGGCCTGGAACTGGCACAAGGGGCCATAGAACTCGTCCACGCCACGCTTGTCGGGCGTGCTGTAGCTGCCTTCGTAGCCACCGGCCCACTTGCCGAACTGCGCCGTGTTGTAGCCGTTGGCCTTCATGATCTCGGGCAGCACCACATGTGCCGTGTCCAACGGATGCTGACCCACCACGGCATAGTCCCAGTTCTTTCCATACATATTCTGCTGTTCGGTGCCGCGCCAGTACTCCTTGTTGCCGCGAATCTCGCAATGTCCGCTATGCTGACCCGTCATCAGCGAGGCACGACTGGGTGCGCTCACCGGACTGCCGCTGTAGGCCTGCATGAACTGCATGCCCTGACTGGCCAGCCGGTCGATGTTCGGTGTCCGGATGTACTTCTGGCCATAGCATGCCAGGTCGCCCCAGCCCATGTCATCGCACAGTACGAAGATGATGTTGGGTCTGGCAGCCTTGGCACAAGCCACACACGGAGCCATGCAGCCAGCCAGGGCAATCATGCCATTCAGCCATACCCTGCCCTGCTTGCCTGTGTCCAAGGGACGTTCCGCCACACTTCTCCTGTTTGTCATTCCAGATTTACGACATGTTATGCCACAAAGTTATCGCTTTTATTTGAAATGACAAAACAATACCTCTTTATTTTTATATTATAGGGACGCAGTACTACGCCTGAACTGCATTTCACCGGCGTTTGACAGCTGTTGGGAGGAGCTTTCCGGCTACTTTCCATCACTTTTACAAATAATATGGGCCAAATGCTATGAATATTGCATAATAATGCTTATTTTTGCAACATATAAGCCATTTACAAAATTTACCATCCAAAAACACAAGACTTATGGAGTTCAAATCCCAACAAGGCATCACCGACGCACGTCAGCTGGGCTATTCCAGGTTCACCATCCTCGGAATCCAGCATCTCTTCGCCATGTTCGGTGCCACGATCCTGGTGCCTGCCCTGACAGGCCTATCCGTTTCCACCACCCTTTTGTTCGCTGGTCTGGGTACCCTCGTCTTCCACCTCATCTCCAAACGGCAAGTTCCAGCCTTCCTCGGTTCCAGCTTTGCCTTCATCGGCGGCTACCTTTCCGTCAAGGAAATGGGTATGGCAAACGGCATGAGCGAGACCCTGGCCCTTGACTATGCCTGCCTGGGCGTGTGCTGCGCCGGACTCTGCTATTTCGTCATGGCCGCCCTCATCAAGCTGTTTGGGACAGGGAAAGTTCTCCGCTTCTTCCCGCCCGTGGTCACCGGGCCCATGGTCATCGCCATCGGACTGACCCTCTCCGGATCCGCCATCACCAACTGTACCACAGACTGGCTCCTGGCCATCGTGGCCATTGCCGTGGTCATCTGCAGCAGCATCTGGGGCAAGGGTATCATCAAGATCATCCCCATCCTGCTTGGCGTTGTTACCTCTTATGTCCTCGCTGCCGCCATGGGCAAGGTGGATTTCACCAGTGTAGGAGAAGCTGCCTGGTTCGGCCTGCCCTTCAGTCGGGAGGCCAGCGTCCTGGCCGTCTTTGACAACCTGGACAGCACCCTGCTCATGAGCAGCATCATTGCCATCGTACCCATTGCCTTTGCCACCATCATGGAACACATCGGCGACATGTGCGCCATCTCCAGCACTGTGGGCAAGGATTTCCTGGACAAGCCCGGTCTGCACCGCACGCTCACCGGAGACGGACTGGCCACGGCAATGGCCTGCCTTTTCGGCGCACCGGCCAACACCACCTATGGTGAGAATACCGGTGTGCTGAATCTCACCCGCGTCTTTGATCCCGCAGTCATCCGACTGGCTGCCGTATTCAGCATCCTGCTGAGTTTTTGTCCCAAGTTTGCCTGTATCATTGGCCTGATGCCCGCTGCCACCATCGGTGGCGTGAGTCTCATCCTCTACGGCATGATCTCCAGCGTCGGCGTGCGCAACCTGGTTGAGTCCCATGTAGACCTGTCCAGTTCACGCAACGTCTTTGTGGCTGCCCTCATCCTGGTTCTGGCCATCGGCGTGAAGTATGGCGCGGGGGACAGTGTGGCCATCGGCAGCATACACCTTTCAGGCCTGGCCATTGCAGCCATTGTCGGTATTGTTCTCAATGCCATCCTGCCCGACCAGCTCGGCATGAAGGTAAAGAGCTTCAACGGCAAGGAGAAGCAGGACATCCGTGAAGAATTGTAAGACATCCTAATCCCGTTATCCGGGGCCATCAGAGCTCCCCTTCATCGGGAATCCGGTCCATTCATTAAAAGAAACTTAAAAACAATAACCCAAAACACATATCATCATGAAAAAGCTATTCCTGTCATTCGCCATGCTGCTGGGCACCATGGCAGCCAGTGCACAGTTCAACCTGCAGTTGCATTACGATCTGGGACGGGCAACGAATCCCAATTCCGAGTCAGACCGTCAGATGTTTACCACCACTGCAGAGTTTTTCAATGCAGACAAGTTAGGTTCCACGTTTATGTTCATCGACCTGGACTACCGGAGCAAGATGGGCGCAAACAATGTGGGTCGTGGCGTGTTTGGCGCCTACTGGGAAATCGGCCGTGACTTTACCTTCGCCGAAGGCGAGAAGCATCAGCACAGTCTTACGGCCCACGCCGAGTATGATGGCGGAGTAAATCTCAGCGGTCCTTTCCAGCAAGCCCTGTTGGTAGGTCCCGCCTGGCAGTGGCACAGCAAGGACTTCAGCCGCACCTGGACATTCCAGGCCCTGTACAAGCAGTTCCTGAAGGGTGCTGATTCGCCATACGGCACACTGGATCCCATGTCCGGCTTCCAGTTGACCGCCGTCTGGGGCATGACCTTTGCCAATGGCTGGTGCACCTTCTCCGGCTTTGCAGACCTGTGGTATGGACGCAAGGCAAACAACAACGAGAAGGGACTGGTATTCCTGTCAGAGCCCCAGCTGTGGGCAAATGTCCTGAACAAGGCCAAGACCAAGCAGAAGCTGAGCGTGGGTACCGAGTGGGAGATCAGCAACAACTTCATCTGGCGCACTGCCGGTGACAGAAGCTTCTTCTGGAATCCCACCGTGGCCATGAAGTACACATTCTAAGAGTTGCCGTCCAGAAAGTCCAAGCGTAAAATAACAAGACTATGCTACAGAAACTCTTTGGTTTCAACAAGGAAACCATGACCACCAAGAAGGAGGTCATGGGCGGAATCACGACCTTCCTCACCATGGCCTACATCCTGGCCGTCAACCCCAGCATACTCGGGGATGCCGGCATGGATCAGGGGGCAGTGTTCTCTGCCACCGTCATCTCTGCCACCATTGCCACCCTGATAATGGCCCTCTATGCCAAACTGCCCTTCGCGCTGGCCCCAGGCATGGGACTCAATGCCTTCTTCGCCTACACCGTCGTGCTGACCATGGGCTACACCTGGCAGTTTGCACTCACTGCCGTCTTCATCGAGGGTCTCATCTTCATCCTCCTCACCCTTACCGGACTGAGACAGAAGATTGTGGACTCCATGCCCCTGCTGCTGCGCCGCTCCATCTCTCCGGGCATTGGCCTCTTCATTGCCTTCATCGGATTGAAGAATGCAGGCATTGTGGCTTCCAGCGAGGCGACCTTTGTCACCATGGGCGACCTGCATTCCCCCGCCGTGCTGCTGGCTTGCTTCGGCATTCTGCTGAGTGCCGTACTGCTGATCCGCAATATCACCGGAGCCCTGCTCATCGGCATCCTGGCCACCACCATCGTGGGCATCCCACTGGGTGTCACCCATTTCACTGCCGTGGTAAGTACCCCGCCCAGCATTGCACCCGTTTTCTGCAAGTTTGAATGGGAGAGCATTGCCAGCCTGGACATGGTCATCTGCGTGCTTACGTTCCTTTTCATTGACATGTTCGACACCATCGGCACCCTCATCGGCGTGAGCAACCGTGCCGGCATGGTGGACGAGAAAGGCAACATTCCCCGTCTGAAGGATGCCTTCATGGCCGATGCCATCGGTACCACCCTGGGCTCTGTCCTCGGAACCTCAACCGTCACAACCTACGTTGAGAGTGCATCGGGAGTGAATGTCGGCGGTCGCAGCGGACTGACCTCCTTCACCACGGCCATCTGCTTCATCCTGGCTCTCTTCCTGGCTCCCCTGTTCCTGGCCATTCCCTCGCAGGCCACGGCTCCTGCCTTGGTACTGGTGGGTGTCATGATGATGAACGACATCCGCAACATTGACTTCCAGGACTACATCAATGCCATTCCATGCTTCGTCTGCATCGCCTTCATGCCACTGACCTACAGCATCTCCGACGGTATCCTGATGGGACTCATCACCTACGTACTGCTGCACGTATGCTCTGGCCACTGGCGCAAGGTGAACATCGGGTCGCTCATCCTGGCCATCCTGTTCATTCTCAAATACGCATTCCTGTAGGAGCTTGCCAGGAAAAAGAGACCATACAAGACAAACAAGACCGGAGGAGAGGGAGCGGCCTGTTGCATCAAGCCTGACCGGCTTCCCCTCCTCCACAAAACCACCTATTCAAAGATTACATACCCAACATGAATTTCCTGGAAGAAAAGATACTGGCCGACGGAATTATCAATCCCGGCAACGTACTGAAGATTGACAACTTCCTGAACCATCAGATTGACATAGATATCATGCGCCAGATTGCCTACGAGTTCAAGCGCAGGTTCAAGGGAAAGACAGTCAACAAAATCCTGACCATCGAGGCCAGCGGCATTGCCATCGCCACCTTGCTGGGCGACCTCTACGACGTGCCCGTTGTATTTGCCAAGAAGGGCCAGACCATCAACTGCACAGATGACAAATATGTCTCCAACGCCTATTCCTTCACCCACCAGCGCAACAACCAGATTTTCGTCAGCCGTCCATACCTGACAGCCGAGGACAAAGTCCTTATCGTCGATGACTTCCTGGCAGACGGAGAGGCTTCCCACGCACTCATCGACCTGGTCAGCCAGGCCGGCGGCGAAGTGGTAGGCATCGGCATTGCCGTGGAGAAAGGACAGCAGAAGGGTGGCCAGCGCCTGCGCGACGAGGGCTATCACCTGGAATCCATTGCCATCATCGAGTCAATGGATTATGAGACCCAGAAGATCGTCTTCCGCCAATAGAATGAGTATCCGCAAAGTTTTCAACCATCAACTTCAACAAGAGCAAGTTAAAACCAGCAAAAGTTGAATCAACAATTTACATCTCAAATGAGCAACCTCTATCAACTTGACGGCCGCGTGCCCTTCGCCCAGGCTGTACCCTTCGGCCTGCAGCATGTGCTTGCCATGTTCGTGAGCAACATCACCCCCATCATCATCCTGGCCAATGCCGTCGGCGTCAGCCAGGAACTCAGTGCCATCCTGGTACAAAACTGCATGATCATCGCCGGACTGGGTACCCTCGTCCAGCTCTATCCCCTCTGGCGTGTAGGGTCCGGCCTTCCCATCGTCATGGGAATCAGCT
>JAZRVZ010000101.1:0-11171 GCA_045599425.1 Bacteroidaceae bacterium | reverse complement strand
TGGTCGCCACGGGCATCGGAGAGGTGGATGCGACAGTCGCGCAGCTTGCGGTTGTGCATGTTGGCCTTCTTGCTGCGCTCGCGTGCAATCTTGGCCACGCCGGCCATCTCCTTGCGCTCCTTCTCGCTGCGTGCAATCTTCTGCAGGGTGATGTCGCCCACATCCGTATTCTTGTGCAGGTAGTTGTCCACCTGTTCCTTGATGAAGTCGCCGATGAACTTGTCAATGGAGATGCCACCCTCGGGAGCCGTGGTGAGTGAACCTAACTTGATCTTCCGCTCGCTCTCGAACATCGGCTCCTGGATGTTGATGCTGATGGCAGCCACCAGTCCGTTGCGAATGTCTGTGTATTCGTAGCCCTTTCCGCTGTAGTCCTTGATGACCTCGGCAATGTATTTCTTGAAGGTTGCCTGATGCGTTCCGCCCAGGGTGGTGTGCTGACCGTTGACAAAGCTGTAGTATTCCTCACCGTTCTGGTCGGTGTGGGTGAAGGCTATCTCGATGTCCTCGCCCTTGAGGTGGATGATGTCATAGAGGGGCTTGTAGTCCATACGGTCCGTCAGCAGATCTGACAGTCCATTGCGCGAGAGGATGCGCCGTCCGTTGAACATGATGGTCAGTCCGGTGTTGAGGTAGGTGTAGTTGCGCAGCATCACCTCGATGGTCTCCGGACGGAAACTATAGTGCTTGAAAAGGGTGTTGTCGGGCTCGAAGTAGACGTACGTTCCGTTCTCATCCTCGGTCTGCTCGGTCAGGTCGCTCTGCAGGATACCTTTCTCAAAGACGGTGCGGCGCACCTGCCCGTCGCGATAGGAGTGTGCCTCGAAGTGCGACGAAAGTGCATTGACGGCCTTCAGGCCGACACCATTCAGGCCCACGCTCTTCTTGAAGGCCTTGGAGTCGTACTTGCCACCGGTGTTCAGCATGGAGACAGCCTCGACCAGCTTGCCCAGGGGAATGCCACGGCCATAGTCGCGGATGGTACAGCGGAGGTTGTCCTCCACGGTCACCTCGATGCGCTTGCCGGCATTCATCTTGAACTCGTCGATACTGTTGTCTATGACTTCCTTCAGCAGTACATAGATGCCATCCTCGGGCTGACTGCCGTCGCCCAGCCTGCCGATGTACATACCGGGACGGGTACGCACGTGTTCCATGTCCGACAGATGCCGGATATTACCCTCGTCGTAGTTCACCGTTTCCTGCGGGGCACTGTCATTGCGTATCTCTTCGTATTCGTTCTCTGCCATCAATAAATCAGATAGTTGTCGTAAGGTTGGTAGTGTGAGGTTCTTGATTTCCCGGATTCTGTGGACAGTCCGGGTTCTCCGGGATTTCCGTCCCTGTTCAAAGCGCCTTGATGTAACAGCGGCGGCGCTTGTGCACGACGTGCTCCAGATAGGCCCACTGGCCCTGGCTCTTGTCGTTGGTCTCCAGCTGGGGATGAGTCTCAGCCCACTTGAAGCCCATCTCCGAACCGATGGGAATGAGGTCGGCAAAGAGCATGGCATTCACGCCCTTGTTCTGATACTCAGGCAACACGGCCACGAGCAGCATGTCCAGATACTCGGAGCGGCCGGCCTTGGTCTTCATCGTGCGGAGCAGATGCCACCAGCCGAAGGGGAAGAGTCGGCCGCCGGCCTTCTGGAGGGCATGGGAAAGCGAACCCATGCAGACGCCCATGGCAACGGGCGTATTGTTCTCATCCTCAACCACGGTCAGCAGTCGCAGGTCAAGGAAGGGCAGGTAGCTGTCGGCATACTGGTTGACCTGGCGCTCGTTCATCTCGCTGTAGCCATAGAGGGGGGCATAGGCCTTGTTCACCACGTCGAACACCTTCTTGATGTAGCCGCCCTTCTTCAGTTCGGCCACGCTCTTGAACTTGCGTACGTGGAGGTTGCAGCGCTGCTCGGCGATCTTGGCCACACGGAAGTACTTGTCATCCTGGGCATGATGGCCGGCACGGGGCACCGTCACCTTGCGCTCCACCCAGTCCACCTCCTTCTCCATGCCGAGCTTGTCCATGTGCTCGGGATAGTAGGGATAGTTGTAGATGGTTGACATGGTGCTGAGCTGGTCAAAGCCGCCGGTCAGCATGCCCTCGGGATCCATGTCGGTAAAGCCCAGGGGGCCTGTGATGTGATCCATGCCACGCTGACGCCCCCAGTCCTTCACGGTTTCGATGAGCGCACGGCTCACCTCCAGGTCGTCTATGAAGTCTATCCAGCCGAAACGTACGTTCTTCACGTTCCAGGTCGTGTTGGCCTTGTTGTTGATGATGGCAGCCACACGTCCCACCACCTTGCCGTCCTTCAGGGCCAGGAACAACTGGCACTCGCAAAAGTCATAGGCAGCATTCTTCCTGGGGTCGAAGGTCTCCATGAGGTCCATCTCAAAGTCGGGCACGGCATAGGGATGGCCCTTGTATAGTTCGTGATTGAGGCGTATGAACCTCTTCAGGTCTGATTTACCCTCTACGGGTTTGATTGTTATTCCTGACATGTATAGTGTGTTTGTTAATTACGAAAATTCTCACAAAGATACTTATAAATAATGATAACACGCGCTCGCGAGCCAAAATCATTGAAGTTTTTAACAAAAAATGGCAAAAAACACCCAAAACATTTGGAAGAGAGTGGGAAAGAATGTAATTTTGCAAACCGGAAGTGTGCCGGGTGCGGATTATCTGCCACGTGAGATGCCTTGCCACTTCCCTTCCGGAACCGGGCAGTCCGCAAGGCCCCGGATGCCTGAACTGTAAAACCAATTTTAATTACGAACTGTTATGAAAATGTTCAAGACGCTATTTGCAGCAGCCGCTCTGGCTACCTGCATCGCAGCTCCCGTGATGGCACAGGATGCTGAACAAGAGAGTCGCCCCCACATCTTTGTCGGTGTGCAGGGTGGAGCACAGACCACATTCACCAACTATGACAACCTGAACCTGATTACTCCCACAGCGAGCCTGAGCGTAGGTTCATGGTTCACTCCCGTTGTCGGTGCCCGTCTGCATGTCAACGGTCTGTGGAACCAGGGCGGTTTCAGGAATGCCCTCATGGATCAGAAGTATGACTACAAGTATGTCACCACCGACCTGGACCTGATGCTGAACATGACCACCCTGTTTGGCAAGAAGGACTACTACCCCCTGAACCTCTACCTGATCGGCGGTATCGGTCTGAACACAGCATGGGACAACGGTGATGCGTACGCCATGAAGAACTTGATGCCCATGGCATGGGATGGCACCCGCCTGAGCCACAATGCCCGCGTAGGTGCCCAGCTGGAGTGGAACCTGTGCAGGAACCTGGGTCTGAACCTGGAAATTGCAGCCAACAGCCTGTCCGACCGCTACAACAGTAAGATCAACGAGAAGGACGACTGGCAGCTTACAGCACAGGTCGGTCTGGCCGTGAAGCTTGGTCACAAGAAGGCTCCCGCACCCGTTGTTGAGGAGTGGGCCACCCGCATCGATACCATCTGGTATGATGACACTGAGTACAAGAACCTCACCGAGGACGGCAGCATGACCTGGAACGTTTTCTATGAAATCCGCGAGAGCGAGTACATTGATGCCGACCAGCAGCTGGCCAGGATCGGTGCCTTCCTGAAGGAGCACCGCGAGTGCAAGGTGACCATCAGGTCATACGCAGACCGTGGCACCGGTAACCCCGAGATCAACATGGGTTACTCACAGCAGCGCAGCGAGAAGGCTGTCAAGGCACTGACCGATGCAGGCGTGAGCGCCAGCATCATCGATGCTCAGTACTTCGGTGACACCGTGCAGCCCTTCGAGGAGAACGACAAGAACCGTGTCAGCATCATCAAGGCAACCGGTCTGAAGGACCTGAAGCAGCCCTACACCGTAAAGAAGTTCCGCGTTGAGGAAGTTCGCTACCGTGTAAAGTAATTCCTGACAATCAGAAATGTATCATAACAAGAGACGGGCTCCATTCGGGGTCCGTCTCTTGCTGTGTTCACCGGTATGTGTCCTCTTGTGCGGGTTGCATGCCTTTTGGGTGTTCTTCCACGCTGTGATCCTATGAGCGACTTTGGTTGGATGCCCCCGCCTTGCGGCAGCGAATCAGGGCATGGGAACCATCGCGGAGTGTGGTGGCAAAGAAATACAGGTCGCCCCCCTCGCGCAGCTTGAGCCTCTTGCGCAGTTCCGCTACGGAAGCAGGAAAATTACGTACGGTCAGGTTGGCCTGTGCTATGCCGGAGAGCAGCTCCTTCAGTCCCCTCTTGCTGAAATCACCGATGGCCTCTATTCGGAACTGACGGCCTGGAAAATGCTCCACGGCGACCTGGCCCAGGAACAGATTGCTGTTGGGATGCAGTTTCTCAAGGTCGTACATCCGGCAGAGCATGTCCTGGCAACCTGCCTTCAGGACACTGGCATTGGGTTCAAAGAGCCAGCCCTGCAAGTCACGCAATTCCGCCTTCGCCAGAATGGGTGCGCATCCGCGCTCCCCACTGTCACACAGCAGGTCGGAATCGTCCGTGTCCAGGTTCACGCAATGATAGCAGACCTCCCCTTCATATCCGGCCGACAGTACAAACAGCAGTTCCTTGCACTCCCCCCTTACACTGATCACATGCACCTCCGAGACATGATGGAGGACGCGCAGGGCCTGGGCAATATCCAGCATGGGAGAGAGTTTGACAACCAGGAAACGGGTGCAGGAGAGCAGCGCATCCTGCATCTCCACCACATTGGGCGTACAGTCCTCTATGGCCACCGTCTTGCGACCGGCCCCATCCCTTCGGGCAGGATCCATGAAGAAAAGGTCGGCCTGCAAGGATAACAGTTCGCAGTCTCCGTTCACTACCTCGGCATGGTGCAGTCCCAGCAAGGGAAGGTTGTGGCGTGCAATATCGCACAGCTGCTCCTGGCGTTCCACATACACAGCCTGTCCGAAGCATGGAGCCATGTAGCTGAAATCTATGCCGAAACCACCGGTAAGGTCCGCCATCCTGTGACGCTCCCCCTCTGTGAGAAGCCGCAGGCAGAGGTCTCGCTTGTATAGTGCCGTCTGCTCGCTGCTGCACTGTTCCATGGACAAGCGTGGCGGGAACCACAGACCGGCGCCGGCCGCTGCCCAGCGCGGCAGCTTCCTTCCGGCCAGTTGCCAACCCTCAATCTGCTGCAGGCACCAGGGCATGTCCACCCCTTCCGGTCCCTTTTTCAGGGCCAGCCTGCGCACGTCGTCATCGCGATGCTGAAGTATGAATTCCTCGTTGGTCATGGTTGCTGTTGTTTGCCGGAGCATACCCGGAATGCAAATTTAGACAATTGGCCCCATATCTGCAAACTTTGCAACACCGATTGCTCAAATCTGCTTAAAAAATGTCAAATCGGCCCCCAGCATTTGGAGCAAAAGCACTTTTTGGCTATCTTAGCATAGGAAAAGCAACAGGACGGCGATGGGCGCGGTGCAAGACCCCTCCCTGCGACCGGTCCGACCATGAATAACACAACACGAGAACAAAAATGAGCTTAAAGGACATCATTGAACCTCAGAAGGACCACGGAAACATTCCCGAGGCATGCAGCGAAGGCTATTGCCTGATACTGGCAGGCGGTACGGGCACCCGTCTATGGCCCTTCAGCCAGGAACACATGCCCAAGCAGTTCCTGGACATCTTCGGCACGGGCCGCACGCTCCTGCAGCAGACCTACGACCGCTTTGCGTCGTTCATGGCCCCAGAGAACATATTCATCTCCACCTGCGAACAGTACCTGCACCTGGTTACCAGTCAGTTGCCGCAGGTTCCCCGGGCCCAGATCATTGCCGAACCCCTTCGCCGCGGCACTTTGGCCAGCGTGGCCGTCGGTTCGCTGATCATCGCTGCGCGAAGGAACGTCCAGGCCAGCATCATCTGCTCCCCTGCGGACCAGTGGATCACCAACGAGCAGGCCTTCCGCGAGGACATCCTCCGCGGCCTGTCCGTCGTCAGTCGGCAGGACGTACTGCTGACCATGGGACTGACGCCCACCGTGCCCAATACCGACTATGGATACATACAGATGGGCGATGAGTTGCGGGAGAACCTCTTCAGGGTAAAGTCCTTCACGGAGAAACCCTCGGAGGAGTATGCCAGGATGTTCCTGGAGACTGGTGAGTTCCTGTGGAACGTGGGTCTGTTCCTGTTCAATGTGCAGACCATCCTGCGCAGCCTTATTAGCAAAGTGCCTGAATATCAAGTCGAGCTGCCCCGTATGATGGCGGAACTCAGTCACATGCAGGAACAGGCCGTACCCGAACTGTTCACCATGCTGCCCAACCTGAACGTCGATATGGGCGTACTGGAAGGCAACAATGACGTCTGCGTGCAGAAGGCGCACTTCGGATGGGCCGACCTGGGAAGCTGGGACGCCCTGCATATTAATAAGGAAATGGCAGAGGGCAGGGCACCGGCGACCGACGAGCATGGCAACCTGGTCCTGGATACCGAGGCACAGTTGTACCAGTGCGAGGGAAACATCGTGCGCCTGCCCAAGGGACACCTGGCCCTGATCAGCGGGCTGAAGGACTATGTCGTGGCCGAGGAGAACGGCATCCTGATGATCTGTCCCAAGGCTGACAAGGCCATGATGCGGCGCATGCGCACCGAGGCGGACATGAAATAGTCCGCTGCTATCCCGCAAGCCTTGCAAGCGTATAGCCTCAGAATCTCAAGCCCTTATAACCTAACTCTTATAACCTTATTCTATATTTATCGCACTATTCCTTCCGGATACCGGGAATAGTGCGTTACTTTGCAGCAGAAATCCCAAGGCCGGAGGCATCCGGCCCAACAACTAAAACCGAAAAGAAATGGCTGCAAAATTCTTTCACTGCAACGTATGCGGCAACGTCATGGCCGCCGTCATCCCAAGTGGAGTGGTTCCCTACTGCTGCGAAAGTGAGATGTGCGAGCTCATGCCGCAGGACCCGGAGGGAACCAGCGAACAGCATGTTCCCGAAGTGACCCTTGAACCGGGCAACAAGGTGAAGATCAAGATCGGCAAGGATTATCATCCCTGCACCTACGAGCATCACATCTGCTTCATTGTGGTGGAGACGGACCGCAGCGTCACAATGCGTCACATGGAGGCCATCGAGTTGCCCGAGATTGTCATCCAGTGCGACGGTCGGCCGACAGCCGTCTACGCCTACTGCAACCGTCACGGCCTGTGGAGGAAACTCCTGGAATAGGCCTGAAGGGTCAAGCCGGCAAAAGTCCTCCTGACCCGACAAGTCCCCCACGGGCGCAAGCCTCATCCCGACTATTGCATGGGGAATGCCACATACAGCGGTATCTGGCACCCCGTCAATAATACGCCCCCGCAAAGCCACACCTGGGGTTGTGTGTGTTTTCCAAGTCGTTTTTCATTGTGTGTGTTTCCCCCCTTGGTGTGCAACCGGAGGCACTTCATTCCCGGATAGCATGGCGTTGTGAAATGCCGTGCTATCAGTATCTCAGATGCCGTGCTATCAGCATTTCTTATAAACTTATGCGAATAAATTGGCTTAAGATTCATTATCACTGCCAAAAATATCATACCTTTGCCATTATAAACATATTTAATAACAAAAAATGGAGATTCGACAGTTAAGGTACTTCATCAATGTTGCGGAGACACGCAGTTTCTCAGAAGCTTCACGCCAGTGTTTTCTCTCGCAAAGTGCCATCTCACAGCAAATCAAGCTTCTGGAGGAAGAATTAGGTTGCCAGCTTTTCCTGCGCAACACCCATTCCGTGTCTCTCACCGAGTCCGGAGAGGAACTCCTGCCCCTGGCCCGCCAGGCCCTGAAGAGCTTTGAGAACTGCCAGGAACACATGAGCGGCATCAGGGGCCTCATCACCGGCAACCTCAACCTGGGCATGACCGCCGCCATGGAACCCTACATCCGCCATGCGACGGTGGAGATGCTGAAACGCTATCCCAAGCTGCACGTCAACCTGTACTACAAGCCCACCCACGAGTTGCGCCGCATGCTTCTCAGCCACGAACTGGACATGGCCTTCACCATCAACACCGCCAGTGAAGGCGACGGCATAGAGTCGGAGCCCATCGTCAGCTACAAGATTTGTGCCGTCATGAGCAAGACTCACCCCCTGGCCAAGCGTGACGATCTGTCCGTGAAGGATATCCTGAATCAGAACATCATCCTGCCCGAGCGCAGCAGTGGTGCCCTGCGCACCCTCGGTCAGTATGCCCAGGGGCAGATAGAGAAACTGAATGTCCGGGCCTATTCCGACAGTCCCAATGCCATCCTGAACATCCTGCAGGAAACCAACTTCATCTCCTTCCTGTCCCAGAAGTCCGTTTCCTCCCGTCCCTCCCTCGTGGCCAAGGATATCAAGGAATTGCCCCAGAGTGTCCAGTGCTATGCCCACAAACTGAAGGCCGTCTGCCAGAAGCAGAGCAGCAAGGTCTTCATGGACATCCTGACCAAGGAGTCCATCCCCTACCTGCAGAGCCTGGAGGGGTAGGGCACCAGCCGTTTTCCGCAAGCACGGAAAATCCAGGTCGCCCGCAGGATTTGCCCGAGTCGCCCGCAGGATTTACCCGAATCGCCCGCAGGATTTGCCCGAATCGCCCGCAGGATTTACCTATGCCGGTCGCAGGACCATACCCGGACTTGCGGCCGACTGTTTTTTGTTTTCCTGAAAAAACTTTGCCCAAAAGTGCCTTCACGCCTTCACAGTTTTTGCCATGGAAATGTGATGGTGTGAAGGCGTGAAGGCACTTTTGGCAAAAGTTTTTTTCAAATCGCATAGCCATTTGCTACCTCAACAAAAATCTCAATTTGTTCTCTCCTTCTCCAAACTTTCCCCTGATACCTTCATCCGCAAGATTTTGCTCCCGAAAGTTTGGTGGATTCATTGTTTTTCTTTAACTTTGCGCCTGTCTTGTGGACCGAAGCGGGTCACCATGCCTGCGGGGACAGCCACAAAGACCGAGAAAGCGTTCCAAGCTTTCATCCTTTACATCGAAATCTGGTAAATTTCAAAACAGAAGGATGATAGTTACAGAGCGCCTAACCTGTATGTAGTCATGACGCATACGGCTTCCTACGCCGTTTGCAGCTGCATAACGGCGTAGGTGAGTTGTATCTTTTCATTTCTGTTGAGGTTTTACCAGAGCCTGATGTAAGATGAGTAAGGACATTCCCTACGCTTATCTTGTACCCACTATTTGCAATCATGGGGGATGATTGGACTAAAAGTCAATAAGATACTTTAAACAAACCAATCATGAAACACTTACGTGACGGGTACAGGTGGCCTGAGCTTCCGCACCTCTGGCAGCACCACGGTGAAGCCCAACCGTTGGGTGATGCACCGTGAGGATCGCGAATACAGTGGCATACCCGACTATGTGGAGGACACCAATCACCTGGAAAACGAGGATAATGGCGAGTCTGGCGTCAAGGAGTTCCGCATCATCACCATTGGTGAGGACATGAACGAGGCCGATGCCATCATGGCCGTGAAGAAGGCAAACGGCATCTTCACCTCTGGCATCTATACCCTCGATGGCTGTAAGGTGAACGACGGCAAGTCACTCCCCACTGGCGTATATATCAAGGACGGAAAGAAATACGTGAAGAATTATTAATCAAATCCTATAAACAAAATGAAGAAGAAAATGTTTCTTTTCGCAGCAGCAATGCTGTCAGTTCTGGGCGTTAGCGCTCAGTGGGTTAGACCTGGGATCAAGACTCAGGATCCAGCCAAGCTTGCCCACGATGGCACTTTGGTTCGCATTTACAATGTGGAACAGGGAGGCTTCTTGGGTGGTGGCAACTCATGGGGTACACAGACCTCACTTCTGGAAGAAGGTCTTGACTACAAGCTTGAGCTGTCGGACGATGGAAAGAACTACAAGTTGCTGACATCCAGCGGTTCTAGGCCTGGCAAATACACGTTCCGTGACAATGTGTCTCAATGCTACGTCGACAAGGGTAGCCAAAACTTTGGTTTCAACTGGACTATTACTGTTACCGACAAGGGTTTCTATACCATTCAGTCTCCCTTGGACGACGCGGTTTATGGAACCGAATCGTATGACGATGCTGCTGACATGTTCTTCGGCTGGAACGGTGACAAGAACATCGTTTATGCAGACGTTCGCGTAGGAGATAAGGATGAGGATGGCAACCTGAAGCCCTGCGGCATCGAGTGGGCTTTCCTGACCGTAGAAGATGCTATAGCTTTGTCGGAGGCTCCCAAACCCCACAATGTCGCTAATGTGGTTGACGGTGAACCCTACACCAACACGCGACGCATAACCTACGATGCGGTGACATTCAGCAAGACCTTCGCCAGTGGAGCGGTTAACAAGTGGAATGCCCTGTACGTGCCTATCAGTATTGACGCGGCTGCAGCTGATGGTGAGTATGACATCGCTGAGATCTATGCCTTCTGCGCTACCGTAGATACCAACGGTGACGGCACGGTGGATGCCAACGATGAGCGTTTCCTCTTTGTCCGTCCCCTGACCAGTGGACGCACGTATCCCAATACACCTTATCTTATACGTCCGCGCGAGGCGAAGACCTACACCATCAGCTCGGCAGACAACATCCTCTATGAGAAGCGCGACGGCAAGGTGGAGTTCTCTACCACCCGCGACAAGTTCGTGGTGACGGGCCTGAACGAGAGCTTCACGGTAGTGGCTGGCGACAACAACTACTACGTGACGGGTACAGGTGGCCTGAGCTTCCGCACCTCTGGCAGCACCACGGTGAAACCCAACCGCTGGGTGATGCATCGTGAGGATCGCGAATACAGTGACATACCCGACTATGTGGAGGACACCAATCACCTGGAAAACGAGGATAATGGCGAGTCTGGTGTCAAGGAGTTCCGCATCATCACCATTGGTGAGGACATGAACGAGGCCGATGCCATCATGGCCGTGAAGAAGGCAAACGGCATCTTCACCTCTGGCATCTATACCCTCGATGGCCGTAAGGTGAGCGACGGCAAGTCACTCCCCACTGGCGTATATATCAAGGACGGAAAGAAATATGTTGTGAAGTAACTCTATATTAAAATTTACAATAAAGAAAAGTAAGATGAAAAAGATTTATGTAAATCCCGTGTGTGAGATTTTTAACACGGAAGTAAAGGGCGCCATCCTGTCAGGTTCAAACTTCCTGGACAATGAAGAC
>JAZRVZ010000100.1:0-15344 GCA_045599425.1 Bacteroidaceae bacterium | reverse complement strand
AGATTTTGTTCAATGTAGTTTGCAGTTGATTCCCAAAATACGTTAAAAACGTTAAATCTTCATGTTTTCGATCATACCACTAAAGCACCGCCACCACTTTTCTACCTTTATAATGTTATATGCTTGTATTCCAGTGGTTTATAAAAACTACAATTGTTTCTGCCAACTTATGTAATAATGTTATCTTTGCTGATGGCGATGAGGTGCTGACGTATAGAGAAGCGGCATCTCAAATGAACTCTGTTTATGTAGGCCGAAATGTCAGCGGATCAAATTACTTTTTAATAGATCCATACAAAATCACTATTGGAGATCAAGTGACACGAATACCCTCGAAATTTGTTTGGGCGTATCGCAATGGTACGAAGACCTATATATCAGGTATGAAAAATGTCACAGAGATAGCAAGCGAAAGCTTTGTTAGAGACTGGAATGCAGGAGCCAATATGGTATATGTGGATTATACAGGAACACCTGCCTCGTGGGCAAGCATCAAAGGCATTGAACACCTTACAAGTGACTTTATCTTATCTTTGTCAGTTACATCATACGTATCTTTGAAAATCAATGGCACTTCAGATTTTGATTTTGATCCCGATGAAGATATCGAACTGATAAACCCCTATGCATTCTACAAAATGTACGGCATCACCACCTCTTCTTTACACATTCCCGAAAGTGTTAAGTCTATTGGAGATTACGCTTTCTGCAAGTGCCCGGTTGCTTCGGTAACGATTGGTAATTCTGTGGAAAATATCGGTAGGTATGCTTTTAATGAGTGTTCCAAACTTGCCACTTTGACTATGGGTAACTCTGTTAAAACTATTGGAGAATATGCTTTTACTGGTTGTACCAGCCTTACCGAAGTGAACTTGCCGAGCACATTAACGACCATGGGTAGTTATGCTTTTTCTGGTTGCAACAACATGACCTCATGCGTGCTGCCCACCAACTCCCAACTCGCGGAGATTCCTGCCTGTGCCTTTGACGGTTGTACGGCACTGCAGAAGATGGATTTGCCTGTCAGTGTACAGAGGATTGGTGCGTACGCCTTCCGTGGCTGTACCAGCATGGAGGAAACACGTATTCCCTCTTCCATCCGCAGCATTGGTGGCTATGCCTTCAACGGCAGCAGCAAGCTGAACGATGTGTACACCTATACCGTCATCCCTCAGAAGATTGACCAGAATACCTTCAGTACTTACCATACAGCCACGCTGCATGTGCCTGCCATCAGCTACTACAACTACTATTATGACACGCAGTGGAGCCAGTTCCTGAACCTGGTGAACTTCGACGAGCCTTACACCTATGTCTTCATTGACAAGGACTTCGAGATTAATACCGACAAGAAGGTTATCGAGGGTTGCCCCCTCTTTGAAATCCTGAACACCGCGGGTCTGAAGCTGAAGGGTGCTGCGAACCAGGTGTTCAGCGAGATTCGCCTGAAGGCCGACCGCCTGAAGGCTGCATCGCTCATCGCCCGTGCTGAACTCAAAGCCAGCAAAGTGTACATTGACATTGACGTGCAGAAGAATATGTGGGAGTTCTTCACCTTCCCATTCGACGTGGATCTGACCCAGGTTCAGAAGGAAGGTAACTATGTGTTCCGCCGCTATGACGGCAACCTGCGTGCCCAGAACGGCAGCGGCGGATGGCAGGACATCACCGACAACACGCTGAAGGCCGGCGTGGGCTACATCTTCCGCACTGATACCGACGGCACCCTGTCCATCCCCTTCGCCGATCCCAACCTGCAGGCCTACGATGTGACACAGGCCCTTGAGGGTTACACCAAATCCGAGGGTGATACGCCAGCGAAGGACAAGAACTGGAACTTCATCGGAAACCCCTATACCAGCTACTACAACATCAACGACCTGGACTATTCCGCCCCCATCGTATGCTGGGATGCCCAACAGCAGAAGTATGTGGCCTACCGTCCCGGTGACGATGATTTCGTGCTGCGTCCTTTCCAGTCTTTCTTCATACAGAAGCCCGGAAATGTTGATCTCATCGGCTATGCCGAGAGTGCTCGTGTCACCGGTACTGAGGCCGAGGAAGAACTGGCAAACGGTGTGAAGCGCCAGGCACGTGCCCGCCGCATGAACCAGAACCGTCAGCTTATCAACCTGACTATGAGCGACGGCAAGACTGAGGACAAGACGCGCGTGGTCTTCAACAACGAGCAGCAGATGGCTTACGAGATTGGCTGCGACGTGGTGAAGATGGCTTCACTGGAGAATACCTTCCAGCTCTACACCGTGGACAATGACGGCACGAAGTATGCCATCAACGAGCGTCCCGTGGAGGATGGCTGCGTGCAGATGGGTATCAGCATTGCCAAGGCTGGTGACTATACCATCGAGGCACAGCGCATGGATGCCCACATGCATCTGGTGGACAATCTGCTGGGCATCACCCACGACCTGAACCTGGGCGACTATCGCTTCAGCAGTGAGGCTGGTAACTTTGCCGGTCGCTTCACGCTGGTGATGGATGGTCAGGAGACTGCCATCCAGGGTGTTGACGGCAAGCTGTCCGCAGAGTCCGAGGGCCAGGCCTACGACCTTGGCGGTCGCCAGGTGAGCGAGGGCCAGAAGGGCGTGAAGATTGTGAAGGGTAAGAAGATGGTTGTGAAGTAATCTGCTGGCATCTATGAAGATAAACATAATAAGACAGATTGTATGGTTGCTGCTCATGCTATGGGGCAGCACCATACCCGTCTTGGCACAGTATAATCCCGACAACCCGGCCGAGCCTGACTTCCCTGCCGAGGAGCTGGCGCAGTATAAGGTGACGCTGGCTGCCAACATTCCCGAGGCGGGTACGCTGACGGGAGCTGGCAAATATAAGTTCGGTACCAGCGTGACCGTCAAGGCTACGGAGAATGCCGGCTACAAGCTGCGCTACTGGACGCTGAATGACGCGACCGAGGCCTACAGCACAAGCCTGAGCTTCACCTACACGGTAACGGCAGCTGACGTCAAGCTGACGGCCGTCTACGAAAAGCAGAAGACGCTGACCCTCACCCAGAATGACGAGCGTGCAGGACGGGTGACGGGCGCAGGTCTCTACCTCTCCGGTCAGGAGGTGACCCTCACCGCCACGGCTAACCCCTTCTATACCTTCCTGCGCTGGGAGAAGGACGGCGAGGTGTATTCCGCTGACGCCACTACCACGTACACCGTGGGCGACGAGGATGTCACCCTGCAGGCGGTCTATGACTGTCCTACATCCGTGACCGTGGTTGCCAACAATCCCTCGATGGGAAGCGTCTCGTACGCGTATGCGTATAATATAATAGGTAGTACGTTAGAGAACAAGGATGTAACCATTGGTACGGGAACCAGCGGCTCGAATACTTTGCCTTTCGGCAATTACTACAAGTATTCAACGACGGAGAGCATCTATACTCCAGCCGAGGTAGGTGGTGCCGGCAAGATATACTCGCTTGCCTACTACGTGTCGGCTGCCACTACTTTCAGCTGTAGTGTAAATATCTACATGGGGCATAAGAGTTCCTCCACTTTCAGCAGTGCGTCGGATTGTGTTCCCTATAGTGGCCTGACACTTGTCTACAGCAACTCTTCTACCTCTATCGGTCGTGCAACGGGCTGGGAGACCTATCAGCTCAGTACTCCGTTTGAGTACAATGGTACGGACAATCTGGTGATTGTCGTGACAAAGAGTGCCGGTTCGTACACCAGTAGTCTGAACTATCGCTATACCACCGCCTCCAACAAGTGCCTGTACAGGCAGAACGACAGTACTACGAGCTATGCAACTGCCAGTTCGACGTCGGGATTCAGCCTCAGCTCCAACCGTCCCAATGTCAAGTTCAACATGGACATTGACAGCATAGTCTACGGTACAGACCTCGTGGCTCATGTCAAGGCCAAAGCTGCAACGAAGTATATGTTGCTTTACTGGCTGAGGAATGACGAGACAACCCCCTACAGCACAGAGGAGGAGTTTGACTACGACCTCTCCGAACCAGCTTCCTTCAAGGCTGTCTTTGGGTGGAATCCCGACAACCCAGCAGAACCGGACGACATCAGCACCAAGGTGAAGTATCGCGTGAAGGTGAGCATCAGCGACGAGGAGGCTGGACTGGTAACGGGTGCAGGTTCGTACATGTACGGCACTTCGGCCACCATCAGCACCTCGCCCACACTGGGCTATGAGTTCCTGTCGTGGACAAAGAAGGCACCCAGCGGTGACGTGGAGGAATTCAGCAGGAACAAGTCCTTCAGCTACACCATTGCAGCAGAGGATGTGGAGTTCGTTGCCAACTACCAATGGGTGGGTATTCCCGAACCCGTTGACCCGGATGCCGGCAAGCATCGCCTCAACCTGGTGGCAGAGCCTCTGGGAAGCTGTACCTTCAACCGCACGAATGGAGAACTGGTTGCCGATGGCTTAGCCTACAGTGTGACGGCAACCAAGGGCAATGCCGATTACGTCTTCAAGGGATGGAAGCTGAATGGCTCGCTGCTGCCAGGCGAATCCCTGACCTACTCCAGCATCATGGGTAGCGAGGACATCACGCTCACCGCCGTATTCGAATATAACCCCGATAGCCCTGCTGAACCAGAAGAAGACATCTATGTTGAGGAGGCTCAGACGAAAGGCATCAAGGGTGATGTGAATGGGGATGAAAGCGTAGATACCACAGATGCAATTATTGTTCTTAATTATTATTTAGGCAAAACGCTTGATATCAACAAGAATGCTGCGGACGTAAATGAAGACAAAGAGATTGATACTACGGATTATATTCTAATCATTAATAAATACTTAAATAAATGAAAAAAATAGTTCTTTCATTTCTTTTGGTGCTTTGGGCCTTGGCTGACAGGGCACAAGTAATTGATCGGACCGACGATCATGTTTCCATCAGTGAACTTCAGCTGACGCTTGGTGAAGACGTCAAGACAAAGTATTTTGTCGTAAGCTTGGAAGGTAGCAAGATATACACGGCTGCAACGATGGATATTGAGTTGCCCGTCGGGTATGAGTTTGTGTTAACAAATGCTGGTGAAGCAAGGGTTACTCTGACAAATGAAGCAAAACAGGGTTTATATCCGGTAACAAATCCGGATGAAGTGGAGGAAGAGGATGCAGATCCAATCTACGATTCTCACAAACTTAGCTTTAATATTCTGAATGGTAATACGTTGAGAGTTGTTGATGCGTCTCAGGATCTGAAGAATTTTGCAAAAAAATCTGGTAAACTGTTCCGTGTATATATAAAGACAACTCCCTATGCAAAGCCTGGTTATGCAGCGATCAAGGTGAAGAATTGTTTCTTCAACACAGAGGAGGGCAGCAAATGGATTGCAGATGATATAACCATCGATGATAAAGTTTCCGTTTCTTCAGGCACTTCTCTCCCCCTCAACATCAATTCCTCTGTAAAGTGGAACACCTGCATCCTTCCCTTTGCCACTGAGATTCCTGCTGGCGTGAAGGCTTACACCTCGAATGGAAACGATGAGAACAATGTCTATCTCTATGAGGCTACTTCCCTGTCGGCCTACACTCCCTACATCCTCTACAGTGAGGCTGGACACAGCGGTACGCTGAGCGGAACGGTCGATCCTGCTCTCTACCCTGAGAGTGGAGTCGTTGTGCAGGGCAATCTGCATGGTGCCATCGTGGCTCAGGAAGTAAGCAGTGGATATGTGCTGCAGAATGGCAGCGAGGGTGTGAAGTTCTATACCATTCCTATGGATATGACTATCCCCGCCGGTAAGTGCTGGATGACCTTGCCTTCCGGCTCATCAAGCAAGGCTATCAACTTTGTAGTTGAGGATGCCGACGGCATCGACAACGTGAAGACGATGTCGGACAACGCAGAGATCTATACCCTGGATGGCCGCAAGGCTGGCAAGCTGGTTCCGGGCAGCCTGTACATCAAGGAGGGTAGGAAGTTTATCAACAAGTAATCAAAAAAAAGCAACAGGAAAATGAAAAAGTATATCATTCCACAAATCAAGTGGGCAGAACTTGACCAGGACGTGCATCTCTGCCAGGGTTCAGATGAGCCGGATGAGACATTGGGCTATACCCTTACCAATGCCAAGCCCGATGAAGAGGTGCTGGTGAAGCAGAAGAATCTCTGGGAGGACCTGTGGTAATCCCCTCCCTCTGTGTGACAGACAATAATAGGACGGTTCCCCTATCGCGTTTTACAAGGCGGATAGGGGAACCGCTGCAACGGGTGCAAAGATACGAATAAAAGATGTAGTTCTGCGGAAAATATGCAGCTAATCCGATGACACTGTGGGTAACTCATCTAATCTTGTCCGTTTCGACTGGGCCGTCAAGCGACTGCTCCGCAACAGGGCTGGTTTCTGTGATGTATTTTTTCTTGCCTCTCTCGGATAGGAATATCTGTCCGCTGTCATCCATGTATGTTTCTTCCTCTCGTGCCATTAGGCTCAGTACTTCGCCTGCTGCGTCTCTCCTTATTTCTTTGTAGTCAAATACAAGTGGCATTATGAAGCCTTTCTTGGTCATCTCTGACAGAATGGCTTGTCTGGCAGCATTGATTTCTGTGGCGGTTATCTTGCTGAGATCTTTCTGGCAGACATCGCATTGACCGCAGTCATGATTGATGTCTTCATTGAAATATGCCAGGAGCGTCTTGTTCCTGCATGTTTCGTCCTTGTCCAGATAGTCTATGACGGATTGTATGCGGTTGCTGTATTGTTCTTTCCTTTGTTCGTATACTTCGAATGGAATAACAATGTCCTTTGCGTTTACTCTTGATTTCGGGAAACTGATGTGTGGGATGTTCTTTCTTGGAATATAATGCAGGATTCTTTTCTTGTTCAATTCCTTCAGTATGCTGTAGACTTCCGTAGTGTTCATTCCGCATTTCTTTCCTATAAGTGATTCGTCAATAAATGCGTAGTCTATGAACAATCCGGTGTATAGACGGAGCATTGTGCGGATGACCGTATCGCTGTTGCGGTCCTGCTCATTCAGCAGGTAGAGCTCTTCTCTCTTTAATATGAACAGCACTCTGCTTGTTCCGTCTTCTGCATCTGTATATTCTATATACCCGCATTTGTCCAGGATACATAGGGCACTGTGTACCTGAACCGGATAGTGCCTGAAGTTATAGCAGAATTCGCCAATGTTGAATTCCCTCCTGACGCCAAGTCCAAACCCTTCTGCAATCTGGTAGAAGTAGCAGATGTGCTCGTAGACGGTTCTGATGAATTCTTTCTCCGGATAGTTCTCGGAGATTCTCTTTTTCAGTTTGGTCTTGTCCCTGTCGCAATGGAAAAGGTATGCCTTTGCGGGTTTCCCGTCCCTTCCTGCTCTTCCTGCCTCCTGGTAATATGCTTCAAGGGAGTCGGGGAGTTCCATGTGTATGACTTGCCTGACATCTGGTTTGTCAATACCCATGCCGAATGCATTGGTTGCAACCATTATCCTGATTTGATCTTCTTGCCATAGCTTTTGCCGCTCATCTTTTTCGGCGTTGCTCAATCCTGCATGATAGTATGTAACGGAAAAGCCGTTGTTCTTGATGTACTCACACAGTTCCTTGCAATCCCTCCGGCTTCTTGTATAGATTATGGTTGATCCGGAGGTGGACTTCAGGATGCGATAGAGTTCCTCGACCTTGATGTAGTCATTGAGGACGATGTAACTCAGGTTGGTCCGCTCAAAACTCATCCTGAAAACGCATTCCTGACGGAAATCCAGCTGTTTCTGGATATCTTTGACTACATCGGACGTTGCCGTGGCTGTCAATGCGAGTATGGGCGTGCCGGGGAGGATCCTTCGTATGTTCTTTATGGAAAGGTAGCTGGGCCTGAAATCGTAACCCCATTGTGATATGCAATGTGCCTCGTCCACACAGATGAAATTCACCTGCATGTGTTGCAGTTTCTGGCAGAAAAGGTCGGAGGCCAGTCGTTCCGGGGATACATAGAGGAACTTGTACGCTCCGAATACGCAGTTGTCCAGTATGGTAAGGATCTGCTCATGCGACATTCCTGTGTGCAGCGATGCTGCCCGGATCCCTCTTGCCTTCAGATGTCCGACCTGATCCTTCATCAGGGCTATGAGAGGGGTGATGACGATGCAAATGCCTTCCATTGACAGCGAGGGGACCTGAAATGTGATGCTCTTTCCCCCTCCGGTGGGCATCAGTCCCAGGGTGTCATGGCCAGCCCCGATACTTTCAATAATCTGTCGCTGAATACCACGAAAGTCATCATATCCCCAGTATTGCTTGAGTATCTGTGAATAGATATCTTTCATGTCTTTTGTCTTATTTGCTTTGTTCCTTGACTGGATGGGAGGTTTCGGTGGGACGGATGTCCTCAATCTGCAACTGGACCTCGCCGTGCTTGTGCGTGTTTTCCTCTACGGTATAGGCAATGTCAAAGGAACATTTGCTCTTGATGAAACGCGCCTGCGAGCTTTGTCCGAATGCAATGCCGTTCACGACATTGTTGCTCTTGTTGTCTACAAGCTCGAGCTTGATATGCTCCTGTTCTCTTCCCACCACCTTGCTTGTTCCGTAGTCATACACCTGACGCGAACAGAACAATGGCTTTGGATTGTCAGGCCCGTATGGCGCAAAGCGCTTCAGGTCATTGTAGAACTTGCGGTTGATGTCCCTGAAGTCAAGTTCTGCCTCAATGTCAAGCTTGGCATCGGTCTGCTCCGTCAGGATATTCTTTTCCACGTATTCCTCAAACCTGCGCTTGAACTCGGGTATGTGCTCAACCTTGATGGAGAGTCCGGCGGCATAGGTGTGCCCGCCGAAATTCTCAAGGATGTCGCGGCAACTCTCTATCGCGCTGTAAATGTCGAATCCGTTGACGGAACGTGCGGAACCGGTTGCGATGTCTCCCGTGCGTGTCAGGACCACGGACGGACGATAGTATATCTCCGTAAGTCTGGAGGCCACGATGCCTATGAGCCCCTTATGCCATTCCTCATTGTAGATGACGATGGAGCGTTTCTCGTGCTGATGGTCGATGCGGGCCACGATGCTGTTGGCTTGCTCCGTCATGCTCTTGTCCAGATCTTTACGCTGCTCGTTGAAGGTGTTGATCAGCGTGGCCTGCCGCTGGGCGGCACGATGATTCTTCTCGACCAACAAGGTGACGGATTCCTTGCCGTTCTGCATTCTGCCGGATGCGTTGATGCGGGGGCCAATCTTGAAGATGATGTCGTTCATCGTGATCTCCTTGTCCGTCAGGCCGCAGATTTCCAGCAAGGCCTTGATTCCTATGCTGGGGTTGTTGTTCAGTTGCCGCAATCCATGGTAGGCCAGGATCCTGTTCTCGCCAAGGATGGGGACGATGTCCGAGGCAATGCTGACGGCGCAAAGGTCAAGCAGGGGGATAAGCTGGCTGAACTCTATACCGTTGTTCATGGCAAACGCCTGCATGAACTTGAAGCCTACACCACATCCCGAGAGATCCTTGTACGGGTAGGTTGCATCCTCCCGCTTGGCATTGAGTATGGCTATGGCTGGCGGAAGATCCTTGTCAGGTACGTGGTGGTCGCAGATGATAAAGTCAATCCCCAGCGACTTGGCATACGCAATCTCCTCTGTGGCCTTGATGCCGCAGTCAAGTACGATTACCAGCTTGACATTCGTTTCGTGCGCATAGTTCACCCCCTTGTGGGATACGCCATACCCCTCCTCGTTCCTGTCGGGTATGTAGTAATCGATGTTGGAATAGAACTGCTGGATGAACTTGTAGACAAGTGCCACGGCGGTGCAGCCATCCACGTCATAGTCTCCATAGACCAATATGCGCTCCTTTCTGCCAAGAGCCTGGTTCAGGCGGTCAACGGCCTTTTCCATATCCTTGAACAGGAAAGGGTTGAGAAGCTCGTTCAGTTGCGGACGGAAGAACCCCCGGGCCTTGGCGGGCGACTCTATCCCACGCTTGAGGAGCAACAGTCCCAATGCGGGATTGATGCCCATCTCCCGGGCGAGGGTCTTTGCTTTCTCCCTCTGCTCGTCAGTTGGTGGCTGATAGTTCCATTTGTGGTTCATTCCGTGTGTCGGTCTTTGTTCTGTGCGGAAAATTCAAGTAGTTGAACGGTAGTTGCTTACTTGTCCTGTGGCTTGTATGCTGCGTGCAATGGGCGCACAATACCGCATTATAGGGTGTAAAGGTACGAAAAAAAACGCAAAATACATCAAACATGGCTGCATTTTGCGTTTTTTTAACATTGTGGCGGGTGTCTCATTCCAAGTCGTTCTCAGCACGGTGCCGTGCCTGTATGGACTTGTCATGTGACACCTGCCGCATGGCTTACCGGGAATCAGATGCCCAGTTTCTTCCGGATGTCCTTGGGGACGGCGTTCTTGTTGATGATGATGTTCATGGTCTTGTAGGCCACGTAAGGCTTGCTGACATACCAGAAACCCTCGTAGGGGCCATAGTTGCCCCAGGAGTTCTTCATCATGAAATACTCCTTGCCGTTCTGGTCCTTGGCGATACCGTAGATCTGCATGCCGTGGTCGTCGGTGGTGGTCCAGTTGTCGTAACCCTCCTGGCGCATCTCCTGTGTGATGGTCATCTCGCCGGCGGCATCGTTTACGGAAATGTTGGCACCGGCCTTCTCGCCGGTCCAGCGGCTCTGGTCGCTACCCACACCGGCAGTGGCCTTTACTGCGGGAACGGTGGCCACGCAGGCGTTCTTGGTGCCACGACGGCTGAAGCCGTCCTCGCTCACGTCGGCACCCCATGCGAAGGTCCAGCCGTTGCGGACGCTCTCCTCCATGACACGCATGAACTCGTCAAGAGGCAGGTTGTAGCTGCTTGCCCAGCGCCAGTTGTCCTGGATTTCCAGGATGAAGGACTCGTAGAAGGGCTGGTGGGTATAGCTGGTCAGGCTGACATAGTCGCTGGGATCCAGGCCCAGGTAATCCTTCACGAATGACTGGGGCGTGTACTTCTTGCCCTTGTACTCAAACTCGGTGGGGCACTCGCCGAGGTAGTCGTTGATCATACCCTGCACGCTCTTTTTCCATGAGGGATTGATCTTCTTCGCATCACTCTTGGCGATGGTGGTCACGTAGGCCTCCATGGGAGGGAAGAAGCTGGTGAAGTTGTACAGCGAGTCGCCGTAGGCCGTGATGGGGTAGGGCATGATGCCCTCGGGGATGAGGCCGTAGTTCTTCATGCAGAAGATGGCATCATAGAAACTGCCGCCCTGACTGAAGCTGGCGTCTCCGTGGGTGCGGATGTTGCGGTCGGCACGGTCAACATAGGTCTTGTTTACGAGGAAAGACTCGCACAGATCCAGGTCGTCCTTCAGCCTGGGGTTCTTCTTGATTGCCTCGCTCTCCAGGAAGGCAAGTGAGGAGTAGGCCCAGCAGGTGCCGGAATTGTTCTGGTTTTTGATGCTGGTAACAGGGTTCTCTACCACGGGGGTGAAGACGAGCGAGTCGTTCTTCTGGGCCATGATGTATGCAGGCATCAGGGCGAGTGCTGCAAGTGCAGCGGTGATGGTTTTCTTCATTGGTTATATATGTTTTAACGAGTTTTCGGGTTTTCGACGTTTCGATGTTTCGGCGTGTCGATGTTTCGGTGTTTCGGTTCTTCGGATTGTCGGGTTATCGGGATTTCGGGTCTCAGGCTGCCGGGCTTTATTTCCCAGCGTGAGTTTCGGCGTAGTATGCCTCTACATCGTCGATGTGATAGGGGATGCGGTCCTTGCCCAGGAAGCGCTGTCCCTCCTTGGTGATCAGGATGTCGTCCTCGATGCGTATGCCGCCGAAATCCTTGTAGGTCTCCAGCAGGTCGAAATTCAGGAAGTCCTTGTTGATGCCCTTGGCACGCCACTCGTCGATGAGGGCAGGGATGAAGTAGATGCCGGGCTCGTCGGTCATCACCCAGCCCTCCTGCAGGCGACGGCCGCAACGCAGGCAGTTGGTGCCGAACTGCTCCAGGTTGGGCTGCGTCTCCTCGTCGAATCCGACGTAGGTCTGGCCCAGCCCCTCCATGTCGTGTACGTCCATACCCATCATGTGACCCAGTCCGTGGGGCATGAACATGGCGTGTGCACCATTGCGGACGGCCTCCTCCGTGTCACCCTTCATCAGGCCGAGCTCCTTCAGTCTGTCGGTCATCAGCCGGGCAACGCCGAAATGTACGTCCCACCACTTCACGCCGGGCCGGGCAATGCTCAGGGCATAGTCGTGACACTCCTCCACGATACTGTAGATCTCGCGCTGGCGCTGGCTGAACTTGCCGTTGATGGGCGTGGTGCGGGTGTTGTCCGAACAATAGTTCTCGTTGGTCTCGGCTCCGGCATCGCAGGGCATCAGTCTGCCGGCTTCCAGGGGACGGGGTGAGGGATAGCCGTGCATGATTTCTCCATGCATGCTGAGGATGCTGGGGAAACTGGTGATGCAACCCTTGGCGCTGGCGATACCGCCGATGACGCCGGCGATGTACTGCTCCGTCACACCGGGGCGGCAAAGCTGCATGGCCGTGGTGTGCATCTCATAGCCGATGGCACAGGCGCGCTCAATCTCGGCAATCTCCCCGGCGCTCTTCACTGCACGCTGATCCACCACGGCCTTGATCAGCTCCACGCTTGCCTCGGCGCGCTGGCGAGAGGGGTGGATGCCCAGCAGGTCCATCAGCTGGATCTGGATGTCATGGCGGTAAGGGGGCAGGAAGTGGATGCGACGGCCCTGGGCCTTGGCCTTGTCCACCAAGGCCTGCAGCTGACTCATCGGCGCACTGTTTGCCACGCCGGTCTGTGCGGCCATGTCGGCCACGCTGTCCACCTGGCCGAACCACACGATGTCCTCGATGTCGATGTCGTTGCCGATGAGGTACTCCTTGTTCTCGTCGGCATCAATGACGCCGGCCAGTCCTTCGCGGTGAAGACCGAAATAATAGAGGAAGCAGCTGTCCTGGCGGAAACGGTAAACGTTGGCGGGATAGTTCATGGGCGAATCGTTGTTGCCCATGATGATGATCAGTCCGCTGCCGATACGTTTGCGCAGCACTTCGCGTCGCTCTACGTATGTCTGCTTGCTGAATAACATGTCTTTTTGTGCTTTAGATGTGAATAATTCGTGCAAATTTACTAAAAATAATTGGAATGTTTGTATCTTTGCGCTGAAAAAGTCGGTAAAGGCAAGGATAATGGCACAGGTGGATGATAAAATAGGACTGGTACTGGAAGGTGGAGGCCTGCGTGGCGTCTTCACCTGTGGCGTGTTGGATTATTTCCTGGACGCCGGAATCTCGTTCCCGTACGTCATTGGCGTGTCGGCCGGAGCCTGCAACGGACTCTCGTTCATGAGCCGGCAGCGGGGACGTGCCCGCAATACCAATATCGAAATGCTGGATCGCTACCATTATATTGGTCTCAGGCCGCTGCTCCGTGGTCGTGGCCTTATCGACATGAACCTGCTCTTCGATGACTTCCCCGAACGCATCCTGCCCTTCGACTACCAGACGTATTTCCGCAATCCTGCCTACTTTGAGATGGTGACAACCAACTGCCTTACCGGCGAGGCCTGCTATATGCACGAGGAGAACGACGGACTGAAGCTCACGAGAATCGCCCGCGCTTCCAGTTCCCTGCCTTACGTCAGTTCCATGGTGACGCTTGACGGTGTGCCCATGCTTGACGGTGGCATTGTGGATTCCATTCCGGTCCAGCGGGCCATGAGTCGGGGGTATGAGAGGAATGTCGTGGTGCTTACCCGCAATTCCGGCTACCGCAAGAAAGTCTCCGGCCGGAGTCTGCCCTGGTTCATCTACCGCAGGTTCCCCAGGTTGCGTGAGGCCCTGATGGCCCGCAGCGAATGCTACAATGCACAGCTGGAACTGGTTGAACGCCTGGAACGTGAGGGCAAGGTGACGGTGATCCGTCCACAGCGCCCCATCGAGGTGGGCAGGCTGGAGCGCGATACCGACAAGCTGAAACGACTCTACGACGAGGGCTATGAATGTGCCCGGCAGTTGTTCGTGGACAGAAAGTAAACGCAGGAAAGCGATGCAGTGGACGGACAGGATGGGGCAGGTGAAGATCCTGCTGGTTGTGATGGCGGTCGTGATAGCCGTCACCTCGCTTGTCGTGTCCCACTATCTGGTGCGGGACCTGTCCGAACAGGAACGCACCAACATGGAGGTCTGGGCCGAGGCCATGCGCAGCTACAACAATGCGGATGAGAATGCCGACCTGGGCCTGGTGCTCCGTGTCATGGAAGGCAACAACAATATCCCCGTTGTGGTGCTGGATTCCCAGGGTGAGGTGATTACGTCCCGCAACCTGAAACTGGATGCCAAGGACGAGTATGGCCGGATGACCGAGACAAAGCGGGCTGGTCAACGCATGCTTCAGCAGGGAAATGTCATCCGCATCGAACTCACCGGCGACGAACTGACTCCGCCTGACCATCTGCTGGTCTGCTTCGACGAGAGCCTCCTCATCCAGCGGCTCTCCTATTATCCCTACGTGCAGCTGGGTGTGGTACTCATCTTCGTGATGGTGGCCATCTATGCCCTTCTCAGCAGCAAGCGAGCCGAGCAGAACAAGGTCTGGGTGGGACTGTCCAAGGAGACGGCCCATCAGTTGGGTACGCCCATCAGCAGTCTCATGGCCTGGGTAGAGGTGTTGCGCGAGACCTATCCCGATGACGAACTCATCCCTGAAATGGGACAGGATGTCAGTCGCTTGCAACTGATAGCCGAACGATTCTCCAAGATCGGCTCCCTGCCCGAATGCAAGCCCGAGGACCTTTCCGAGATTGCCTCGCACGTCATTGCCTACATCAGCAAGCGCACCAGCAACAAGGTCAGCCTTTCCACCCGCTTGCCCGACGGTCCGCTGATGGTGAACGTCTGCGCTCCCCTGTTCGAATGGGTCATTGAGAACCTCTGCAAGAATGCCATCGATGCCATGGAGGGCAAGGGGAGCATCGTGCTGACGGCCAGAGACGAGGGACAACTGGTCTCCATCGAGGTCAGCGATACCGGAAAGGGCATACCCAAGGGCAGCCTCCGTACCGTTTTCAAACCGGGCTACACCACCAAGAAGCGTGGTTGGGGACTGGGTCTGGCGCTCTGCAAGCGCATCGTGGAGGAATACCATCATGGAAGCATCTTTGTGAAGTCGTCCGAGCTTGGACGTGGCACAACGTTCAGGATTGAGCTGAAAAAGAAGTAGCAAACCGCCGCTTTCTGTATGCTTTTAGGGGGATTGAGGCATTTTTTCCGCAGGTTTTGTGTCCTCGTATTATATTTTTTCGTAACTTTGCACGCCAAATGGATAAACTGGACGCATATAAAATTGATTTGAAGGGCATGCAGACGGAGGTC
>JAZRVZ010000099.1:0-6900 GCA_045599425.1 Bacteroidaceae bacterium | reverse complement strand
CTATCCGTTGTTCAAAATCAAAAACATCAAGAGAATATGAATATACCAAGAGGAATAAGAAACAACAATCCACTGAATATCAGGCACGGGAAGAGCCAGTGGAAGGGAATGAAGCGGACGCAGACGGATCCAGGCTTCGTGCAGTTCACCAGTATGGAGTATGGCTACCGTGCGGCCTTCGTGCTGCTCAGGACGTACAGGGAGAAGCATGGGTGCGATACGATCAGGAAGATCGTGAGCCGGTGGGCGCCTGAGAATGAGAACCACACGGAGGCATACATCCGGAACGTGAGCCGGTGGACGGGCATCGGGGCGGACAAGCAGATCGCCAGGAATGACGCTAACAGCTACATCATGATCGTGGCCGCCATGAGCCGGGTGGAGAGCCTGACTCCCCTACCCCCCGGGGAGGACGAGGAGCCCACGGAGGAGCAGAGGCTGGTCATGGAGGCCATCGTACAGGGCTACCGGATGGTGTAAGTCGCTACGCAAGTGAAAAGTGAAAAGTACAGGGTGCAGTGATTGATTTTCCTGCAACAAACTTCATAAACCCTCAACCATAAACCTTAAACCTTAAACCATAAACCTTCCAAGAATCATGAAAAAGGAAACTGCAAAATGGATGGTGCAGATCATGATATCGATCCTGACGGCCATCGCAACGGCACTGGGTGCGACGAGTTGCATGAACGCGCTGTGAACAATTGGGGGCTGACCTGGGGCTGCCCCCAATCATTCACTCTTCACTACTTCGCGGCGCCGTCCTGGTCCCTGCGCAGAACCATAGGTTTCCCGGGGACTTGCTCGCCCATGTCCGAGACGTAATAGGTGTTCATGCTGGCCGGGATAAATAAAACCGACTCAAACGTGCCAATGGGTGACTTTTGGGTAAAGGAATAGGCGTATCCCTCACTAAAATCCAGGGACAGGTCGAAGGTGAGCGAGGCCTCGAGGCTTTCCGTGTCGCTCCCGCACGAAAGCAGGGAGGTGGTGCCTGCCAGGGTAGGATTCTCAACGCGGCAGTGGGAACTGGTCATGACAGAATACAGCCAGGGAATGCCCGCCGCGGCAAAATCGCTATAGGGATGCTCGACATTCTGGGGCATTGAGGGAAACACGTCCCAATAGGCGGTGCCGTGATATTCGTTCACAAAGACATCCATCGGGAAGAGGCTCGGGCCCTTCGCCTTCACACTTACGACGGCAGTCCGTTTCACAGGTACTTGCGAGGTTATGCGCTCTGGAACCGTGAACTCTGTCCACCCATCACTCCACCCATAATACCACTTCACGCTGTACCCTACCTGGGGCAGGATGTGCCGCTCCCAGACGGGATCCAGTTCAAACTCCGTCTTCAGGTTCTCCCACTTCTGGGAGTAGTAGCCACCGAGCGTGGCCGTGACGGGCGTTACGCTGAGCTTGGGGTAGAGGGAGAGTTTGGAGGTGGCAAAGCCGGCCGATCCGCCGAACCACAGGCCGGCCTCCACGTCCATGCCAGCCGACAGCAGGCCGGCGATACCCATCATGGCCCTGGTGGTGAGCGAGAGACCGGCTGCAACGGAGAAGCCCAAGTCGCCTTCCGCCTTCAGTTTATCTGAGATTGACGCGTCCCCGTCACCCTCGCTGCTCACGGGGTCGGTGTGACGACCGATGAAACCGTCGCCGCGGTTGTAGGAGAAGCCGTAGATGCCAAAGTCCTTCTGGTACTTCAGCGTGGCGCTGAGCTCCAGGGACATCTCCGCGTTGAAGCCGAGGTAGAAGCCTACCTCGCTGGTAATCACGGGAGTGGTGGGAAAGTAGAAATAGAAGGTCCAGAGGCGGACGCTCTTGGAGAACTGCAGCTTCTTGGCGGCGGAGAAGGTGACGGGGAACTCCACGACGAGATTGACCGGCAGGTTCATCCATTGCAGACTGCCGCTGACGGCACCCATGCCGAAGCGGAGGCCCAGTGTCATCTGGGCACCGACCGTGACGCTGAGGCAGGAGTCGGGATGGTCGAAGGTGTGGGTGGCATTGGGCAGGGAGACGGTCTTGCTGACGACGGAACGGGTGGCGGGCTTGCCGGTCTCCTCCTCCAGGCTGTAGCGGTTGATGACGTCCTCGTCGAAGCCGATACGGCCGTCGGGCGTGATGTGGAAGGGCACCTCATTGCCGTCGGCATCGAGGATGCGGCTGAGGTGGCGTGTGCCGTCCATCTCCATGCCGGACTCCATCTTCACCTTTCCCTCCTCGTCAAACACGGGTTCGCCTACCTGCGCGCTCTCAAAGGGGGCGAAGGGGTTGGGGTCGGACTGGGCATGGACAAAGTAGTGCTCGTCGTCGTTGCTGGGATAGCACTCGTCGATGCGCATCACGGCGCCCTTGGGCAACAGTTCGGAGGGTTCGTTGAAGATGAGCCAGCCGCCCTTGACGGGCTCCAGGTCCTTGTGGACGAGCAGCTTCATTTCCATTCCGTACATGAAGTCGCCATAGCAGTCCTTGGCCGGCGTGCCGTCGGCATAGTACAGATGCACGCCGGAATTGCAGGAGATGACGCGGATGAGCTCCATGTTCCTCGCATCCATCATACGGGCACCGGGGTAGAGTTTGTACTCGTTGTCCATCTGCTCCACCCGGCTCTCCTCACCCAGGGGGTAGACGGTGCTGCGCAGCAGCCGCTTGCCCATCTTCGTGCCGATGGTCTTCTCCACCTTGCGGCCGTCGGAGAGGGTGTAGGTGATCTGGAATCCCTTGGGGTACTCGCGGGCGGGAACGGACAGGAAGAAGGGGTGGGCCTGGGTGGACTTGACGGCGATGCCATCGCCGCAGTCCAGGTGTATGGCCGCCTCGCTGCCGGTGACGGTCAGTTCGGGACTGCCGCCGTTCCAGGCCACGGTGGCCCGGCCGGCCACGGGTGTGCCGCTGAGGTCGGTGAAGGCGATGTCCGTGATGGTCACCTCCTCGCCGAAGATGTAGGAGAACTTGAGCAGGGCGGTGACGTTGCGGAAACTCAGTCCGGCATTTTGGCTGCCGCTGGCCACCATGATGAGGGCCCGGGGATCGGGTCCGAGGCTCTCCACGTCGGGTATGGCCAGCTGGCGGGCGGGCAGGTCAAGCTGGACGAAGCCCTCGCCCTGGCGTGTGGCACCGGCCTGGTAGGGGTAGTAGGCCATGAGCTGGCCTGCGGGGATGCCGGCCTCGCCCCTGAAGATGGCCTCGCGGCCACCGCTGGTGATGTCCTCCGTGGCCACGGAGAAGCGGGCGTTGCCGCCCTGGGCGTCCAGCAGTCCGATGGCGTCACCGGCCTGCCAGATGTTGCGTATGCCCCGTCCCGGGGTGTCGATGGCCTGGGTGCGGGTCTTCGGGTCCTCCTGGGCGATGGTGGCCACGATGCCCTCGCTGCCGGGGGTGAGGAGGTTCACGCCAAGTTCCTCACGGCATCCGGCCAGGGTGAGCAGGGCGGTGAGGAGGAGTGTGATGCGGGTATATGTGCTGTTCTTCATAATGTGCGCTTGCGAAAGTTGGGTAAATAAGTAAGTAATCAAATTTATTTATAATACGTTTAGTAAGTGACTTTCGTAATATCTGCACTCTCTTTGTCGCATCTTTTGCACTTGTTCTCTACTTTCGTCCCGTAGGCGAAAGTCATGTAGCCCGCTACTGCATTTTGCCCGTCGGCAAAAGCCCTTCGAAACAAGCACAAAACCTGCTAACAAATAGAGCACATCTATTATAAAAATAATTTTGATCACTTACTTAATATATGCCGGGAAGGGCCGAGGGAAGGTTAGTCCCAGTCGCCTCCCTCGCCATAGTGGAACTCCTCGGAGTCAATCCTGGCATCGTCATCCACGATGCCAATGGTGGTGGAGCAGGAGTTGCTGGTGGCCCTGAGCTGGAACCTGGCCGTGCGGGGCTCCGTCTCTCCTGCAGCCCGTGCCTTGGTCTCGATGCGCACGGTGGTCTGGTCCACGCGGGTCACCGTCACCCAGTCGGGCTTGTTCCCCAGGTCATCCACGTACCAGCTGTAGCAGTTCGTCTCGACGGGCAGCTCGGTCACGCCGCCGGCGGGGGGCATCTTGATGTTGTAATAGGACACGAAGATGTTGGTGACGGCCTCCTGCACCACGCTGATGGTGCGCCATGTCTTGCCGGCTGCGGACACGGTGACGGTGGCCTTGCGGGGCATGATGCGGTAGGTGTGGGACTCGTCGTAGATGTCGTCCAGGATGAGGTCGAAACCGTAGGGACCGGGAACCGTGCGGCACCAGTCCTCGGTGCTCGTCACCGTCCAGTCATCGATGTTGCCACGCACGCTTACCTCGTAGTTGTGGGCCTGGTTGTCAAACACCACCTCGTCCGGGAAGTCAACCTCCAGGATGGGAGCTGATGGCTCGTCTGGCTCGTCTGGTTCGTCGTTGCCGGTGTTTCCGTTTCCGGGATTCTCCGTCCCGGGGTTCTCTGGCTCAATCTCTGGCCCGTCGTCGCCGCACCCCATCGTCAGCAGGGGCAGGAACAGGAGTGCAAGGAGTGCTTTTTTCATGATCGTCAGTGCGTTAGTAATGTTATGGCGCAAAAATACAAATAAATTCCGAGAAAGCAACGGCTTTCGCCCGAAAATACTCAAATAAATTTGGCTTTCAGCCGAAGGGGCTACAATCCATTCTTCAGGAATTCCCTGATATGGATGTGCGTCACTCCTTCATCATCACTCCGTTTCAGCAGGGGTGATGCAGAGATTACATATTTGGGATAGTCGTCGGCAATGAGACGCAGGTTGCCGAATTCCCGTTTTCGGGTTTCATCGTTTGCTATGAGGTAGGAAACTTGCACGTAGGCTTTCCTTCCTGTCTTCGAACAGACGAAATCTATCTCCCCGGCACGCAACTGACCTACCTTCACCTCATATCCAAGTCGTAGCAGATGCAGATATACGACGTTCTCCATGACTTTCTCGATGTCATTTGACCGTTCTCCACCAACAATGAAGTTCCTCAGCCCTACATCACCAAAGTAACATTTGTCGTTTGACTCCAACAACTTTTTTCCGTGGATGTCATAACGTCCGGCAGAATAAGTAAGGAAAGACTCGCCGAAATAAGACATATAGTTCAGTACAACATTTGTAGAGATATCCAGCCCCTGCGATTTCATATACTTGGCGATGCTGCTGGCTGAGTTCAATTTTCCCACGGTGTCAGCCATAAATGCTATCAGGTTGTTCAGGAACGGTATGTTGCGAATCGTATGTCGTTCAATGATATCTTTCAGCATGATGGTGTTGAATACGCCAGAGAGATATTCACCCACCATATCTTCATTGTCAAGGCCAATGTTCCTCAATCCAGGCAGACCACCATAGTTAAGGTATTGCCACAATGACTCTTCTGAATCCTCCAGGGCATGAAACTCGAGAAACTCCAGGTAGCTTAGGCTCTGAATGTGAATCTCTTCGTATCTTCCTCCCAACAATGTGCTGAGTTCTCCGGAAAGCATCTTCGAATTGGAGCCTGTTATGATGACATCTGTATCCTCTTCCGTGCGATAGCTTCTCACCGAATGTTCCCACCCCTCAATATCTTGCACCTCGTCTATCAGGATATAGTTGTGGCTATCAGCAACGAAATGCTCGTCAATGTAGGCGTTCAGTTCCTCATGATTCCGTATGAAGTTGAATGCCTTCTTCTCCTTGTCTATATAGATAATATTGGAGTCAGGCTCCTCCTTATGGCGAGCCACGAAATCCTTCATCACAAAGCTTTTGCCTACACGTCGTTGCCCGACAAGAACAATAATCTGCTCCTTGCCCAACCATGCATCAATGCGCTTGGCATAATCCTTTCTTGAGATCACCTTCATACTCTTTCATGCTTTAAATGCTTGCAAAGATAATTGTTTTGTTTTGTATAGACAACAAAATTGCAAGGAATTTAATTTTTATTGCGTACGGACAACAAAAGTTTCCTCAAAACAAAAAAAATACTAAGGAATTTGCTGGATATAATTTACTGCTCATTTACTGCACCATTTACTTTCCAAAATCAATGTCATGCGTACGGATTTTCGGGAAAGTAAATTATCCTGCCCTTCGAACGTCACTTTGTCGGGAAAGTAAATTATCCAGTAAATGATCAGTAAATTTGGGTTCAGTAAATTAATTGATGCTTAATTATATCATTTCCTTAAAAAAGTTTAGTCAATCAACTTAATTCCGTTGATTCTTTGAAATCAAGTATAATCCTTTGATTTTGTATGGTATGTCTTGCGTTGTGCAAGATAGAATTATCACGATATATCAAAAATCAAATAAATGAGCTTGATTTTGCAAAATCGCCCATAATCGCTTGACCTAATCGAAAAAATGTATTACCTTTGCATCAACTTAGAAATGATTTATATCTATGATCAAAGGTGTTATAACAGGCGATTTGGTCAGCTCTACCAATATTGCAGTCGAATGGCGACAGAGTGTTGTTGATGCATTAAATGCCAGTGTCACAGACTTCTCGCCACTGACTCCAATAAAAATAGAGATGTACAGAGGCGATAGTTTTCAAGTCGTTGTGGACAAGCCTGAGCTCTCGCTGGCTGTAGCTATTGCACTTAGAGCAAAACTTCGTGCTTCTACACCCGAAAAGAAGAAGATCTGGGATGCCAGAGTCTCTGTTGGGATCGGTGATGTTTCCTTCGAAAGCAATAATATAGTTACCAGTGATGGCGAGGCATTCAGATTGTCGGGTAGAGCTTTTGACGCTATGGGCAAGAAAAAACTGACAATAACCTCACCATGGTCAGAATTCAACAATTCAATGGAACTCGTTACACGCTTTGCGGATGATGTCGTGTCTTCATGGACAGTCAAACAGGCGAAAGTTGCATATCACTCATTGCTGTTCCCTAAGACACAGAAGGATATGGCAG
>JAZRVZ010000098.1:0-4068 GCA_045599425.1 Bacteroidaceae bacterium | reverse complement strand
ACAAACATTAAAATAGCCGTTTTAGAGCAGAATTCAGAGTAAAATCCCTTGTCTGAAGCTCTAAAACGGCTTGTTTTATTCGAGGCAAGTATCAAAATGACAGCAGTATTTTTGCCATTTTGACTTTTGACACAGCCTCATAGTGTCCCCCCCAGGGATTTTCCCTATATTAATAAGGAATAGTATACTTATTATAATACTATAATATTATTACTATTTATATACTATCTGCCAGTATCCCCTTCCGGGGGGTGGTTGTGTGACATGTCACATGTCACATGTCACACATCGTGAATAATTGTGAATAATTGGGGGCAGCCCCCATTGATTCAAAAAAAAGCCGTTTCTGTTTGCCGTTTTCAGATAAAATGCGTAAATTTGCATATACAATAGAAACAGCCTGAAAACACAAGAAATCATCATGATACGCAGGACTTTACTTGCCGCCGCGTGCGGACTTGCCTCGCTGATGCCCGCAGTGGGTCAGACGAAGGATATCTCGATCAACGTGGATGCCACGAAACCCTCGGGACTGATCGACCCGATGATCTATGGACAGCTCTTTGAGCACATCTACTTCTCGGCCAACAACGGTGTGTGGCAGGAACTGATCTTCGAACGCTCGTTTGAACCGGAGCACTATCCCGGCATTCCGCCACGCGATGGATACTTTGACGGCTGGTTCATGGATGACAATCAGGTGCTGCACAGTCCCACCCGCTATGAGCAGCCACTGAAGATCACCACGGTGGACACGGACGACTATGAGATCACGATGGACGTGAACTGGCGTGCCTACCGGCTGGCCAGGAGAGCCTGGAGCGGCGGTCTGCTGGACATCCGCTTCGCCTTCAAGGACGGAGAGGGCGACCAACCCTACTTCTTCCGCGTACATAATCCATATTATGAGGTGCGGCAGCTGAACGTGGGGCAGACGGAGGCGATGCGCCAGCAGGAGCAGCAGAATGCGGCCCGCAGGGCATTGCAGCAGCAGGGCACGGAGCCGGATTTCTCCATTGCACAGATGGTGGAGAAGGAGACACAGGGCTTCGGTGGCCGTGCACGGAAGGTGAAGACGCTGGAGTCGCTGGTGAGCAAGGTGGCCAACGGCAAGCAGGTGAACGAGAACCAGGAGTGGCATAAGCTGAAGATACAGTGCAAGGGCAGCCAGGCGAAGGTGTTCTGGGACGGCAAGCAGGTACTGGCCGCCAGCAAACTGGCACAGAAGGGCCGGAATGACATCACGTTCTGGGTGAACTACACAGAGGCAACGTACCGTAACATCCGCGTGACGAGCGGCAGGAAGGTGTACTTTGAGGGTACGCCGGAGGATGTGAAGGTGCCGAGCGTGGCTCCGCAGTGGAAGAGCTTCGGCAACGGACAGTTTGAGTTGGTGAAGGGGGACGCGGTGAACATGAACTACTCGCAGCGGATCACCTCGAAGCAGGGCAAGAGCGGCCTGATGCAGGGTCCACAGAATGTGATCAGGGGAGAGAAGTACCTGGGTTACATCTATGCCAAGGGCACGGGCCGGCTGAGCCTGGAACTGAGGAACGGTCAGCGCGTGGTGGCACAGCAGTACCTGAACACCCTGGGCAAGGAGTGGAAGAAGTATGAGTTTGTGCTGACAAGTACCGAATATCAGGGCGATGCGGACTTTGCCATCTGCGTGGAGGATGGTATGGTGCAGGTGGACGAGGTGAGCATGACGACACAGACGGGCAAGGAGCTGGGCGGATTCCGTCCGGACATCTACAATGCCGTGAAGGACCTTCACCCCACCTGTCTGCGCTGGCCAGGTGGCGGCTACGTGGCACAGTACGACTGGCGCTGGGGCATCGGCAAGCAGGAGGAGCGCAAGCGCTGGGATCACTGGATGTGGATGGACTATGACCAGAACTGCTTCGGCACGGATGAGTTCATACGCTTCTGCCGCGAGATCAACACGGAGCCGGTGATGGTGGTGAGCGTGGCCTTCGAGCGTCCGGAGGAGGAGCACGAACAGATTCTGCAGAATGCCCTGAACTGGCTGCGCTACTGCAACGAGCCGGCTACCGGCGAGTGGGGCGCGAAACGCGCCAGGAACGGTCACCCGGAGCCTTACAACGTGAAATACTGGGAGATAGACAATGAGATGTGGGAAATGGGCATAGAGAAGTACGAGCGCTGCGTGCGCGAGTACAGCACGGAGATGCGCAAGCTGTTCCCGGACATCAAGATCATTGCCTGCGGTGGTTTCCAGGAGGATGAGCAGTTCATCAAGCGCTCGGGCAACTACTTCGACTATCTCTCACTCCACCACTACGAACAGCAGGGTGGCTATGCTTCTGGTCCCAAGCGTCTGGGTGAGCAGTATGACAAGTATGCGAAGTGGTTTAACGAGGGACCGAATCCCAACATACGCCTATTCATCTCGGAGTGGAACCTCAACAGCATCGACTGGCGTACGGGCCTCTTTGCTGGTGGTTTCCTGAATATGTGTGAGCAGAAGGATGTTGTGGGCATGGGTGCTGCTGCGCTCTTCATTCGTCGCACCGACTCGCCCGACTGGAACAATGCATTCATCAACTTCGACTACAAGGATCTCTTCGTGGCACCCAATTATCAGGTGACCAATCTCTGGATGGACCACTTCTCCAAGTATCGCCTTGCCTACACGGGCAACACGGAGGATGTGAGCGTAACGACCACCATGTCGGAGAATGCGCGCGAGGTCATCGTGAAGGTGGTGAATCCCACAGACAAGCCTTACCGACTGAATGTGAAGGGTAACTGGAACCGTCTGATCGAGGGTGAATACGACTACTATGCTCCTGGCGATCTGATGAAGCAGAACAGCATGTCAGAGAAGAATGCCGTTGCCTTGAAGCATAAGAAGCCTACCATAGAGAGCAACTCTGCCACACTGGAAGTGGAGCCTTACTCGGCTGGTGTCATGACCCTGAAGATGAACCGCGTATCTATGCCTGAATAGGGCCATCTCAACCCCATAAGGCAGTACAAGACAAGCTGTATTTGTGTTACCTATAAGGATGTAACCAAAACAGCAGTCCCATAAAACAGCAGTCCCAAGCATCCAACGAAGGAGCCTGGGACTGTTGCTTTATATAGTGGTTGAACTTTCTATTATATATAATTTCTACTATATATTATAAAAAGATGTACGCGTATATATTATAAAATGATGTACGCGCGAGGATTACTGTACTGTGTCAAGTACGATAGTACCATTGAAGGTGATGTTGATAGCCTGCTCAGCATTGTCACCGAAATAGATAGAAGCCTCCTTGATGATGAGTTTATCCTCGGTCATAGTACAGTCGATATACAGGTTGCTTGCATCGTAGGTCTTGCCTCCAATCTCCAACTTGCCGTCGATGCTACTGTTGTCACCCAGGTCAATCTTGTTGGTTACAGTACCGTTCTTCTCATCCTTTACAAACTCGAGGTTGTAAACATTTACATTGGTCATGGTTGCGTCACCAATACCGTCTGTGCCGGGAAGCAAGAGGTTGACTGTATTGTTACGACCCTTGGTTGCAGTACAGGTTGTACCCTTGAACTCCAACTTCTCACTCTCCAAGGTGTAAGCGCCCTTGCCATCTGCTACGAGATGTTGCAGGGTGTATGTTCCCTGATAGCTGTTGGTGGTACCACCATTGAAGACATTACCCAAAATCTGTGTCAGAAGGGTGGCCCAATCCAAATTTGCAAGCACTTCCTCACAGCTTGTTGCTGTCAAACCCATAGTCATGATGCCCAGCACCACAAAGGCTTTCTTAAAAAACTTCTTCATTGCTTTTTGTATTATTAATTATTTGTTGATTATCTGTTGCAAAGGTAATTATTAATCTTCACAATACAAAATACACGCACAAAAAAAGAAAGAGGATATGAAGCATATACCTCATACCCTCTCTCATGATATGTTTATCTAACTCTTTAAGAAGGATTACTCCTTGTCGAGCAGAATGTTCATGATCTCACAAGCAGCCTTTGCTACTGAGGTACCAGGACCGAAGATAGCAGCAACACCTGCCTGATAGAGGAAGAAGTCGGAGGCCAAGC
>JAZRVZ010000097.1:0-2155 GCA_045599425.1 Bacteroidaceae bacterium | reverse complement strand
GCTTCTGATGAATAACGGCTGTACAAACGTAAAGAAGATGATTCACTATGTCTGTTCAAGCGGTGACAGCTATTTTGTGGATGAAGGCAAGAAAATCCTTATCCAGGAGTTCGGCAAACAGTATGGCACGTATTTCAGCATCCTCGACCAGATAGCTCAAGGCGATGTCACGCAGAGCGAGATAGAGGGTGCTCTCGGCATGAAGAGCCTTGGAGGACAGATGAAGATACTCGAAGAGAAATACGGCATCATCAAGAAGAAACGTCCTATAGGTGCCAAAGAAGGTAGCCAGACTGTACGCTATGAGATACAAGACAACTTGTTCCGTTTCTGGTTCCGCTACATACACCGATACTCGGCTCTCATAGAGCTGCAGAACATGCCAGCACTGGAGAATATCATAACCAACGACTACACAACATTCTCAGGAATAGCTCTTGAACGCTGGTTCCGTCAAAAGATGATGGAAAGCTGTCGATACAAGCAGATCGGTGGATGGTGGCAACCGAATGGTGTATATTCCAAAGGCAATAGCGATGACTTTGAGATTGACATCGTAGCCGAAACGCTTGAAGGCGAAGTTGAAGCATACGAAGTGAAGCGCAATCCTCAGAAGTACTCCCCTGCCCGACTGGATGAGAAAGTCACAGAGATGAAGCGACGCTTGTTCAGAGGAAAAGATGTAGCAAAAAAAGGCCTGTCAATGGAAGATATGTAGATAACAACAAAATTCAGAGAAACATAGCCGCCCATCTCCGCATACACTATTATTCTGATTTCTATGAGAACCAAAACACTTTTACTTTCCATTGCCAGTGCATGTCTGTTCCTGGCTTCATGCCGGACAAGTGATATCACCAGTGGCCTGGTCAAGACAGACAGCGGCAAAGTACAAGGCTACCATGCCGATGGTCTTACTATATTTAAAGGTATCCCTTTTGCAGCCCCACCTGTAGGCGACCTGCGCTGGCGTGCACCTCAGCCCGTCACACCCTGGGATACCGTGCTTCAGGCCAAGAGCTATGCTCCAGGTCCCATTCAGGGTTCCCCCTCGCCACAGTATAGCGAGGACTGCCTCTATCTCAATGTCTGGACACCGGCCAGGAGGGACAATGAGAAGCTGCCCGTCCTGGTATGGATCTACGGTGGAGGCTTTGTCTTTGGAAATGCTGCTGATCCCAGCAACGACTGTGAGGCACTGGCACGTGCAGGAGAGGGTGTGATCCTGGCAAGCCTTAACTATCGCGTCGGACAGTTGGGCTTCCTCTCCCACCCCGAACTATCTGCAGAGAATCCACAGCATGTCTCCGGTAATTACGGAATCATGGATCAGATCGCTGGTCTGCAGTGGATCAAGCGGAACATTGCCCGCTTCGGCGGTGATCCGGAGCGCATCACCATCTTCGGTGAATCTGCCGGCGGTATCTCTGTCAGCATGCTCTGCGGCTCTCCCTTGGCAAAGGGGCTCTTCCATGGAGCCATCTCGCAGAGTGGTGGCAATTTCGGGCCTACCCGTCAGACCACCTATCCTGGCGAAAACATGCAGACCCTGGCACAGGCAGAACAAGAGGGGATAAAGGTCATGCAGTCACTTGGAGCAAAGTCAATTGACGAACTCCGCGCCATGGATGCCTCCAAGTTTGCCGCCCGTGGCCTTGGGGGCAGCAGCTGGCCCGTTGTGGATGGTTATGTCATTCCGGGTGACCAGTCCGAACTCTATGCACTGGGCAAGTACAATGATGTCAATGTCCTCATCGGTTACAACTCCGACGAGGGAGCGAGCTTCTCCTTCGGCGGGAATAGCCCTGAAGCCTACGAACAGGCCACACGCCAGCGCTATGGGCGGTTTGCAGATGCTCTGCTTGAAGCCTACCCCTATACCAAGGAGGACGGTGGGAAGCAGTCGCGCGACCTCATGCGGGATGCGGCCTTCGGTTGGCAGACCTGGAACTGGGCACGCCTGCAGAGCCGCACGGGAAAGTCCAAGGTGTTCCTGTACTACTTTGACCAGCACCCCGATTATCCTGCCGGTTCACCACAGCACGGCCAGGGGTCTCCTCATGGTCAGGATGTAGCCTATGTCTTCCAGCACACCAACGGGTTCCAACGCACCGACAGCGACATACCCCTGTCACAGATTATGGGCAAATACTGG
>JAZRVZ010000096.1:0-5663 GCA_045599425.1 Bacteroidaceae bacterium | reverse complement strand
ACATCCCATACATCTATACATGTCAGGGCAGTCCATCGTGGCTGCCCTGCTTTTTTGGTTTCTGTGTTAGCCCCGCAACCCTGTTTGAAAAAAAAGTTTGATTTTTTAGTTTCACAGTTTCACACTGTCGTAACATGCAGAATTTCAGTAGTTAAGCGTGAAAGATGGCCGTTTTTTGCTTTCACATTGCTTTCACAGGTTGGTCAGGTAGCAGAGATGCCGTGATAGATGCTGCAACTACCTGAAATAGAATGCCTTTGCGATGCTATGCCCGTTTCCTTCCTGTCGTGTTGGTGTAAACACACGTGTGTGTTTAATTGGCACACATGTGTATTCATATCCAGCCACTCCCGTGTTATGATCCAACCCCGCGTGTGTCACATAGAAAAATTGTCCAAACCCATAGGCCAGATCCAAGGTGGTGGCTTGTACGCCCTCTATTTGTCAGATCAGGCCCTTTCCTTTTGCCGGTTTTGTGAAAGCGTGAAACTGTGAAACTACAAAATCAAACTTTTTTTCGGAAGATGGCTCTAATCTATATTGGTACTTAGAGTGGGAATTGTTTATTATGTTAGAAAAAACGTAGACTATATTGAAGAGAGGACGATAACGTATTACGAATAACATATATCCGAATTGGAGCACAGTTAGGATGGCGTTGACGGTTCTGCTACCCGTCTTGCTTAATTAAACTTTCCCACCTTAATGCTTATTCTTTTAAAACATTAATTACCATTAATTGAACATTAATTTTTCATTAATTATATTTTTCACTGTCAATCGTTATAATTCAATTAATGGTTAATTAATGTTCAATTAATGGTAATCATTGTTGAAAATCAAAGATATAAAGGTTAAGTTATGGTGGGAAACTTCAGTTGCTTAATCGTTTGACACAAAACAATCTGCAGGCACCATGTGAATACACTTTCACTCGGTGTCTGTAGTTTGCATGCTCGGCTGAGGATGGCAAAGAGAAGCATGTGGGCTAAATGTTGTTTGTACTCCTTACCTTGTACTACAAGTAGGATAAATACATGGATTCATACAAGATGGTGGAGTAAAAGTTGCCTGATTTAGCAATTATTTGTCTAAAAAGTTGCTCAATATAAATAAATGTGCTATCTTTGTGACATGAGCGAAGAGCGAAAAATACGAGCATACAAGAATTATTTTACTGACTTCATCAGGTCTTTGCAAGACAATGAAGCTCGGAAAGTATTCTATGTGCTTGATTTGCTGAAAACTCAGGAACGCGTCAGTGAAAGGTTCGTGAAAAGTATCGAAGATGGTATTTTCCGGACTTCGTGCAGAGTGTAACGGAAACATTTTCCGTGTGTTTTTCATCTTTGACGAGGGAAACATTCTGTTGCTTTTTAACGGTTTCCGGAAGAAGACACAGAAGACTCCAAGAAAAGAAATTGAAATGGCCAAACGTCTCAAAAAGGAATATTATGATGAAAAGGGAAAGTAACTTAGTTGATATTGACGCTATGATGGATGAGCGTTTCGGAGCTGTAGGGACATCTGAGCGTGAGGAGTTCCGAAAGGAAGCTTATAACTACTGTGTAGGACAGTTGATTATGGAAGCACGTAAGCAGGAGCGTATGACGCAGTCCGATCTGGCAGAAAAGTTGGGAACCAATAAGAGCTACATCAGCCGTGTGGAAAAAGGTGCAGTGGAACCAGGAATAGGTATGTTCTTGCGCATGATAGAGGCACTTGGCCTGCGCTTTGAAATAGTAAAGCCTTACAATCTTTCTTTAGGCTAACAGGTAGTACGGATAGTAATATCCCACTATTCGCTGTGGCATGTGACGAAGAAAACTTTTAGCCACGGTTGAACGTAGAACTTTTTCGGCCTGTACAAATGGAACATATCTTAGGAAGTATCTTTGGCCGTATCTTTGTGGTATCCAAGGAGCGCAGCGACGCCTCTTCATGAATCGTCCCTGATCATTTCCGGTTGTATCTAAGGTCGTACCTTTGTTGTATTTAGATATTTTCGGAGATACTTCAGAGATATTACCTTATTATATAGAGAAGCGTCCTGCCGCATCTTTTATGCAACAGGACGCCTATGTGTCAGTCTTACACCTTGTTGGTTGTCTTCCTTACATCTTGATGAGTACCTTCCGGCCATCCTTGATGTAGAGTCCCTGACGGGGCTGCTGGATGCGTCGGCCAGTCAGGTCGTACCAGACGGATGGGGTGGGAGAGGATGCGGGGCGGAGGGCCTCGATGCCCACGGCCAGGACGGGGGTGAGGGCGGCCTGAAGGGCCTGGGTGGCCTGGGTGTACTCGGTGGGAGAGATGGGGGTGAAATCCTGGTACTGCTGGATGGCGGCGGCCAGGGCTTCTGCCTGTTGCTCGTAGCCCGTCATGTCACCCTGCTGCAGGGTCTGGAGGGCCCTGCGGGCCTGTGTGAGGGTGCGCAGGAAGGTACCCTTGTAGCGGTCGGCCTGGGTGGGTGCGGTGGTGATCAGGGGCGCACTGAGGACGATGCCGTTCCATCCGGCCTCCATCCTGAAGGTGACCTGGTAGTAGCCGCTGGAGGTGCAGCTGAAGGGGATCTCGAAGTGCTGGCTGGCGCTGACCGTCTGGTCGGTGTTCTCCTTCAGGCAACCGGTGGGCAGCAGGCCGGAGACGGTGGTGGGACTGGTGGCGTCGGTCTTTTCCACGGTCACGGAGAAGGTGCTCTTGTCCCTCTTGGCACTCTCGTTCCAGTAGGTGGCGTTGAAGCTCAGCAGGTAGTCGTTGTTCTTCCTGAGTGTCATGCGGTCGCCAGCCATGCGTCCGTAGACCAGGGTGGCATAGTCGTAGTCGCGTGCCGAGAGGTAGAATCCTGCATCAAAGTCGCCGCCGGGCTGGAAGTACAGCATGCGGCAACCATCCGTGACGGTGACGCCGCCACGCTTCTCGCTGGTGCCGATCGTGCCCTTGTTGGTGCGGATCCAGCCGACGGGTATGCCCTCGCCCAGTTCCTCCTTCATGCCGTACCAGTCCTGGCAGAGCAGGGTGTCCACGTTCATCTGCTCGCCAACCTCCTCCACACCGTAGGTGTAGGTGGCCTTGATGTTCTGGCAGCTGGCTCCGTCGAGGGTGAGCAGCTTGGACAGCGAGAGGGTGTAGGTGCCGGGTTCCAGCACCACTTCATCGGGTAGGGTGAAGGTGAGCTTCAGCGTCTTGCGGTCCTCGTTGGGCTTCATGCGTGCCACCTCGGTTCCCTTGGCATTGGTCAGCACGGCCTCCATGCCGGACTGGGTCATGTACTGGGTGAAGGTCACGGTGTAGGTGCGGTCGCGTTCGCTCAGCATGTCAAAGGAACCATCCTCGGGCGATACCTTGCGCAGGACCTTCAGTCCGTCGATGGACCATCGGCGGCAGAAGTTCCATACCTCGATGTTGGTCATGGCACTGTTGCCGTCGTTGCTGTGCCAGTGTCCCTTGCCTGGCAGTTTGAGGTGGGCCACCTCCACACCGTTCTCGCCGTTGCGGTAGCGGATGAGTTCGGCGGTGGTGTTGCTGGGGCCGGACTTGGGCTTGATGGTCTGGGGCGTGGTGCTGCACTTGTTGCGCTTCACCCATGCGCTGATATGATTAGGTACGGGATCGTACACGCACACGTCATCGCTCGTGCCATGCACGTGAATGATGGGAATGGGACGGCTGCTGTTGGCATTGGGACCGCCCATGTTGTAGCCGCTGACGGGGGCGAAGGCCGCGATCTTGTCGGCAATCTTCGTCATGGCATAGTAGGTCATCATGCCACCCATGGAGAAACCGGAGAGGTAGACGCGACCCTTGTCGATGCTGTACCTGGTGGCCATCTCCTCGATGATGTCCAGGATGAAGTTGATGTCCTTCGTGCCGCCCAGGTCCCAGCTGTTGCCCTCGCCCTGCGGATAGACAACGAGGAACTTGGCCGTGTCGGCCACGGCCTTGTAGTTGGCCTGGTTGCGCTGGTAGTTCATGTCCTGGTTCATGCCGTGCAGGGAGATGAGCAGGGGACGGTCCTTGCCGAGGCTGGACGGTACGTCGATCAGCATTTCGCGTGACTTGCCGCCGGAGGTGATGCTCAGGCGGGTCTGTGCGTGCAGGACGGGAATGGCTGTCAGCAGCAGGAGGAGGGGGAGTAGGAGTCTTTTCATGTTATGTATGTGATTTTAGGGTTTTGCGCAAAGTTATGCAAAAAGGCGGACATGAGCAAGCGTTTGGGGCAGTTTGCGGGGCAGGAGGGGCGATTTTGTGCCCATGTTACATTCGAGCAACAATATGTAACATGACATTTCCCCCCATGTTACAAATACAACAGAACAGATTCTGCTGAAACAAAGTCAGTTGGATTTTTATTTGTAACTTTGCGGCAGATTTGGAATAAGTTAGTTTTAGATTTGATAAAAGTTATGGGAAAAGAGAAAATCTTTTCAATCGTATTGCTCGGCATCGCCAGTCTCACGGCTCGCGCTGCTGAGCAGTTCGTGGTTTTCGGGAACAAGACAGCGGATGCCGCGCTGCAGCTGACGCAGCAGTCGGACACCATAGTATATGATGCCAGGGACTGGAAGGGTGTGCACATTGCCGTGCGCAACCTCAGGACCGACCTGCAGAAGGTGACCGGAAGTCCCTGTGCCCCCATCGTGGTGGGTACCGTGGGCAAGAGCGAGGAGATAGACCGCCTGGTCAAGCAGAAGAAGATTGACGGCAAGGCCCTGAAGGGCAAGCGAGAGAAGTATCTGCTGCAGGTCATCGACGGCAAGCTGGTCATTGCCGGCAGTGACAAGCGCGGTACCATCTACGGTATCTATGAGCTGTCGAAGCAGATCGGCGTCAGCCCCTGGTACTACTGGGCCGACGTGCCTGCCGAGAAGCATGACAGGATATACATCAGGGAGGGTGTGTACACCGACGGCGAGCCTGCCGTGCGCTACCGCGGTATCTTCCTGAACGACGAGGCACCTGCCCTCTCGGGCTGGAACAACCAGTTCTTCGGGAAGGTCTTCGGCCACGTGTTCTACGAGCATGTATTCGAGCTGGTGCTGCGCTGCAAGGGTAACTTCATGTGGCCCGCCATGTGGGGCAGCGCCTTCTATGCCGACGATGAGCTGAACATGCAGACGGCCGACGACATGGGTGTGATGATGGGTACCAGCCACCACGAGCCCCTGGCCCGTGCCCAGCAGGAGTGGAAGCGTCTGCCCAACCACGGTGCATGGAACTTCGATACGAACTTCGAGACACTGAGCAAGTTCTGGAAGGGCGGCGTGGAGCGCATGAAGAACACGGAGGATGTGGTGACCGTAGGTATGCGCGGCGACGGCGACGAGCCCATGGCCGAGAAGACCGACGTGGCCCTGCTGGAGCGCATCGTGGCCACCCAGCGCAAGCTCATCGAGGAGGCTACAGGCAAGCCTGCCAGGGAGACTCCCCAGGTATGGGCGCTGTATAAGGAGGTGCAGGAGTACTATGAGAAGGGTATGAAGGTGCCTGACGACGTGATCCTGCTGCTCTGCGACGACAACTGGGGCAACGTGCGCATCCTGCCCGAACTGAAGGCTGACAAGAAGGGCGAGAAGTGGTTCTACCGTCATCCCGGAGGCTATGGCATGTATTATCATGTGGATTACGTGGGCGCGCCCCGCAACTCGAAGTGGATCAATATC
>JAZRVZ010000095.1:0-3837 GCA_045599425.1 Bacteroidaceae bacterium | reverse complement strand
AAGACCGCTTGGCCTCCGACTTACCCTTGTGACCCTGAGGCAGTATGCCATCGTACTGGTAGAGCTGGTAGCGCTCAATCAGGCTGATGAGCTTCTCGGCGTAGGTGGGACTGGTGGCATAGCCGCAGGCCTTGAGTCCGTTGGCCCATCCGATGTAATCGGAGATTTCCAGTTCGAAGAGTCGGGCATAACGCTTCTGCTTGAGGAACTGCGAGTGGTCCTCATAGCTTTCCTCAACGGACTTGTACTTACGGAACTTCTCGCCCGGCCGGTCGTCATCCTGCAGCACATAGGGTCCATCCCATGTGGAGCCCACCTTGATGCCGAAGTGGTTGTTGGCCTTGACGGCCAGGGTGCTCTGCCCCGCCCCGCTTTCCAGGATGGCCTGGGAGAGTGTGATGCTGGCCGGAATCTGATGGCGGTGCATCTGGTCGGTGGCCATGGTGTGGTACTTGCGGATGTAGTCCGTATAGCTGGAATTCTGCTGCGCATACGCGCCATAATTAATAAATAAGGTGCAAATAAGCATGCCTAAGCACCTTGTAAGAAGGATTTCACGATGTTTCATAAAGCAAAGTTAATAAAAATTTGTAAGACACAAAAAAAAATCGTAATTTTGTACACTCGCAATATGCACTTCGGCGGATTCCGCGGGTTTCTGCCATAAAACAGGTATTCAAAACATAAACAAGATAAGGATGAAACCATATCAAATCGTGTCCAACGTATGCGTGTACAGTTACGCGGAGTTGAGCCAGGAGGAAAAGGACCTGGTGAATGTGGCTCGTGAAATGACATGGAAGAGCTATGCTCCCTATTCCCATTTCTATGTTGGTGCAGCACTGAAGCTCTTAAACGGTGTGGTGGTGCCCGGCTGTAACCTCGAGAACGCATCATTCTCTGCTACCATGTGTGCCGAGCGTACGGCCATCTGTGCCGCCGGGGCTCAGTATCCACGTATTCCCATGAAGATGATGGCCGTGGTGGCCCGCAATGACAACGGATTCCTGGATCATCCCGTGGCTCCCTGCGGTGCCTGCCGTCAGGTGCTGCTTGAGGCTGAGAATCTCTACAAGCAGCCCATCAGGATCCTGCTGGTCGGCCGCACGGAGATTCATGTGATGGACGGTGTGAGCAACCTTCTGCCCATTCACTTCATACAGGAAAGCATGGGTTACGAGGTGAAGGGTGACAGTCCCATGGTTTTCTGAAAAGGTGAATCGAAGCGCAATCCAGTGGTTTTCTGAATATAAGATAGCAATAATACATGATTACAGTAAGCAATCTCGCCATTCAGTTTGGCAAACAGGTCTTGTACAAGGATGTGAACATGAAGTTCACCAACGGTAATATCTACGGCGTCATCGGTGCCAACGGTGCCGGAAAGTCTACGCTGCTGAGGGCTATCAGCGGTGAGCTGGAGGCCACCAAGGGTACCATCGAACTGGGTCCCGGCGAGCGTCTGAGCGTCCTGGAGCAGGATCACTTCAAATACGACCAGGAGACGGTGCTGAACACCGTACTGATGGGTCACACCGTGATGTGGGACATTATGCGCGAGCGTGAGGCCCTGTACAGCAAGGATGACTTTACCGACGAGGATGGCATCCGCGTGGCTGAACTGGAGGACAAGTTTGCCGAAATGGGCGGATACAATGCCGAAAGTGATGCTGCAGCCCTGCTCTCCGGTCTGGGCATCAAGGAGGACAAGCACTATCAGCTGATGGGTGAACTGAGCGGTAAGGAGAAGGTACGCGTGATGCTGGCCAAAGCACTCTTCGGCAATCCCGACAACCTGCTGCTGGACGAGCCCACCAATGACCTTGACCTGGACACCGTGGAGTGGCTGGAGGATTATCTTGCTGATTTCGAGCATACAGTGCTGGTGGTCAGCCATGACCGTCACTTCCTGGACAGCGTCTCAACCCACACGGTGGACATCGACTATGGCAAGGTAACCCTCTTTGCCGGTAACTATTCATTCTGGTATCAGAGTTCCCAGCTTGCCCTGCGTCAGGCCCAGAACCAGAAAGCGAAGGCTGAGGAGAAGCGCAAGGAGCTGGAGGAGTTCATACGACGCTTCAGTGCCAACGTGGCCAAGAGCAAGCAGACGACCAGCCGAAAGAAGATGCTGGAGAAACTGAACGTGGAGGACATCAAGCCCTCAACGCGCAAGTATCCGGGCATCATCTTCAGCATGGACCGCGAACCAGGCAACCAGATCCTGGAGGTACAGGACCTGAAGGCCACGATGGAGGATGGCACCGTGCTCTTCGATAAGGTAAGCTTCAACGTGGAGAAGGGTGACAAGGTGGTATTCCTCAGCAGGGATCCACGCGCCATGACTGCCCTCTTCGAGATCATCAACGGCAACCGTGAGGCGCAGGCAGGTACCTACAACTGGGGTATCACCATCACTACTGCCTACCTGCCCGTGGACAACACGGCCTTTTTCCAGAGCCAGCTGAACCTGGTGGATTGGCTGAGTCAGTACGGCGAGGGCAATGAGGTGTACTTCAAGAGTTTCCTGGGACGCATGCTGTTCAGCGGTGAGGATGTACTGAAGAAGGTGAACGTACTGTCGGGTGGTGAGAAGATGCGCTGCATGATTGCACGCATGCAGCTGACCAATGCCAACTGCCTGATCCTTGACACACCCACCAACCACCTGGATCTGGAGAGCATTCAGGCTTTCAACAACAACCTGAAGCTGTTCAAGGGCAACATCCTCTTCAGCAGTCATGACCATGAGTTCATACAGACCGTGGCAACGCGAATCATCGAACTGACGCCCAACGGCTGCATCGACAAGTTGATGGAGTACGACGAATACATCCACGACGAGAAGATCAAGGAGCTGCGTGACAAAATGTACATGTAGTACGTGGCTTCCGGACATATTTACACGATATTGATGTAAAACCCCATTAAACACACCTTGCCAAGGTGACAGAATCGGAAAATTCGTCATTTTGGCAAGGTTTTTGATGTGTCATGTTTAAGAAAATAAAAAGAATCATTATGAGCGAAAAGGAAATACGTGAGAACGAGGAGATGGAGCAGAAGGTCCAGGCAGAGGCCGAGGACGCTGCTACCGGCGAACAGATTGATGAGGTGACCGCCACCGTGGAGGAGAAAGGACAGGAAGCAGAGGCTGACGTGGAGAAGACCGACGCGGAGAAGCTGGGCGAGGCACTGCTGGAAATTGAGGAGTGGAAGAAGAAGATGCTGTACAAGCAGGCAGAGTTTGAGAACTACCGCAAGCGTGTCCTGGCCGAGAAAGCCGAGTTGATCCTGAACGGCGGCAAGAAGGTCCTGGAGGCCATGCTGCCCGTCGTGGACGACCTGGAGCGTGCGCTGAAGAACATGGATAACCTGGAGGACGTACCTGCAGTAAAGGAGGGTGTGGATCTGATATACAAAAAGTTCCTGACGGTACTGAAGGCTCAGGGCGTAACGCCCATCGAGACGGAGGGAGCCGACTTCAACGTTGACCTGCATGAGGCCATTGCGCAGATTCCCGCTCCCATGGACGAACTGAAGGGCAAGGTGCTGGACTGCACCCAGAAGGGCTACATGCTCAATGACAAGGTGCTTCGCTATGCACAGGTAGCCGTGGCACTTTAAGAGAATCAAAGAAAAAGGAATTCTATGGCAAAGAGAGATTATTACGAGGTACTTGGCGTAGACAAGAGTGCGTCGGCAGCTGATATAAAGAAAGCATACCGCAAGGTGGCCATGCAGTATCATCCTGACCGCCAGACGGGTAAGTCGGATGCGGAGAAGCAGGAGGCTGAGGAGAAATTCAAGGAGGCGGCCGAGGCCTACAGCGTGCTG
>JAZRVZ010000094.1:0-2977 GCA_045599425.1 Bacteroidaceae bacterium | reverse complement strand
AAGCAGGAATGGCTGGAGGCCGCTGTACAAGGTGCTGAGTTTCTGAAGAAGTACGGTCATGACGGCCAGCTCAACTGGTACTTCTCGCTTGATCGCGATGGCAATCCCCTTGTCGAACCCTATAATATCTTCAGCTATACCTTTGCCGTCATAGCCTTCGGTCAGTTGTACCTGGCCACCGGTAACGCCGAATATGCCGATATTGCCAAACGAACCTTCGACATCGTACTGAGTAAGGTGGACAATCCCAAGGGACGCTGGAGCAAGGCGGCCAGGGGTGCCCGTGCCCTGAAAACCTTCGACCTGCCCATGATCCTCTGCAACGTGGCGCTGGAGATCGAATCCCTGCTGGAGCCCGACTTCCTCAACCGCACCATCGAGACCTGCCTGCACGAAGTGCTCGATGTATTCTATCGTCCCGAACTTGACATGATCGTTGAGTGTGTAAGCAAGGACGGTGAACTGGTGGATTGCCACGAGGGTCGTCTGCAGAATCCCGGTCACGCCATCGAGGCCATGTGGTTTATCATGGACCTGGGCAAGCGACTGGGGCGGCAGGACCTCATTGAGAAGGCCGTTCACATCGCCCTGCGCGAGGTGGAGTATGGCTGGGACAAGGAGCATGACGGCATCTTCTACTTCCTGGATCGCCTGGGACATCCCCAGCAACAGCTGGAATGGGACCAGAAACTGTGGTGGGTACACATCGAGACGCTCATCACCATGCTCAAGGGCTACGAACTGACAGGCAACAAACAGTGCCTGGAGTGGTTCGAGCGCGTACACGACTATACCTGGACACACTTCCGTGATGCCGACTATCCCGAATGGTTTGGTTACCTGAACCGTCGCGGCGAGGTGTTGCTGCCCCTCAAGGGCGGAAAGTGGAAGGGGTGCTTCCATGTGCCCAGAGGTCTGTATCAGTGCTGGCAGACGTTGGAGAGACTGGGGCAGCGTTAATCGTAAAACAAGACTTCAATGATCATTTAAACGTTAATTGCCATTGATTGAACATTAATTTACCATTAATTTTAAGTTGAATAATGATCATTAATTATATTCCGTGTTAAGTAATTGCCTGTATATGGTAAAGCAGCTGAGCTGAAATGATAATAATTAATGTCAGATTAATGGTAATTAATGTTTAAAAACAGAATAAACATATTCCCGTCATCCCCTTAACCCATGAAGCGTTTACTGTCCATTCTTCTTTTTTCCCTGTCTTTCCTGTTCCTTCAGGCCAAGCCAGTCGTTCACCTGTCAAAAGGATCATCCCTTCATGTCACGCCTACCGAGGGTCTTGCGGCCTTCTTCTCAGGCATGGTGGACGGACAGGTGGTTGTTGCCGGTGGTGCGAACTTCCCCGATGTGCCTTGCTCCGAAGGTGGTACGAAACGATACTACGACGAGATACGCACATTGGGCGAGGATGGCCAATGGCAGGTAACGGGCCGGCTTCCCCTGGCATTGGCCAATGGCGTGGGATGTACCACATCGAAAGGTCTGCTTTGCATTGGTGGAGCGGGTGCTGATGGCATACATGCCGAATGTGTTTTGATTACCAAGGATGGCGTGGAGACCTTGCCCAACCTGCCGTTTCCCCTGAAGGAACATGCCGTTGCCGTAAACAGGGACATGGTCATCGTGGTGGGTGGCATCACTGACAAGGGAGAGAATACCCAGGTATTGTCGCTCGACCTGAACAATCCCGCAGACGGATGGAAGGTGTTGTGCGAGATGCCAGGAGGTGGACGTGTGCAACCCGTTGCCACGGTCCAGACCGGTGCCCTTGGTCCCTGCCTCTTCATCTTCTCGGGGTACTATAAGGATGGTGAAGCAACTTTTGCCCGAACCGATGGACTTCTGCTGAACCTCAATACCTTGGAATGGAAGGAAACTGCACCAGTCCCTGAAGGCTGCACCCTGACCGGTGGTGCATGCACGACCAGCGGCTATAGCCATATCCTTTGCCTGGGTGGTGTGAACAGGGAGGTGTTTGAGGCTCGTGTAAACGATGCCGATCCCCAGCCCGACTACTTTCTGCATGAGCCTTCATGGTACCGTTTCAACGACCGGGTGTGGGTCTATCATACCATCACCAACAGCTGGTATGCCCTGTCCTCCAGCGAGGCCTTTGCCCGTGCCGGAGCCGGTGTGGTTGCCTTGCCCGAGGGTGGCTGGCTCTATATCAACGGCGAGACCAAGCCGGGTATCCGGTCGGCTGAGGTTACAAGGCTGGAGGTGGAGCAACCCCGTTCCTTCGGTTGGGTCAACTGGATTGTCCTGGTGGTCTATCTGCTCTCCATGCTGCTCCTTGGCTACGTCTTCATGAAACGGGAGAACGGTGCAGACGACTTCTTCAAGGGAGGCGGTCGCATACCCTGGTGGGCAGCCGGCATGAGCATCTATGCCACCATGCTGAGTGCCCTGACCTATATGGGCATACCTGCCAAGGCTTACGCAACCAACTGGACCTACTATCCCATGCTGGTCACCATCCTGCTGGTCAGCTTCCCTGTCATCAAGTATTATCTGCCCTATTTCCGCCGACTGAGCATCACCAGTGCCTATGAGTACCTGGAACTGCGCTTCAATGCCGCCACCCGACTGCTGGCCAGCGGGCTGTTTATTATATTCATGGTAGCACGCATGGCCCTGGTGCTCTACCTGCCCAGCCTTGCCCTGACGGCCGTAACGGGCATCAACATCCAGTTGTGCATCATCCTGATGGGCATCGTCACCATCGTCTACTGCACAATGGGTGGCGTGGAGGCCGTCGTATGGGGTGATGTCATACAGGGCTTCATCCTTGTGGGCGGTGCCATCTTCCTGGCCCTCTGGCTGATGCTGAACACCGAGGGTGGGGTAGGCGGCTACTTCCAGATTGCGGCCGACGAGCATAAGATGCGACTCTTCGAATGGTCGCTGGACTACCGCAGCGTCACCTTCTGGGTGGCCATCGTGGGTGGCGTGGCCA
>JAZRVZ010000093.1:0-17685 GCA_045599425.1 Bacteroidaceae bacterium | reverse complement strand
GTAACATTAAAATTAGGATTGTTCAGGCGTTCAAAGATTCCAAGGTAGTCAAGAGCATATCGGGTAGAGAGCCAATGTGAGATGACAATACCCGTCGCCTCAGCATTCTTGTATTTAGCCATATCGGTAAGCGAGATGTATTCATCGGTGTTCTGCTTAAGAACAACGATGTCACTTCCGTTGATATGATGCCACAAACAATGGCTGTTCCACCCTGACCTCGGTGACCAATCTTTCCGCAACTCCTCAGAAGATAGGTTCTTCAACCTTTTCTTCTTATGGTACCCTTCATGTCCTACCTGGTTGCAAGGCAGCCTACGAATCCGCAGATTACTGGAAAGAGTTCTCCATTATCGTAGAAGACGCAGTAGATCCTACTCGTACTATAGAAATTGAAAATGGCATGGCGTTTGCGAATTCCAAAGCCTACTTTGTTGATAATTTAACCTATAACCGCACCTTCAACAACACCGACTGGCAGCCACTGTACATTCCCTTCAGCATAGAGTACAGGGACTGGGCCTCACAGGGCCTGGAGGTGGCCAATGTCAATGGGCTTCTATGAATGTGAAGACTGAAGTGAAGGGTTGGTGAAGGGTTTCGCCAACCCTTCACTGCGTAAATCCCCAGCATTTACTGGGGTTCTGGCAGGGTCAGGTGAAGGGATGAAGGGTTTTTTCATCTGGCTTTGTAGGCGAGCATGATGCCACACCCCAGGAGGACACCGATGCTGTTGGCCAGGAAGTCCATCCATTCGCCGCTGCGGTAGGTGGTGAGGTAGGCCTGGCAGAGTTCCATCAGCCCGCCCAGGAGTACGGGACAGATGAGGCCCTGGATGGCCAGTCTGCTCCTGTGAACAGCCTTCCCCTTGCTGCGCAGCATCTCCCACCATATGACGGTGGTCAGGCCGCCATACATGATGAAGTGGGCCCATTTGTCAAAGAGGGGGACGTCGCGTGCCACTTCCGGTGCTCCGACGGGAGCCAGGGACAATATGATGATGGCAATGACGCATAAAATGCTGAGAGGATAGGTTTTTAGGCTTTTCGTCATGAGAAATAGGTGTTATCTTACATTTTCGTTGCAAAAGTACGATAAATAATGTAAATTTGCACGTAAATACCTATTTTTATAACGTAATGGCAGACGATAGAGGTCATTTTGGCAGCAAACTGGGCGTGATACTCGCCTCGGCCGGCAGTGCCGTGGGATTGGGGAACATCTGGAGGTTCCCAACGGAAGTGGGTAAGAATGGAGGCGCCGCCTTCATCCTCATCTACTTGTTCTTTGTACTTTTCCTGGCCATGCCGGTGATGCTTGGCGAGTTTGTGATCGGCCGCCATTCGGGCAGCAACACGGTCAAGGCCTACCGACAGCTGGCGCCCCGTACGCCCTGGTTCCTGGTGGGCTTCATGGGTGTACTCTCCGGTATCCTCATCCTCTCCTTCTACTGCGTGGTGGCCGGATGGACCATTGACTACTCCATGCTTTCCATCACAGGTCAGCTGGCTGGCGAGCAGGACTTCGGCAGCATCTTCGGTGCCTTTGTCAGCCATCCCTACCGCCCCATCTTCTTCCTGCTCATCTTCCTCTACGTGACCCACGTCATTGTGGCACGCGGCATCGAGACGGGCATCGAGAAGTTCAGCAAGGTCATGATGCCCCTGCTGTTGCTGATCATCCTGCTGCTGGTGGTACTGTCCGTCAACATGCCCGGTGCCGGTGAGGGTCTGACCTTCCTGCTGCAGCCCGACTTCTCCAAGGTCACCGCGCCCGTCGTGTTCAGTGCCATGGGGCAGGCCTTCTTCTCCCTGAGCGTGGGCATCGGTTGCCTGGTCACCTACTCCAGCTATTTCAGCCGGGACACCAAGCTTGTCAGCTCAGCCCTGAACGTCTGCCTCATCGACACCATGGTGGCCATCCTGGCCGGCTTCATCATCTTCCCCACCGTCTTCTCCGTGGGCATGCAGCCCGATGCCGGACCCGGTCTGGTGTTCGTGACCCTGCCCCACGTCTTCAACCAGGCCTTCTCGGCCATGCCCATCCTGGGCGATCTGTTCAGCATCCTCTTCTCCGCACTCCTGTTGCTGGCCGCCCTGACCAGCAGCATCTCCATGCATGAGATCACCACGGCTTTCGTGCGCGAGAACTTCCACCTTACCCGTAGCCGTGCGGCACAGATTGTCACTGGCATCTGCGTGGTGCTGGGCATCTGCTGCTCCCTGAGCTTCGGTCCGTGGGCCGATTATAAACTGTTCTTCGGCATGGGATTCTTCGATTTCTTCGACTTTGTCACGGCCAAGTTCTTCATGCCCCTGGGCGGCATCATGATCTGCCTCTTCGTGGGCTGGTGGATGAAGCGTGACGCCGTGCGGCAGGAACTGCTGGAGGGGACGGGCGTGCCCATGTGGCTCTTCTCCCTGCTCCTCTTCCTCATGCGCTTTGTGGCTCCGGCCTGCATAGCCATGGTATTCATCTATGAACTGATATGAGGAAAATGAAAGTTGAAATTTGGAAATCCTTCCCTTTGGCAGTAAGGGAATGAAGGTTCCTCTCTCAGCTTTCAGTTTTGACAATCTCCCAACTCCAAATTTTCAACTTTCAATTTTCAATCCCCCCATGGAACATCGCGGAACATTCGGCAGCAAGATAGGCGTGGTACTGGCCTCGGCAGGCAGCGCCGTGGGCCTGGGCAACATCTGGCGTTTCCCTACCGAGGTGGGCGAGAACGGCGGAGCCGCCTTCATCCTTCTTTATCTGGTGTGTGTGCTCCTTATCGGCATGCCCATCATGATCAGTGAATTTGTCATTGGACGGCATACCCATGCCAACACGGCCACTGCCTACCAGAAACTGGCTCCCGGCAAGTGGTGGCGCGTACAGGGTGCCATGGGCGTGCTTGTGGCATTCATCATCATGTGCTACTACAGCGTCATTTCCGGATGGACGCTCTACTATGCCTGCGCATCCCTGTCCGGCCTGCTCAGCGACGGCAGTCAGGACTTCACCCTCTTCTTCACGGACTTTGTCAGCAATCCCTGGCTGCCCCTTGTGTTTGCCGTGCTGGTCATGGCCATGGTGCATGGGGTCATCGTGCGTGGCGTGCAGGGTGGCATCGAGAGGTTCAGCAAGGTCATGATGCCCATGCTGCTACTCATCATCGGCATCCTGATGGTCTGCTCCTTCTCCCTGCCCGGCTCGTCAGCCGGACTGAGTTTCCTGCTGAAACCCGACTTCTCCAAGGTAACGCCCGGCACCTTCCTCAGTGCCATCGGACAGGCCTTCTTCTCACTGAGCCTGGCCATGGGTTGCCTCTGCACCTATGCCAGCTACTTCCGTGAGGACACCAACCTGGTCAAGACCGCATGCAGCGTGGGCATCATCGACACGATGGTAGCCCTGCTCTCCGGCTTCATCATCTTCCCTGCCGTGTTCAGCGTGCCCGGTGTCGAGCCGGAGGCCGGTCCCGGACTGGTCTTCATGTCCCTGCCCTATGTCTTCACGCAGGCCTTCCACGCCCTGCCCTGGGTTGGCTACATCTTCTCCTTCCTCTTCTACGTGCTGCTCTTCCTGGCTGCCCTGACCAGCGCCGTCAGCATCCATGAACCAGTTACAGCCTACCTGCACGAGGCCCACAGGATGAGTCGCAAGAAGGCTGCCTGGTGCGTGTCCATCGTCTGCATGACGCTCGGTGTGTTCTGTTCGCTGTCCAATGGCGTCCTGGCCGACTTCAGGATCTTCGGCCTCACCCTCATTGATGCCTTTGATGCCTTCCCGGCCAAGATCCTGCTGCCTTTGGGCGGCATCATCATCAGCCTTTTCACCGGATGGTACCTGGACAAGAAACTGCTCTACGACGAGCTGACCAACCAGGGTCGCCTGCGCTTCCCCTTCTTCCGGGCGTACGTCTTTCTTCTGCGCTGGATCATTCCCGTTGCCATAGGCTTCGTCTTTGTGGCAGAGATGGTCAAGACCATCACCGGAAACTCCCTGTTTTAGGATGAGGCAGTCGGAAGTTTCCCGTTCCGAGCGCAGAGGCATGCTGCTCATCCAGCTGATCCTGCTTCTCGTGGTTCTCGTGGGCATCCTGGTATTTGCCTTCCGCAAGGGGATGCCTGCGCAGGAATCATCTGATGCCGGACGTGCCCATGGTGCCGGGGAGCGGTCTGCTGCGCTGTCCCTGGAGGGTTTGCCAGAGCGACAGGAGGCAGAGAGCTTCCCCTTTGATCCCAACACAGCTGACAGCACGACGCTGCTTCGTCTGGGACTGACCCGTTCCCAGGTACGGAATATCTATCGCTACAGGGCCAGGAACGGTGTATTCCATCGTCCTGAGGATTTCAAGAAACTCTACGGACTGACCGCCGGACAATGGCATCACCTTCAGCCGCTCATCCGGATAGGAGAGGCCTACCGCTACCTGTCGGACACGCAGGAGGCCTATGATCCTGCCGTGGATGGCTATGGTGCAAGGGGAGGTCGTGTACAACGTCAACGGGGTGAGGGATATGAGGAGGAAACCGAAAGGGAATCCGTTCCGTATGGCGGAGCCGGCCGTGACACCACGCTCTTTCCCCACAAGCTGCAGCAAGGCCAGACAATAGACCTTAATCTGGCAGACACCACCCAGCTGAAGCGGGTGCCGGGTATTGGTACCGTACGTGCCAGGAGGATTGTGGAATACCGGCAGCGACTGGGGGGATTCGTGTCGCTGCAGCAGTTGGATGACCTGCCAGATGTTCCCCTGGACATCGAATCCTACCTTACCCTTGCCCCGGGTCACGTGAAAAAGATCAGGATCAACCGGGCCGGGCAGCGGGAACTGAACAATCATCCCTATATCAACTACTACCAGTCGCGTGTCATCGTGAATCACATCCGGCAGATCGGTCCCATCCATAGCCTGGATGAACTGGAGGCTTACGAGGAGTTCCAGAGGTCGGATATCCAGCGCCTTTCCCCCTACGTGGACTATTCGGAGTAAGTGGCCTCTGGCTATTCCGCCCCTCCCCCTGTAGAATGGTACCTGCGGGAATTGTTGGACACCGCGAACAGATCACATGCAAGTACCGATAAAGAAAAGGTGTGACCCCCACCGTGGGAATCACACCTTGTTTATTGTATGTGTAAGTGAAACTCTACTTACTCGGCAGCGGGAGTCTCCTCCTCATTGCGCTCGGGACGGGGACGACGCTCGAAGCGCTCGCCGCGGTCACGGCGCTCACCACGGTCGCGGCGCTCACCACGCTCGGGACGGGGACGACGCTCGCGCTCCACATAACCCTCGGGCTTCTCCAGCAGGACGCGGCGAGACAGCTTGAACTTGCCGGTCTTGGGGTCGATCTCCAGCAGCTTAACCTGCAGTTTGTCGCCCTCCTTGATGCCAGCCTCCTCGACGGTCTCCAGACGCTTCCAGTCGATCTCGCTGATGTGCAGCAGACCGTCCTTGCCAGGCATGAACTCTACGAAGCAACCGTAAGGCATGATGCTGCGAACGGTACCCTCGTAGATCTCACCGATCTCGGGGATGGCCACGATAGCCTTGATCTTTGCCAGGGCTGCCTCGATGGTCTGCTTGTTGGGACCGCTCACCTGGACCTTGCCTACGCCGTCAGTTTCCTCGATGGTGATGGTGGCACCGGTCTCCTCCTGCATACCCTGGATGATCTTGCCGCCGGGGCCAATGACAGCACCGATGAACTCCTTGGGAATGGTGATCTGCTCGATGCGGGGAACGTGGGGCTTCAGCTCGGCACGAGGCTCGCTGATGGTCTTCATCATCTCGCCCAGGATGTGCTCGCGGCCAGCCTTGGCCTGCATCAGGGCCTTCTCCAGGATCTCGTACGACAGACCGTCGCACTTGATATCCATCTGGGTGGCGGTCAGACCGTTGGGAGTACCTGTGGTCTTGAAGTCCATATCGCCCAGGTGATCCTCGTCACCGAGGATATCAGAAAGGACTGCGTACTTGTCCTCGCCGGGATTCTTGATCAGACCCATGGCGATACCGCTCACGGGAGCCTTGATGGGCACACCGGCATCCATCAGGGACAGACAGCCGGCACAGGTGGTGGCCATGGATGAAGAACCGTTGCTCTCCAATACATCACTTACCACGCGTACCACGTAAGGATAATCTGCGGGAATCTGACCCTTCAGGCCACGCCATGCCAGATGGCCGTGACCAATCTCACGACGGCCTACGCCACGCTGAGCCTTGGCCTCACCGGTTGAGAAGGGAGGGAAGTTGTAGTGCAGCAGGAAGCGCTGATACTCACGGATGAGCACGTCGTCAACCAGCTTCTCGTCCATCTTGGTACCCAGGGTACAAGTGGCCAGTGCCTGTGTCTCACCACGGGTGAAGATGGCACTTCCGTGAGGGCCGGGCAGGGGACTTGCCTCGCACCAGATGGGGCGGATATCGGTGGTCTTGCGGCCATCCAGACGGATACCCTCATCCAGGATGCAGCGACGCATGGCGTCCTTCTCCACGTCGTGATAGTAGCGGTCTACCAGGCCGTTCTTCTCCTCCAGCTCCTCAGCGCTCATGTCGGCGTGAGCCTCTGCGTAGCGCAGCTTGAAGTTCTCGCGGATCTCCTCGAAGGCAGCGGCACGTGCATGCTTCTCCAGGGCCTGCTTCGTTACGTCGTAGGCGGGCTGGTAGCACTCCTTCTTCACCTGCTCACGCAGCTCCTCGTCGTTGATCTCGTGGCAGTACTCGCGCTTTACGTCCTTGCCCAGCTCCTTGGCCAGCTCCTTCTGGAGGCGGCACATAGGCTTGATGGCCTCGTGGGCAGCCTTGAGGGCGGCCAGCAGGTCAGACTCCTGAACCTCCTTCATCTCACCCTCAACCATCATGATGTTCTCCTCGGTGGCACCGACCATCAGGTCCATGTCGGCCTCCTTCAGCTGTGCGAAGGTGGGGTTGATCACATACTCACCGTTGATGCGGGCTACGCGGACCTCACTGATGGGGCCCTCCCAGGGTATATCGCTGACGGACAGTGCGGCGCTGGCGGCAAAGCCGGCCAGGGCATCGGGCATGTCCTCGCCATCGGCAGAGAAAAGGATAACATTCACATACACCTCAGCGTGGTAGTTGCTGGGGAAGAGGGGACGCAGGGCGCGGTCCACCAGACGACAGGTCAGGATCTCGTCGTCATTGGCCTTGCCTTCACGCTTGGTGAAGCCGCCGGGGAAACGTCCGGCTGAGGCATACTTCTCTCTGTACTCTACCTGCAAGGGCATGAAATCAGTTCCGGGAACGGCATCTTTGGCGGCGCAAACGGTGGCCAGGAGCATGGTGTTGTTCATGCACAGCATGACGGCTCCATCGGCTTGTTTGGCCAGTTTCCCGGTCTCGATGCTGATGGTTCTTCCATCAGGCAACTCGACAGTCTTTGTAATTACGTTCATCTTGTTAGTTTGAAAAATGTGTCATCAATTGACCCCTTCGCCAGGCCTTTCCCGGTGAGCGGGTCGTAAAATTCCGCGCAAAGTTACGCAAAATCCCTGAAAGGGGAAAGCCCACGCATGAAAACTTGGATGTTTTTGTCGTTTTTTAATAGAACAAGGAGATATATTGGCAGAATTTCCTTACCTTTGTGCCATAAATCGTATTATCCAAAAAGTTTATGAAAGCAAGAAAACTGATATTCACGTCCTTGGCCCTGCTCTTGGGCCTGGCTTCCTGCCAGGACGATTCCGGGAAGTTCCATGTTGAGGGCAACATCACCGGTGCAGAGGGCAAGACCATCTATCTGGAGACCCTCACCCTGACCGACGGCATTGTCACACTCGACTCAGCCAAGCTGGACAAGCAGGGCAGCTACCGCTTTGCCTATGCCGATACCACCGCCTGCCCTGAGCTCTATCGCCTGCGCATCGAGAACCAGTTTGTCAACTTCTCCATCGACTCCACCGAGACGGTCCGCATCAGTGCTACCTGGCCCCAGATGGCCTTCGGCTACACCGTGGAGGGCAGTGGCAGCAGTGACACCATCCGTATCCTTGCCACCCGTCTGGCCCAGCTGGAGCGCGACGTCCGTTCCATGGCCGAGAACCGCGACTATACCCTGGATGAGCGTGACAGCCTCATCCGTCACATGGTGCGCGAATACAAGGACAGCGTCAAGATTCACTACATCCAGAACCACTACCACACAGCCTCCAGCTACTTCGCCCTCTTCCAGAGCATGGGCGGTCTGATGCTCTGGGACATGGACACCGACCAGAGCGACGTGCGCTGGGCCAGTGCCGTGGCCAATGCCTGGTATGATCGCTGGCCCGGCAGCCTGCGCAGCCAGAACCTCTTCAATATCGTCATCCGCGGCCGTCGCCAGACTCATCTCCACACCGTGGACATCCAGATCGATGAGGACAAGATCCACGAGGCCGGCATCATCGATATGGGTTATCCCGACATTACCGGTCGCGAGCGTCGCCTCTCCGACCTCAAGGGGCAGGTCGTCCTGCTTGACTTCACCGCCTACGGTGGCGAGACCAGCAAGGAACGCATCATGGAGATGCGCCAGCTCTACCAGAAGTACCACCAGCGTGGCCTTGAGATCTACCAGGTCAGCCTGGATGGCAGCATCCACTACTGGAAGACTGCCTGCCAGGACCTCCCCTGGATTTGCGTCTACTGCCAGGAAGGCCTCTACAGCGACATGCTCAAGATCTACAACGTCCAGCAGCTCCCATCCTTCTTCCTCATAGACCGCGACAACAACCTTGTCAGTCGCGCTGAGTTCATTGAGGATATCAACAAGGCCATTGAGGCCCTGCTCTAACCGCTGTTGAAGTTTTCTGGAATTTGAGTTTTTTCGAAGAAGAAAATCAAAACCCAATCAAAACTTCATGGGAAATTCACGAAAACTCCAGACTCATACCAAGGACAGTCATAACCTGCCTGCCGGCGTCAGATAAAAGTCCTTAGGGCGATATGCGCAAATCGACCGCAGGACTTGGGCAAATCGACCGCAGGATTTTGAGAAATCGCCCGCAGGACTGAAACGGGTCACCGGGAGAGCGTAGCCAAATAGGGCGTCCCCCATTTGGCTACGCTCATTTTTTCATATCAAACCAATAGGCTGCATACAGCAGTGCACAGACAAAGACTGCACAGACAAGGAAAAGCAGGTAGGTCTTGGCACGCCCATGCTCACGGCGGAACTGGCCCAATGCGGGGCCGTAGTATTCAAATTTCTTTCTTCTGGATTTCCTCATTTCTTCTTGGATTTCTTCTGCCTGAGATGCCACCAGGCGTAGTGTTTGCGCTGTAAGGGATATTGAAGGTTGTGCTGGTTGTCGTAGGCCTCACGCTCGAAGAGGATGCTGCGGTAGGCTTTCATGGAGTCCCGGCACCTGATGTAACGGATAAGCCATTCAATGGGGTACCATATCAGGAATGGGAGGTATCCCATCTCCCGCTGCTGCAGGGTGTGGATGTACTCGTGGTTGGTGATTGCGGGAGGCAACTTCCCCTTGTCCTTGCGACAGAAGACTATGCCGAGGATATTGGTGGCCCAGAAGGGGCCAAAGGGGAAGTGGTTGTTGTAGATGATCCGCATTTCTGTCAATTGTTTTTGCCGCCTTATGCTGGCCTTTTCCTACAGCAGAGCCGGTCCCAGTGTTTGTGTGGAGGGGCCGGCTCTGTGTGTGTATGTCAAGGGGGGCAGTGGGTTATCCGGCTGCTTCCTGCTCTGCGTTTTTCTTCTTGCCCAGGTACTCAGGCAGGGACATGCCGGCCTGGTCGAAGAGGTCGCTCAAGGGAGGTACGCTCTTCATGAGACCTGACACGAAGTTGGCGGTTGAGCCCTTGCCATCTGCATTGTTGCCACCGTCCCAGACGGTAACCTTGTCGATGTTGATGCCCTTGACGGCCTCGACCTGCGTCTTGACCAGCTCGGGCAGCTTCTCGAGCAGCAACAGCGAGTAGGCCTTGTTGGGATCGCCACCGGCAGCCTTGATCATCTGGTCGTAACCGTCGGCCTGCTTGGCCAGCATCTCGTATAGACCCTTTGCCTCGGCGCTCATCTTGGCGTAGGTTGCCTCTGCCTCACCCTTGGCCTTGATGGCGATGGCATCAGCCTCTGCCTTGGCCTTGATGGTGATGGCGTCGGCTTCACCCTTGGCCTTGATGGCGATGGCGTCAGCCTCACCTTGTGCATGGAAGGCAATAGAATCGGCGTCACCCTTGGCATTTACACGCTTCTTCTCGGCCTCAGCCTCGGCGGCAACAACCATACGTTGCTTCTCAATCTCCTGGGTTACCAGCACGTTGGCAGCCTGGGTGCTGCGCTCGCGCTCGGCACGGGCCAACTCGGCCTTCTGCTCTGCAGCGTAAGCCTCCTCCAGGGCCTTGGCGGCTGCAATCTTCTCGGCTGCGGTAGCCTTGCGCTGTGCCTCTGCCTCAGCCTCACGCAGCATGGCCTCAGAGTTGGCAATCTCAACCTTGGCCTGGTTCTCACCCGCTACGGCCTTGGCGTTTACGCGCTTCTTCTCGGCCTCGGCCTCGGCGGCAACCACCATACGCTGCTTCTCGATATCCTGTGCAACGAGGACATTGGCAGCCTGTGTACTGCGCTCGCGCTCAGCACGCGCCATCTCGGCTTTCTGCTCAGCAGCGTATGCCTCCTCCAGTGCCTTGGCGGCTGCAATCTTCTCGGCTGCGGTGGCCTTGCGCTGTGCCTCGGCCTCAGCCTCGCGCAGCATGGCCTCGGAATTGGCAATCTCCACCTTGGCCTGGTTCTCACCGGCCACGGCCTTAGCGTTGGCCTCGGAGGTGCGGATACGGGTTTCCTTCTGGGCCTCGGCGGCACCGATCATACCGATCTTGTCCTGTTCGGCCACGTTCACCTTGGCCTCGTTGTTGGCCTTGGCCTGACCGGTCTGTCCCAGCTTGGCCTGCTCGGCTACGCGTACCTTAGCCTCGTTGATAGCCTTGGCGGCAGCCTCCTGGCCGAGAGCTTCGATGTAGCCGCTCTCGTCCTTGATATCGGTCACGTTCACGTTGATGAGCTTCAGACCGATCTTCTTCAGCTCGACCTCCACGTTGGCGGTGATGGCCTCCAGGAACTTGTCGCGGTCGGAGTTCAGTTCCTCGATGGACATGGTGGCGATGACCAGACGCAGCTGACCGAAGAGGATATCACGAGCCATCTCCTGAATCTGGTTGGCCGACTGGCCCAGCAGACGCTCGGCGGCAGCGGTCATGTACTCGGGGTCGGTGCTGATACCCACGGTGAAGCGGCAGGGAACGTCGACGCGGATGTTCTGGCGTGACAGGGCGTTGGTCAGGTTGGCATCGATGCCGATGGGTGTCAGGCTCATGTAGGCGTAATCCTGGATGACGGGCCATACGAAGGCACCGCCGCCGTGAACACAGTTGGCAGACTTCTTGCTGCCGTTTCCGCTACCATAGATGACAAGGATCTTGTCGGCAGGGCACTTGCGGTAGCGGTTGGCAAGGAAAGCCACGATGGCGACTACCAGTATGGCACCTACAACGATGAGGGTTAGTGGATCTTCAAAACTGTTCATAATGTTTTTGATTAATGGGTTGGTTTCAATTTTCATTTTCTTTTATGCCGGCTCTACCTCCAGCACTCTCTTGTCGGTTACGCGCAGCACGCGTACCTTGGTTCCGGATGGGATCATGGGGCCGTCGGTGCGGGCGTCCAGTTCCTGAACAGCACCATTCAGGCTGATCTGCACTTTTCCCATTCCCTGGCTGGATGCAGGGATGCGCAGGTAGACGTCGCATACCTTTCCCACGGCGTCCTCGATGCGGAAGGCACCATTGCTCTGCAGCTTCATCATGCTCCTGAAGAGCAGGAGGAAGACAGCCACGAACATGCAGCCCACCAGCACGGCCAAAGCGGCCAGCAGCCAGCGGTTGGAGATGGTACCCCAGAAACTAACGCCCGTCCAGCCGAAACCGAGCAGGAAGTAGAAGATGTTGCGGATGGACAGGAGATGCCAGGTGCCGGCATCATCCAGTGCATCGGTGTCGGGCGTGCCGTCAAAATCAATGTCAGCCTCAGCGCCGGCTCCGTCCACATCACCTATGCCGATGAAGGACATCGTGGTCTGGATGAGGAAGATGACGGATGCGAAGATGGCTATGCCCCAGTAGACCTTCAGGGTGGGGTCAAGCGAACTGTACCAGGTTGTAATGGTTTCCATGGTGGTGTCTTTTTTGCGGGTTAAATGCAAAGATAGTGGAATTTCCCATAACCCCCAAGTGAACCTTCCTTAAAAATAGTTAAATAACAATCTCCATACTTTAATAAGTATAGGTTTCTTACGAATAAAAAAAAGATAAATATATAAGGTGGGATTTATTTTTTTTTCCTACCTTTGCGCCACAAAACAAAATTGGACTAAAAATATATGGCTACGAAACAGAACCTGATTATCGTGGAGAGCCCCGCAAAGGCCAAGACCATCGAGAAGTTTCTCGGACAGGACTACAAGGTCATGTCAAGCTACGGTCACATCCGCGATTTGAAGAAGAAGTCATTCAGTATCAATGAGGATACCTTTGACCCTCAATATGAGATTCCCGCCGACAAGGCGAAGTTGGTTACGGAGCTGAACAGGCTGGCCAATGAGGCCGGTATGGTCTGGCTGGCATCCGATGAGGACCGCGAGGGAGAGGCCATCAGCTGGCACCTGTATGAGGTGCTGGGACTGAAGCCCGAGCACACCCGTCGCATTGTGTTCCATGAAATTACGAAGCCTGCCATCCTGGAGGCTATCGAGCATCCCCGGGCCATCGACCTGAACCTGGTGAATGCCCAGCAGGCCCGCCGTGTGCTGGACCGCATCGTGGGATTCAAGCTCTCCCCGCTGCTTTGGCGTAAGGTGAAGCCGGCACTGAGTGCGGGAAGGGTGCAGAGTGTTGCCGTAAGGCTGATCGTGGAGCGTGAGCGTGAGGTGTTGAACTTCAAGGGTGAGTACAGCTATCGCGTGACGGCCACGTTCCTGTTGCCCGACGGAAAGGGTGAGTTGCAGGCCGAGCTGGGTCGTCGTTTCAATACGGAGGAGGAGGCTCTGGAATTCCTTGACCGCTGTCGCGACGCACACTTTGCCATCCAGGACATCACCACCAAGCCCCAGAAGCGTGTGCCCGCTCCTCCCTTCACCACCAGTTCCCTGCAGCAGGAGGCTGCCCACAAACTGGGTTTCACCGTGGCCCAGACCATGAGCATCGCACAGCGACTGTATGAAAGCGGTCGCATCACCTACATGCGTACGGACAGCGTGAACCTCTCCACCCTCTGCCTGAATGCCAGCCAGAAGGTTATCAGCGAGACGATGGGCGAGGATTATGTAAAGCGTCGCCAGTACCATACCAGCAGCAAGGGTGCCCAGGAGGCCCACGAGGCCATCCGTCCCACTTACATGAGTGATACGAAGATCGAGGGTACGCCCCAGGAGCGTCGGCTGTACGACCTGATCTGGAAGCGCACCATTGCCTGCCAGATGGCGGATGCCGAACTGGAGAAGACAGCCGTGACCATCAGCATCGACGGGATGGACGACGTCTTCATGGCCAATGGTGAGGTGGTGAAGTTTGATGGTTTCCTGCGCGTCTACCGTGAGACGAACACGGATGAGATGAACGAGGACCAGGAGAATACCGAGGGTCTGCTGCCCGCCCTGAGTCTGGGTGAGGTACTGACCAGCAAGGAGGTGGTTGCCGCCCAGCGCTATACCCAGCGTCCCGCCCGCTACAGCGAGGCCAGCCTGGTCCGCAAGCTGGAGGAGCTGGGCATCGGTCGCCCTTCAACCTATGCCAGCACCATCACTACCATCCAGCAGCGAGAGTATGTGCAGAAGGGCGATAAGCCAGGCGATCACCTGGAATGCCAGACAATCACCCTGAACCAGGATGGCATCAGTCGCGAGACGAAGGATGTGATACTGGGCGCTGAGCGAGGTAAACTGATTCCCACGGATACCGGTACGGTGGTCAATGACTTCCTGGCTGAGTATTTCCCCGAAATCATGGACTACAACTTTACCGCCGAGGTGGAGAAGCAGTTTGATGAGGTTGCTGAGGGCAAGGAGGAATGGAAGGGTGTCATCCGCAACTTCTATGACAGTTTCAATCCCCTGGTCGAGAAGACCAACCAGACCAAGAGCGAGCACCGTGTGGGCGAGCGCATGCTGGGTAATGACCCCCGGACGGGCAAGGTGGTGTCGGTGAAGATCGGTCGATTCGGTCCTGTGGTGCAGATCGGTTCTGCAGACGATGAGGAGAAGCCCCGCTTTGCCCAGCTTAAGGTGGGACAGAGCCTGGAAACCCTGACCCTGGATGAGGCACTGGAGCTGTTCCGTCTGCCCCGCAACCTGGGTGCCTTCGAGGGGGCTGACATCACGGTCGGCGCCGGAAAGTACGGTCCCTATATCCAGCATCAGGGCAAATATGTGTCCATTCCCAAGGATGTGGATCCCCTGACCCTGACCTTTACCGAGGCTTGTTCCCTGATTAACGCCAAGCGCAAGGAGGATGCCGAGAAGCATCTGCGTACCTTTGAGGAGGACCCGGACCTGGAGGTCATGAAGGGTCGCTTCGGCAGCTACCTGCTATACAAGGGTAGCAACTACCGCCTGCCCAGAGCCATGCAGGCAGATGCGGTTAACCTGACCTACGAGCAGTGCATGGAGGTCATCAACGGCCAGGAGGCCAAGCCCGCCGGTACCGCCACGCGTGGCCGTAAGTATGCCAGGAAGGGCTAAAGGGACGGGAGTCAACTCCATGTACCTTCGGTTTGCAGATCATTCGGAACCCTGGAACCTCGGTCATTCCATTTCCTGATGACTTGGGATCCCCGTTATCTGAACCCTCGGAACCCCGAAAACAAAACAAAGAAAAATGAAAAGTATCATTCTCCTGGGCTATATGGGAGCCGGAAAGACGACCATAGGCAGGCAGTTGGCCATGAATCTTGGTATGCAGTTCTATGACCTGGACTGGTACATCGAGATGCGCTACCATCGTACGGTTTCCCAGATCTTTGCCGAACGTGGCGAGGATGGGTTCCGCGAGCTGGAGCGGAACATGCTTCATGAAGTGGCCGAGTTTGAGAACATTGTCCTGAGTTGTGGTGGCGGTACCCCCTGTTTCTTTGACAACATGGAGTATATGAACTCGCTGTGCGAGACGGTGTACCTGAAGGCTCAGGCCGAGGTGCTGGCCACCCACTTGAAGATGGGCAGGGTGGAGCGCCCCCTGATCAAGGGCAAGAGTGACGAGGAACTGCTTCTGTTCATCCGGGAGTCGCTGGAGAAGCGTGAACCGTTCTATTCCAAGGCCAAGCATGTGATTGATGTTTCCCTGCTGGATAACTACGAGAAAATACAGACAAGCGTTAAGCTGGTTAAAGAAGAATTAGGCATAAAAGACTAAATGAAAAAGTGGCGCATAGAGGACTCTGAGGAGCTCTACAATATCAAGGGATGGGGTGTCAACTACTTTGGCATCAATGACAAGGGACATGTGTACGTATGCCCCAAGAAGAACAGTACGCAGGTAGACCTGAAGGAGGTGGTGGACCATCTGGCAACCCGCCACGTGACGGCTCCCGTGCTGCTGCGTTTCCCTGATATCCTGGACAATCGCATTGAGAAGACGGACGAGTGCTTTCGCAAGGCACGTAAGGAATACGAGTACAAAGGTGAGCACTTCATCATCTTTCCCATCAAGGTGAACCAGATGCGTCCGGTCGTTGAGGAGATCATCAGCCATGGCAAGCGCTACAACCTGGGTCTGGAGGCAGGTTCGAAGCCCGAACTGCATGCTGTCTTGGCCACCAATATGGACAGTGACAGCCTCATCGTCTGCAACGGACACAAAGATCAGAACTTCATTGAGCTGGCCCTGTTGGCCCAGAAGATGGGCAAGCGTGTGTTCCTGGTGGTGGAGAAACTGCCCGAGATGAAGATAATCGCCGAGACGGCCGAAAAGCTGGGCGTGCGTCCCAATCTGGGCATCCGCATCAAACTGGCCAGCAACGGTTCCGGCAAGTGGAGCGAGAGTGGCGGCGATGCCTCGAAGTTCGGACTGAATAGTTCGGAGTTGCTCATCGCACTGCAGATGCTGGATGAGATGGGTATGCGTGACTGTCTGAAGCTCATTCATTTCCACATTGGCAGCCAGATTACGAAGATCCGTCGTATCAGCATGGCCCTGCGTGAAGCTGCCCAGTTCTATGTGCAGCTGCACCAGATGGGCTTCCCCATCGAGTTCGTGGACTGTGGTGGCGGCCTGGGTGTGGATTATGACGGTACCCGCAGCAGCAACAGCGAAAGCAGCGTGAACTACAGTATCCAGGAGTATGTGAACGACTGTGTGTGGACGCTCGTGGAGGCGTCCGACAAAAATAACATTCCCCATCCCAACATCATCACCGAGGGTGGCCGTTCGCTGGCCGCACACCATTCGGTCCTGATCCTGGATGTCATGGAAAGCGTGTCTGCTCCCCAGATGCCAGAGGATTTCCAGCCCGGTCCCGACGATCACAAGCTGGTGCATGACCTGACGGAGATCTGGGACAAGTTGTCCAGCCGTTCCATGCTGGAGGACTGGCATGATGCCGAGGATATCCGCGAGGAGGCGCTTGACCTCTTCCGCCATGGCATCATTGACCTGAAGACGCGTGCACAGATAGAGTCCCTGTACTGGGCCATCAGTCATGAAGTGGCCGAATTGGCCCATCATCAGAAGCACGTGCCCGACGAGCTCCGCAAGCTGGACAAGCAGATGGCAGACAAGTACTTCTGCAACTTCTCGCTCTTCCAGAGCATGCCCGACAGCTGGGGCATTGACCAGCTCTTCCCCATCATGCCCATCTCCAGGCTGGAAGAGGAGCCCACGCGTAGCGCTCAGCTTCAGGATATCACATGCGACAGTGACGGCAAAATCACGGCCTATGTGAACGGCGGTCAGCAGACCAGCTACCTGCCCCTGCACTCCCTGCGTCCGGGTGAGCACTATTACATTGGTGTGTTCCTGGTGGGAGCCTATCAGGAGATCCTGGGCAACATGCACAACCTCTTTGGTGATACGAATGCCGTGCATATATCCGTGGAGGGCGACAGCTACAGCATTGACCAGTTCATTGACGGCGAGACTGTGGCCGACGTGCTGGAGTATGTGCAGTATGATCCCAAGAAGCTGGTACGCCGACTGGAGATCTGGGTGAGCAAGGCCATCAAGGATGGCAAGATTACGGAGGCCGAGGGTAAGGAGTTCATCTCCAACTACAGGGCCGGACTTTACGGATATACATATTTGGAGTAAGTGATCAATATTGCGAAAGTCACTTGCTGTGGAACATTATAGATAATAATGGAAAAACTTACGGTAATCAAGGTGGGCGGAGCCGTTGTGGAGAATCCCGATTCCCTGGCTTCGCTGATACGGGACTTTGCAGCTCTGCCCGGCTTCAAGGTGCTGGTGCACGGCGGTGGCCGCAGTGCCACCCGTATAGCCACCCGTCTGGGCATTGAGAGTCACATGGTTTGTGGCCGTCGCATCACCGATGAGGCCATGCTGGATGTGGTGACGATGGTCTATGGCGGTCTGGTCAACAAGAACCTGGTGGCCCGGCTTCAGGCCAAGGGCGTGAATGCACTGGGTCTGACGGGTGCCGACATGAACGTCATCCGCAG
>JAZRVZ010000092.1:0-7831 GCA_045599425.1 Bacteroidaceae bacterium | reverse complement strand
GGCAGGGCCGAGGGATTCTCGATGTTGTCGATGTCACGCTCCTGCAGTTCGTAGTACTGGCGGTTGAGGTCGGTGTTGAAGGTGATGCTCTGAGGGGCGAAGTTCAGGTTCTGGTCCTTGATGATGTCCAGCCACTTGGACTTGCCCTTGAGTTTCTTGAAGGGCTCCCAGGTCTTCCAGTTGGGCGACCAGCTGTAGCTCATGCCGCCGCGCCAGCTCTTGTCCGTCTCATAGACGGTGGTCACACCTTCCTTGCGGCTGACCTGGTGGGAGTAGTTGAAGGTGAAGTTGGAGGGGTCGTAGGGCATGGGGTGCTTCTGGCTGCTGATGTTCACCTTGATGCCGCTCAGCGAGAGGTTCTTCTGGGTCTCGTTGAGGGTGGTCAGGCTGGATAGGGAGTCGCGCTGCTCCTCGGTGACAAGGGCATCCAGGGCTTCGGAGAGGAGCATGTCGGTGTCCAGCGGATTGTACTTGGGCTTGACGTTCTCCCGCTGGTAGCTGTAGTAGAGAGGCAGGTTGACCTTGGCCTTCTCGGGCAGTACCTTGCCCAGGTCAAGCTGGGTGGTGACGGAGTAGTCTATGGTGTTTTCGTCCTTGCGGTCGGCCACGCTCTGCTCCAGTCCGCCGAAGCCTGCCGTCTCGATGTGGCCGTTGGCATTGACGGAGCCCAGGTCGGAGAGCTGGATGGTCAGCTGTCCGCGGGCGGCCCAGCCGCCCTCGTTGCTGAATTCCTGCAGGCGCAGTTCGTTGACCCATACCTCGACGGACTTGTGGGTGCGACCGTTGTTGCGCACGCCGATCATGATGGTCTTGACCTCGCCCAGCGAGGGATTGCCGATGATGCTGACGCGGTTGTTGGGCTTGTGCTCGTCGTACTCGCTGAAGAGGCGGTTGATGCTGGTCAGGCCCATGCTGACCTCGCGGTTGCGGTTCTTCTTCAGGCTGGTGAGGATGTCCAGGTCGATGTCGATCATGTTCTCCTCGGGCCATACGGCACGGCAACCGTTGTAGCTGTAGGTGTCATAGTGGCCCTCGGGGGTCAGGACCAGGGGTACCTCGTACTCGTAGAAGTTGCTCTTGTAGTCGCTGCCCAGGCGGATGAAGACGCTGGTCTCGCCGTCGCGCAGGTCGGTCAGGTCGGGCTGGAGGGCGTTGGCGTGCACGAAGAGCTGGAGGTGCTTGTACTGCCGCATGTCAACCTTGGCATTCTTATAGATGGCACGTGCGTCCGCGGGTGCGAGGTTCTCGGCCGTGAGGCTGAGGCCCTGCTCGTTCTCCTCGGTAACGACGCGGCTGCTGGGATCGGTGTTGCGGCTGATGCCGGGAGGCAGGACGTAGTTGACGGGCGACTTGTCGCCGTTCTCCTCGATGTTCACCGTGCTGACGGTCATCGTGCCGCTGGTGGCAGGAGCCTCGCCCTGGTACAGGGCCTGCTCGTAGTGACGCCATTCACCGTCCACGAGGTCCAGGGTGGCCAGGCGCAGGATGACGGGCTGGCGGAAACCGGTGAGGAACATGCGCATGAAGCGGATGCTGGTGAAGTCGTTGATGCTGCCCACCTTCTGGTCGTAACCCTTCAGGGGGACACGGAAGAGGTACCAGGTGCAGTTCTCCGTCTGTCCGTTGCGCAGCTTGACGCTGGCCACACGCTTGTCGGCAATGTGGTTGCGACCAACGACCAGGTCCTCGGGACGCAGCGAGATGTGGTACTGGAAGTATTTCTCGTACTCGTTGAGCGTGTAGTCCTGGTTGATGTCCTCCACGTCGGGTGTGGTCTTGTAGGCCGTCTCGTAGCTCTCGGGCGAATGTTGCTGGTCGGGACTGTTGCCCTCGGGCATGTTGATGCGCTTGTAGCGATCCAGGATGGAGGTCTTGCGCTGGTCGAAGTCCGTGCCGCGGTAGTAGTGGTAGTCGTCGCTGGCAGGGTCGGCCTGCAGGGAATCAAATACCTGAGCGTTGACCTTGCCCCTCATCTCCTGAAGGAACTGGGCGTAGGTGGGGAAACTGGTCTCCTCCGGGCTGCTCAGTCCGTTCAGGCCCACGTCCTGCTTCTGGCGTGCGTTGCCTTCGTTGTTGAAGGCGTAGGTGACGCTGGTGGCATTGCTGGGCACGCGGCCCCAGGCCGTCTCCGTGTAGTATTGCGGGTTGCCGTCGACGGGCAGTCCGCTTTCATAGTATTTCTTGCCGTCCTTCAGGATGTCCTCGCTTACCTCACCCAGGTTGATGTAGAAGTCGCCGCCGGGGTTGCTGGTATTGTAGATGTAGGGGTCCATCATCCAGAACTCGATGTACTCAACGTTCATGAGCTGGAAGTCGGGGTTGTCCATCTTGCGCATCATGCCGCCCCACTTCTGCTCGGGGTGGAGCAGCCGGCCGTCGCTGCCGACCTCGGTGCTGAGGTTGTAGGCACCGCGCTCGTCGGGATAGTAGGCCAGGTTGAGGACATGGAGACTGGTGGCGCTGCTGTAGCTGTTCTGGGCCTTCTGGGGATAGAGCTCGCGCTCGTAGACCTCGCGTACATAATGGTTGGAGAGCTGGTCCAGGTCGCTCTTGATGTGGGCAGGGGTGAGGGTGGAGGAACGGCGCGTGAAGATGGGGTCTACGTTGTACCAGCTGAGCAGGGCGCGGTTGTAACCGTAGCGCACGTCGTTGACCAGCTTGCTCTCGGGGAACATGCCGGGCGTGCTGGCCATGGTCCAGTACTGGGGCGTGGAGATGTCTGTCTTGCGGGTGCTTCCCTCAAAGTCGTCCAGATAGCTGGCGCCACCCTGCACGCGCTTGTTCTGGCCGGCCACCAGCTGGGCGAACTCGCCGTTGAACTGGATGAGGCTGGGCTGGGTACTGTGTACCAGAGGCAGTTTGGCCAGCATGTTCGTCAGCCACTGGCTCTCGCGTTTCCAGGACATGTGGGCACCCCACAGGGTGTTCTTCAGGGGCTCTGTTCCCATGCTCACCTTGGTGGTCATGGGCTGCTCGTTCAGGAACATCAGCGAACCGCCGATGATCAGGTTCTTGCTGAACTCGTAGTCCAGGTTCACACCCATCATCGTCTTGCGCTGCATGCTGAAGTTGTCGTTACTCTCCACGGAGGCATTGATGGGCGTGCCGGCATCGATGATGCTCTTGTTGATGATCTCAACCTGTCCGCTGCTGTAGTTCACGGTATAGTCCGTATTCTCGACCAGTGTCACGCCGCCTGCTGTCACCACGACGCTTCCCTCGGCAATGTAGGGACCCAGTTCGATGATGCTTCCGTTCTTGCCCTGGTACTGGCCGGTGAGCAGGAACTTGTCGTGCTCCGCAATCTGCTGGGCCACGGTCTTGGTACTGTCGTAGAGTTCGGGGAAACAGTATTTGTCGGCCAGCCTGTCGTCGCCGATCCATTGGCGGAGATGGTCACCGAAGGGTTCGGCCACGGGGAAGATGATGCGGCCCTTGCGGATGGTGTATTCCTCCACATAGTCAAACTGACCGTTGCTGTTGGCATGGTTGTTGGCATCCAGGCGGTCCAGGTTCATGGCCTTCAGCAGGGTGGTGCCCTTGAGGCGTTCCTCGGGCAGGTAGGTCACATAGACGCCGGCCGAGTCGTTCTGGTACTTGATGTCCAGGCGGAACTTCTCCTTGCTGGTCTGGGTGGCGTCCAGGTTGTAGATGTTCTTCATCATCAGTCGCCAGGTTGGCAGCTGCGGACTGCCGGTGGTACCCTTCAGCAGCTTGACGTAAAGGGCCTGGGTGTTATCCACAAGGTCGCTGCTGAACTCTCCTACCTGGTAGGTCTGTCCGTTATAGGTGTACTCGTAGGCCACGGCCAGGACGTCGTCGCTCTGCAGCGTGGTATTCAGGGAGATGTAGCCCAGTGCGGGATTGAGGTAATAGTCGCTCTTGCTCAGGAGCCGGGCACTCTGCAGCTTCTCGTAGTCCACGCTTCCCTCCATGCCGATGCCGTCCAGCACCTCGGTGGCCTGGCTGATGACGCGGGCGCCGTTGTAGGTGGTGGACAGGGTACCGTACTCGTCGTTGGCCTTGTTGCTGGGCACGCTGATGCCCGTGCCGCTCCACAGATGGCTGCCGATGTAGCTGGTCTCACCCAGGTCGGTCAGGGCGATGATGTTGCGGTTGTTCTGTGTGGTGGCACTCTTGTTCGTTACCCATACCTCGATGCGGGTGATGGTCACGCCGCTGGCGATGGTGGGCAGTGAACGCATGTTCTTGTCGTACTGCTGGCGGAAGAAATGGGAAAGGAAGAAGTGGCGGTTCTCCTCGTATTCGGTGGCACTGAACTCAAAGGTGTTCATGGAGGCGCCGCCCTTGCTGCTGACGCTGCGCGAGGCGGACTTCTTCTGGCTCAGTACGGCCTGTACCTTCAGTTTGCCGAACTGCAGGTCGGTCCTGAGACCGAAGAGGCTGGAGCCTCCGCGGATGAGGCTGTTGTTGGATGGCATGCTGACATTTCCGGCCTGGACCAGCTTGACGATGTCGTCCTCCTTACCGTCGAACTTCAGGTTCATGTCCTGCTGGTTCATTGCAAATTCCGCCCCCGTGTCATAGTTCAGTTTCAGTTTGACCTTGTCGCCTACGCTACCGTTCAGGTTCAGACTGATCTTCTCGTCGAAGTCAAAGCCGAAGGTCTTGCGGCGATTGGCTGCCAGTGAGGGATTGTCCACCTTCTTCATGTTGGCACCCATCTTGATCTCAGCCGTACCGCTGGTCTTTATCTGGACGCCTCCGGGGCCGAAGATCTTCTCTGCCGGGCCCAGGTCGAAGTGCATGTCCGTAAAGTCAAACTTGTCCTTGCCGTTCTGCTCGAATGCCTCTGCGTTCTTGTCGCGGAAGTATCGCTGCATGCTTTGCTGCATGCTCCACTGCTCGTATTCCTCGCGGGTCATGAGGATGGGGGCACTGAGGTAACTGGCCACACGGCCCAGCGAGGTGAGCGAACTGCTGGGCAGTGTACTTCCCGTACTTCCTGCTGCATTGCCCGTACCGGTCTTGCTGCCTGAGGTGCCTGCCTGGCCTGCCGTACTGCCGGTGTTGCGGTTGCCGTTCATGTTGCCGGTTCTGGCAGCTGGGGCACTTCCCTGCTTTCCGTTGCCGTCGGTCAGGGCTGTGCCGATGGTGTAGGTGTCGTCCTTCTCGTCGTAGCTGACCTCTGTCTGGATGTTGTCCGGATCGCGAAGGTCGGCCGTACGGGTCTTCAGGTCCCCGGTACTCTCGGCATTGGTCCTCCTGACACTGTATCTGGGTTTCTTCCGGCCAACGGTGTCGGCGGGAGCGTCCGTGCCGGACCCGGTGGGAATGGCAGAGCCGGTGCGGCTGGATATGGTGGTTGCCGCCAGGACGTTCAGTCCCAGCGCAATCAGAAGTGCCGCTATGATCCTTTTCTGCCTCATTCTCTTTTTCCTTGTCCGTCAGGTCTTGCGTCTGTCGTATCAGAGCATTTTCAGGGCCAGCTTGATTACCTGCTCCACCTTGGCCGTGGGGTCGTCGGTGAGGATCTTGGTGACAGCCTTCTGGGTGGGTGCAGGACTGAATCCCAGCATGGTAAGGGCTGCCACGGCTTCGTCGCGCACCTCCTTGTTGACGGTCGGGGCGTTATTGCCCTGCATGCTGCCGGCGGCATTGCCGGCATCTATGCCCAGTGTGGCAATCTTGTCCCTCAGGTCAACAATGATGCGCTGGGCGGCCTTGGGACCGATACCCTTCACCTGTTTCAGCATCTTGTCCTCGCCGTTCATGATGATGTTGCAGAGTTCGGCCGGCGTGAAGGCGGAAAGAGCCATGCGGGCCATGCCCGGGCCAATGCCGCTTACGGTGATGAGTTGCAGGAACAGCTCGCGTTCCAGCTTCGTGGAGAATCCCCACAGCGTCCAGCCGTCCTCCCTGATCTGCTCATAGCTGTACAGGCGTACCATGTCCATGTTGGTCTCCTTGCCCTGCAGCGCACTGAAGGTGTTCAGGGAGATACCGAGGGTGTAGGCCACGCCGCCTGTTGTTTCCAGAACGGCATCCGTAGGGGTGAGTTCAACCAGTTCTCCGCGTATGTATTCAATCATTGTCTTAGCTGTTTTTGAGGATAATTATCTCTTATTAAACGAAAAAACGGCCGTTTTATTGCGCGTACGTGAAAAAAAAAGTAATTTTGCAGAAAAGAAATGAATCAGATCATGAACGACAGTGAACTTCTGCAACTGGCCATCCAAGCCTCCCTGGAGGCTGGGGCCGACATCATGCGCATCTACACAGACCCGTCGCAGGACTTTGGAATTGAACGCAAGGCGGATAATTCCCCCCTGACGCTGGCAGACAAGGCTGCGCATGCAAGGATTATGACATATCTTGACAATACTGGCATCCCTGTGTTAAGCGAGGAGGGTGCTCATGCTCCTTTTGCCTCGCGTGCCGCCTGGACTCGTTTCTGGTTGGTGGATCCGCTTGACGGAACCAAGGAGTTCATCAAGAAAAACGGGGAGTTTACGGTTAATGTCGCACTGGTGGAGCGAGGAGTTCCAGTCCTTGGCGTAGTTTACCTTCCGGCAAAGGATGTCCTGTATTACGGAAGCCTTTCCGGAGGAGCGTTCCGGGTAATGGATGGAGTGACGGAGAACCTGCCGCTTGATCGTTCTGCCCATGATGATTTTGTTATTGTGGCCAGTCGGTCGCATTTGTCTGACGAGACCCGAGAGTATATTGAAACGGCAGAGAAAAACCATGACAATGTACGGACGATTTCCAGTGGTAGCAGCATAAAAATCTGTCTGGTGGCCGAAGGTACGGCTGATGCCTATCCGCGTTTTGCCCCAACCATGGAATGGGACACCGGTGCCGGGGATGCCGTGGCACGTGCCGCTGGGAAAGTGGTGCTGCAGGCAGGAAGCTATGACGGCCTTCCCTTTGAGGTGGGTAAGCCTCTTGTATATAATAAGGAGGATTTGCACAATCCCTGGTTCCTGGTGAAGGATAATTGAGGCTTGCCTCGACTCTGCGCTCTCTCAGTCATGCCCAAAGCTGTCTGGCATGATGTCTGGTTGAACGCAGGGTTCATGACTGAAAGAAATGAAACGTATCGGACTCCTCAGCGACACCCATGCCTATTGGGATGATCGTTATCTGCAATATTTTGATTCGTGCGACGAAATCTGGCATGCCGGCGACATCGGGTCGCTGGAGCTGGCCATGCGCCTGTCGGATTTCCGTCCTTTCCGTGCCGTCTATGGCAACTGTGACGGGGGAGACCTGCGCAGATTCTATACCCAGGACCTGCGATGGACTTGCGAGGGGGCCGATGTGCTGATGACGCATATCGGAGGTTATCCGGGCAGGTATGACATGCATGTCCGTGGGCAGTTGTTCCACAATCCGCCCCACCTGTTCATCAGCGGTCACAGCCATATACTCAAGGTGCAGTACGATGATATGCTGGGCACCCTGCACATCAACCCCGGCGCGGCAGGTCTGCAGGGATGGCATAAGGTGCGCACGCTGGTGCGATTTACGGCTGATGCCGGAAAATTCCGTGACCTGGAGGTGATAGAGATGCCGAGATAGTACGTTCCAGCCTCTGGAACTGGGTACTTGCGGAAACAGTGTGAAACCTTCCCTGTTTCAAATTCAGACTTTCCTGCAAAATCCACAAATACCGGATAATGAACAGGAAACAAGAAAGCCCCGGGAAAATCCCAGGGCTTCTTTGTTTGTTCGCCCAGCACGAACGTATTCTAACGGGTGTGAGTCCCCAAGCCGCCCTGACAGTGGGAAGGCTACAGCCGAAAGCAAGGGTGTCCATCGTGAGGTGGAATCTGAAGGAAGCCGTAGGCAAACATCTGGCCCGACG
>JAZRVZ010000091.1:0-14741 GCA_045599425.1 Bacteroidaceae bacterium | reverse complement strand
GACAACAGCGAGGAATTCCACAACATAGACAGCAAGATCCTGCTGCGCAAGACCGTGGAATTGATTGCCACGAAAGGTTATAGGGTGGGGAACATTGACGCCACGATCTGTGCAGAACGTCCTAAACTGAAGCCACGCATTCCTGAGATGCAGGTTTGCCTGGCAGAAGTGATGGGAATTGACGTTGACTGCGTATCTATCAAGGCTACTACCACTGAACATCTCGGCTTCACTGGACGAGAGGAGGGAATTTCCGCCTATGCAGTGGTGCTGATTGAAAAGTAAAGTTTTTTTTCTTGAATCTCACGCCATACGGCTGGCGTGAGCCATCGTCCTCTGCATTTCCCCCCTGCAATGGCCTTTCTAATGTCTGAACTGCTGGTCTCAAAGAGTGGCGCCTGGACCAGGTGCACGTTGTCGGGCAAAGTTGTGGAATCAATGGGATAACCCTCGCGTGGATATATGATGACCTCGTGATGTCGCAGGATTTCATCAGGTTCTCTCCATTGTTCAAAGCAAAGCCAATTGTCTGCTCCGATGACAAGGACGAACCGTCTTTCCGGGTATGCCTGGCGCAGAGCAGCCAGTGTATGCACCATGTAGGAAGGACGAGGGAGCTTCATCTCAAAGTCACTGACCCGAAGGTGAGGCTTGTTGGCCACCGCAAGCTGAGCCAGGTGCAACCTGACCTCATCTTCCAGCAGTTCATGGCTGTTTTGGGCTTTGAGTGGGTTAAGGGGGGAAACGAGAAACCAGAGCTCGTCCAGCCAACCTTTCCGGCAGAGCCATTCTCCAAGTCGAGTGTGCCCAAGGTGTATGGGGTTGAAAGAACCTCCGTAGATTCCGGTTCTGACAGGCGTGCTATGCATATATGGAGAAAATATGTCTATTTCTGAGGGATTCCTGCGGCCAAATGTTGTTAGCACAGCATTTGGAGTGGGATTGCTGAAACCGGTTGCTACAGGGGCGTTCAATAAAAGATATTACCTGATTTATTCAGACAGGAATTCCTGTACAAGTCGCAAGGTCTCTTCCTTTGCCGTATTCAGATCATCATTGACGACGATATGGTCGAATTGCGGGGCAAATGTCATCTCGTAGGAGGCTTTGGCCAGGCGTTCCTCAATTTTCTCGAGGGTATCAGTGCCTCGTCCGATGAGTCTGCGACGGAGTTCGTCAATGCTGGGAGGCTGGATGAAGAGGCTCATGGCTCGATCGCCAAAATATTTTTTAATGTTTATGCCACCCTTTACATCCACGTCAAAGACAACGCTGTATCCCTGGTTGAGTTTCTCCTTAATGGGAGCTTTCAAGGTACCATAGAATCCGCCGGCATAGACTTCCTCATATTCCAGGAACTCCTGATTCCCGATTCGTTCCATAAACTCATCCACTGTAAGGAAATAATACTCTACTCCATTCTGTTCCGTGCCTCGCGGTGCACGGCTGGTTGCACTGATGCTGAAGGTCAGCTTCAGTTCGGGATGCTCCTGCATGAGCCAGTTTACGATGGTGCTCTTGCCGGATCCGGAAGGTGCACTTATCACCAGACACTTTGCCATATCTTTATACGTTGCTTTACATTACGTTCAATACTTGCTCCTTGATCTGCTCCAGTTCGTCCTTCATCTTGACCACGATGTTCTGCATCTCTGCCTGGTTGCTCTTGCTGCCGGTCGTGTTAATCTCACGCCCCATCTCCTGGGCGATGAATCCAAGCTTCTTGCCTTGTCCGTGACCGTTGTCCATAGTTTCCTGAAAGTACCTGAGGTGGTTGGCCAGCCGCTGCTTTTCCTCGTTGATGTCCAGTTTCTCGATATAGTAGATCATCTCCTGCTCCAGGCGGTTGCGGTCATACTCAATGGAGGGAATGCTCTGCAGGCCTTCCACTATACGCTGACGGATCTTTTCCACCCGACTCTTCTCGTAAGGTTCAATCTGCGTCAGCAGGTTGGCAATGTTCGATAACTTTTCCTCGAATTTTTTCTGAAGGGCAGCACCCTCCTGCTTCCTGAAGTTCACGAACTGCTCCAGACACTGGCTGATGGCCTGGCTTGCAGCCTGCCATTCCTCGTCGGTCAGTTCCTGCTGGACTTCAGTCCGCTGCATGACGTCCGGCATGCGAAGCAGGATGTGCCATGGATCCTCTGCCATGGGAATCTGCTGTTCTTCACATATCTGCTTCAACTGCTGGTAATAGCTGCCAAGCAAGGTCGCGTTCAGCGGCGCCTCCACGGTTGCCTGGTCCTTCTCTGTCCAGAGGTTGAATTCCACCTTGCCACGTTCCACGGTAGCGGCAATCATGGAACGGACCTCCATTTCTTTCTCCCGATAGAGGGGGGCGATGCGGGTGCCCAGGTCCAGTGCCTTACTGTTGAGCGACTTGATTTCTGCAGTGATTTTCTTGTCTTGGTACGTGACAGATGCCTTGCCGTACCCGGTCATTGAAAGTATCATGTGGCGGTTTCCGTTAAATTTCCGTGCAAAATTAGGGAAATTATGGGAAAAAATTGTAATTTTGCATATTATTTTTATCAAAAAGGATGTATGTCTTGCATTTTACACATAGAAACGAGTACTAAAGTCTGCTCTGTGGCACTTAGTCAGGACGGCGCCCTGCTCTTTGAGAAGGCTGATCAGGAAGGCCCTTCCCACAGTGTCAGCTGCGGCGTCTTCGTGGATGAAGCACTGTCCTTTGCCAACAGCCATGCCATTCCCGTTGATGCCGTGGCCGTAAGCGAGGGGCCTGGCAGCTATACGGGTCTGCGTATCGGTGTCTCCATGGCCAAAGGCGTATGCTATGGCTATCGTGTACCACTTGTGTCCGTACCTACGCTTCAGGTTCTCTGCGTGCCTGTGCTGCTTCGCCATGATGACCTGCCTGAGGATGCCTTGCTCGTTCCCATGATCGATGCCCGCCGTATGGAGGTCTATTCCGCCGTCTATGACCGCGCCTTGCGTGAGGTTAGGGCGACAGGTGCAGACATCGTGGATGCAGGGACGTACAAAGCCTACCTGGATGAGCATCCCGTTTACTTCTTTGGTGATGGTGCTGCCAAGTGCGCGTCTGTCATCCAACACCCCAACGCCCATTTCCTTCCCGGCATCCTCCCGCTCGCCAGGAATATGTATCCCCTGGCCGAGCGCAGATACCTGAGGAACGAATTTGAGGATGTGGCCTATTTCGAACCCTTCTACCTCAAGGAGTTCGTGGCCACCAAGTCACGCAACCTGTTGGAGGCGTAGGCTCTCCTCCTTCCCATGAATCGATTAACCGCAAAAAAGAAATATGCAATATAATACACAAAGAGATAAACTGGTGATGCCAGAGTATGGGCGAGCCGTCCAGGACATGGTGCAGCATGCCACGGCAATTCCTGACCGTGAAATGCGTCAGCAGTGCGCCAACACCATAATTGACATCATGGCCAACATGCAGCCCGCCCTGCGCGAGCAGCCCAACTACCGGGAACATTTGTGGAACCACATCGCCTACATCTCAGGCTATACCCTGGACGTGGATTATCCCTATCCACTGACGCGCCTGGACGGAGATGCCACGCACCCTTCGCCCATGCACTATCCCATGAAGAAGATCCGTAACCGCTACTATGGTAATCTGGTCGAGCAGCAGCTGGCCCATCTGGCTGAGATGCCCGAGGGCGAGGAGCGTGATGCTTTCCTGGAACTTGTGGCCAATCAGATGAAGCAGACCCTGTTTGACTGGAACCGGGATGCCATGAATGAAGAAAAGATTGCGCATGACATTGAGCGATACACGGATGGTAGGGTAAGGTTGGATCTCTCTGCCTTCAGTTTTGACCCCGTCATGCAGGGCAAGCAACAGACCAACGGCATAAAGAAGAAAAAGAAGAAGTAGCCAATCACCAGACATTTCACCAGACAAATGCCAGCATTTATCATAGAAGGCGGACATCGGCTGCAGGGTGAGATTACCCCGCAGGGTGCCAAGAACGAGGCGCTGCAGGTACTCTGTGCCACCTTGCTGACTAGTGACCCAGTCCGCATCAAGAATGTTCCTGACATCTCGGATGTCAACAATCAGATATCCCTGCTCCGCGACATGGGCGTCCGTGTGACGGAGAATGCTCCCGGCGACTATACCTTCCAGGCAGACAACGTAGACACGGACTACGTGGAAAGTGAGGAGTTCCTGGTCCGTTGTGCCCGTTCACGAGGCAGTATCATGTTCGTCGGCCCCATGGTTGCCCGTTTTGGCAAGGCCTCTCTGGCCAAACCCGGTGGCGACAAAATCGGCCGTCGCCGCCTGGACACCCATTTCCTGGGCATCCGTAAGCTTGGTGCCAGCTTTGAGCACGACGAGGAACATGGCGTATTCCATATCAAGGCACCCAGCCTGAAAGGTGCCTACATGCTGCTGGACGAGGCTTCGGTCACCGGAACGGCCAACATCATCATGGCTTCCGTGCTGGCCCAGGGAACCACCACCATCTACAACGCTGCCTGCGAGCCGTACATCCAGCAACTCTGCCACCTGCTCAATGCCATGGGTGCCCGTATCAGTGGCATTGCCAGCAACCTGCTTACCATCGTGGGTGTGGAAAGACTGCATGGTGCTGAGCATTGCATCCTGCCCGACATGATCGAGGTGGGAAGCTTCATCGGAATGGCCGCCATGGTGGGCGACGGCATACGCATCAAGAACGTGGCCTATGACCAGCTGGGCATCATTCCCGATACCTTCCGCCGTCTGGGCATCACAATCGAGCGTGAGGGTGACGACCTCTACATCCCGCGTCACGACCACTATGAGATAGACAGCTTTATCGACGGGAGTTTCATGACCCTGAGTGATGCACCATGGCCAGGCCTAACGCCCGACCTCCTCAGTGTCCTGCTTGTGGTCAGCACCCAGGCGAAAGGCAGCGTACTCATTCATCAGAAGATGTTTGAGAGTCGACTTTTCTTCGTGGACAAGCTCATTGACATGGGAGCCCAGATTATCCTCTGCGACCCGCATCGTGCCGTGGTGGTAGGCCATGATCACCAGCTGACCCTCCGTCCCTCCCGCATGACGAGTCCAGACATCCGTGCCGGCATCGCCCTGCTCATTGCAGCCCTCAGCGCCCCCGGCGTAAGTCGTATTGAGAATGTAGGTCAGATTGACCGAGGCTATCAGGACATCGAGGCTCGCCTCAATGCCCTGGGGGCACAGATAACCCGCGAAGAATGATCAGAGAAGACGAAGTTTACAAGATAGGAAACCTTACCAGGGTTCATGCCTTGCGTGGGGAGGTCAGCCTCTCCTTCACCGATGATGTATGGGACAGGGCCGACGCAAGTTTGCTCGTCCTCCGCATAGATGGCATCCTGGTGCCATTCCAGTTGGAGGAGTACCGATTTCGCAGCGACAGCGTAGCACTCATCAAGTTCCTCCACATCGACGATGCAGATGCGGCACAGGAACTGGTGGGCAGTGAGGTCTACTTCCCCTTCGCCCTGACTCCCGAGGAGGACCCCGATGAGTACACATGGGCTCACTTCACGGGTTTCAGCGTGAACGACGAACTCCTTGGAGACCTGGGAAATGTGACCGGGGTGGAGGACAGTACTGCCAACGTGCTTTTCTGTGTGAAAGGCCGCTATGGTGACCTGTTACTGCCCGCCGTGGATGACTTCATCGTGGATATCGACCACAGCAACCGACACATCACGATGCATCTGCCCGAGGGACTTGTGGATTTGAACCGTTAGATTCCCCCATCCCAGGCGATTCCCGTTGATTCCAGTCGATCAGCACTGATGCCGATCGATTCCAATCGTAAAAAGAATATGAAGAAAAAAATAGCGATATTAGGTAGCACCGGCAGCATAGGCACACAGGCCTTGCAGGTAATCGAGGAGCACAGCGACCTCTATGAGGCCCGTGTCCTGACGGCAAACCGGCAGGCAGACCTGCTCATCCTGCAGGCCCGGAAGTTCCTGCCCCAGTGTGTCGTCATAGCGGACGAGAGCCAATATGAGAAGGTGCGCGATGCACTGTCCGATACAGATGTACAGGTCTATGCTGGAGCAGAGGCCCTCTGCCAGGTGGTACAGCTCCCCTCCGTAGACATCGTCCTTACGGCCCTTGTGGGCTTCTCCGGCCTGCGTCCTACCATCAGTGCCATAGAGGCAGGAAAACCCATCGCCCTGGCCAACAAGGAAACGCTGGTCGTGGCAGGTGAGCTTGTCACCCGTCTGGCCCTGGAACACCGTGTGCCCATCCTACCCGTGGACAGCGAACACAGTGCCATCTTCCAGAGCCTGATGGGTGAGGGAGACAACGAGATCGAGAAGATCATCCTTACGGCCTCTGGCGGCCCGTTCCGAAACTTCACCCTTGACCAACTGAAGGACGTCACGCCCCAGCAGGCACTGAAACATCCCAACTGGGACATGGGCGCCAAGATCACCATCGACAGTGCCAGCATGATGAACAAGGGCTTTGAGGTGATTGAGGCCAAGTGGCTCTTTGGTGTGGAACCCGACCGCATCCAGGTTGTAGTGCATCCTCAGAGCGTGGTACATAGTGCGGTACAGTTCCAGGACGGAGCCGTCAAGGCCCAGCTTGGCGTACCTGACATGCGTGTACCCATCCAGCTTGCCCTGAGCTACCCCGACCGACTGAAGAGTAAGTTCCCCCGCCTGGATTGGTATCAGATGCAGGACCTCACCTTTGAGCGACCAGATCTGGAGAAGTTCCGATGCCTGCAGATGGCCTACAAGGCGCTGGCCGAAGGCGGCAACATGCCCTGTGTGCTGAATGCCGCCAATGAGGTGGTCAACCATGCTTTCCGCCAGGGCCGTTGTGGTTTCCTCCAGATGGCAGACGTCATAGAGCGTACCATGCAGGCCGTTCCCTACAGGACAGACAACACCCTTGAAGACTTCCTTTCCTGCGACGCAGAATCACGCAGGATTGCCACAAACCTTCTGAATTCCTAATTCCAGAATCCCAAAACAGAATCAGATGAACATCATACTTATCAAGACCCTGCAGCTATTGTGCTGCCTCAGCCTGCTCGTCGTGCTGCACGAGGGTGGCCACTTCTTTTTCTCCAAATTATTTAAGGTACGCGTGGAGAAGTTCTACATGTTCTTCAATCCCAGGTTCCACCTCTTCAGTACACGCGACAAGTGGTTCACCCGCCTCTTCCCCCGTTTCAAGGACAACGAGACGGAATACGGCATCGGATGGATTCCCCTGGGTGGTTACGTCAAGATTGCAGGAATGATCGACGAGTCCATGGACAAGGAGCAGATGAAGCAGCCTGCCAAGCCCGATGAGTTCCGCAGCCAACCCGTCTGGAAACGATTCTTCATCATGGTGGGTGGCGTCCTGATGAACCTCATCGTGGCCCTCGTCATTTACAGCGCAGTCATCTTCACCTGGGGTCGTGACCTTCTGCCCATGGACCGTATTCCGGGTGGCTTCGTGTTCAACACGGCTGCTCGTGAGGCAGGTTTCCACAACGGTGACATTCCCGTGGCTGCCGATGGCAAGGAACTCAGGTACTTCAAGGCAGACATCATTCGTCCCCTCTCTGAGGCAAAGACCGTAACCGTGCTTCGCGACGGACAGAAGGTCGATCTGCACATGCCGGAGAACCTGCCTGACATGCTTGAGATGAGCGAGATGAATCCACCCTTCCTCACCCCCTTCGTTCCCAGTGAGGTGGACAGCATCCTGCCTGGCTCACCCGCCTTGGCTGTTGGTATGCAGAAGGGCAGTCGGATTGTAGGAATCGACGGAACCGACATACAGTGCTGGGCACAGTTCGACAGTATCATGCAACGCAAGAACGACGTCCTGGCAGCCGGTTGCACGGCAGACGACAGCCTCGCACTGCGCCACATGGACATCACCTTCATCAATGGCAAGGATACAATCAGCACCATCCTGCAGCTCAACGAAAACTACATGCTGGGCATCGTCCGCAGCAATCTGCTGAATTACATGAAGCCCGAACACAAGGACTACGACCTCCTGTCCAGCATCCCTGCCGGCATTCGCTATGGCTGGGACAAGACGGTCAGCTATGTCCATGACCTCAAGTATGTCTTCACACCGAAGGGGGCCAAGAGTGTAGGCTCGTTCATCACCATCGGAAGCATCTTCCCCGACTCGTTTGACTGGGCCGCCTTCTGGAACCTCACCGCGCTTATCAGCATCATGCTGGCCGTGATGAACATCCTGCCCATCCCCGGGCTGGATGGCGGACACATCATGTTCCTCTTCATCGAGGCAATTACCCGCCGTCCCCTCTCCGAGAAGATGCAGACCTGGGCCGAATACTTCGGCATGGGTCTTCTCATCCTGCTTATGGTCTGGGCCTTCGGCAACGACCTGATGAGGTTCGTGTTCTAGAAATTCTGAGGCTTTGGAATACAGGAGTCTCCTGAATCCCCTTAGACTTGTAAACGCTATAAAAGAAACCATCATGACAACCGTCATACCCCAGGATCCCTTCATGCTCCTCAGCTTCGTCAACATGAAGCTGAGGGATCAGTATGCATCACTGGATGAGCTATGCGATGACCTTGATGTCACCCGTGCCGACCTTGATGCCATCCTTCAGGCGGCCGGTTTTGAGTACAGTGCGGAACAGAACAGATACTGGTAGCCGCAGATAGTAATTACCTTAAACAAACGACTGTTCATCCATGGCATCCAAGATACACTACATATCCCTTCTGTTCCTGCCTCTGCTGCTGGCAGGATGTAGCAATGCCACTCAGGCTGAGCGTAACCGGCAGGAGGCCGAACAGGACGGAGCGACCCTGTTGGCCCGGGCACGCAGGTCCCTGAAGGCCGGCGACTATGACAAGGCACGTCGCTCCATTGTTCGCCTCCGCACTGATGTACCCCTGGCCCTGGATGCCCGGCGGCGTGGCATCCTGCTGCTCGACAGCATCGAACTGGCCGCAGCCACCGACAGCGTCCGCTTTGCGGAGGGCGAGAGCTGGGAACGCCTCAACCTCAAGGTACAGTTCTACCAGCGCAAACTCACGGAGGACATCAGGGCGTACGGAGAATAATCAACAAATCGTAAATCATAAAACCCATTAAGTTATGAACATTATGAACAAGAAACTCATCGTTGTCCTTCTGGGCGTTATCGTGGCAGGCGCAGTGGCCTTCATGGTATTCAACAGTATGCAGATCAAAAAAGCACATGAACAGGTATTGTCAGAGCAAGCTAACGCCAAGGATCCCTGGACTGAGGCTAACGAGCAGTGGCTCGCCGATGTGGCACAGCAGGAAGGCATGCAGAAGACCCAGAGCGGCATCATCTACAAGGTGCTTCAGCAGGGTGAGGGCGCCGTTCCCACCGCTGAAAACACTGTACGTGTACACTACGAAGGTAGTGATATCAACGGCAAGGTCTTTGACAGCAGCTACAAGCGCGACGAGCCCACCGAGTTTGGTGTCACCCAGGTGATCAAGGGTTGGACCGAGGTGCTGTGCATGATGCCCGTAGGCAGCAAGTGGGAGGTTTACATCCCCGCCGAACTGGCCTACGGCAAGAACGGAGCCGGCAGCGACATCTATCCCAACTCTGCCCTGAAGTTCATCATTGAACTGATTGACATAGTTGAGTAAGAAAAATACACGCGCAGGAGAAGTGCCTGGGGCAGAACCTGGGCCTTTTCCGTATCAACCCCCAGACCAAGAACCATGTCCACCAGACCACTTGCCCTTGCAACATTACTTATGGCCCTGTCCATCCCGGCCCTGTCCAACCCAATGCCCGTCCAGGCTGCAACCGCTGCCGCCTGGCAGGAAGCAGGCGTCCTGTCCCTTTCTGCGGATCATACTGAGGAAGAAGACACCCTTACGGCCCGGCATCCAGAGTACCTTCCCTCGCTCAGCACCGGAACCGTGGCACCCGAGATAGCCGCACGCGACACCTCAGGCGTTGAGATCAAACTGAGCGATTTCCGTGGCAAATACGTCATACTGGACTTCTGGGCAACCTGGTGCGGCGACTGTCGACGCGAAGTCCCCGGCCTCAAAAAACTCCACGAGGACACACGCGGCCGCAAAATTGCGGGCAGGGAGATACAGTGGCTCAGTTTCAGTTTCGACAACAAGGAGAACGACTGGAAGAACTACCTGAGGAAGGAACAGTTCCCTTGGCCACAGATCAGCAACCTGAAACGCACTCGCGAGGATCCCACCTTCAATTCCTACGAACTGCGTTGGATTCCTGCATTTCTGATCCTGGATCCGGATGGCAAGGTGATCTCCAAGGCCATCACCGCACAGGGACTCAGGACAGAGCTCATCAAAATGATAGGAGAATAACTCCCGGCTATTTCCCTGTTTTTCACCTTCGTCCGAAGAGTCTGAAACAGGATGGAAACGATTTCACCGGACATACGTTAGCCAAGATGGAAAAGAAAACGATCAATAGATGTATCTGGCTCCTGAACACCCTTCTCCAGAGCAGAGGTCTTTCGCTGGAGGAACTGAATGAGCGTTGGCAGAAGAGTTGTCTGGGCGACGGCAGCAGACTCAGCCGGACAACCTTCAACACCCATTGCAACGTGCTGTCCGATATGTTCGGCATAACCATCCAGTGTGAGCACCACCATCCATACCGATACTCCGTACGCTCACGCTCCGCGCTCCACGGCAATCGCATGCACCAATGGCTGATCAATGCCTTCAGCCTCTCCAATATGATCGAGGCAGGCCATAACATGCAGGAACGCATACTCCTGGAAGACATCCCCCACGGATCGGAATACCTGCAGACCATCATCGAGGCCATGCAGCAGGGTCGCGAGATCTTTGTTGAGCACCAGAAGTTCGGCAGCGAGAAGACCATCCAGCACCTCCAGCCCTATGCCATGAAGGCACACCGCCAGCGTTGGTACGTCGTGGGCTACATCCACGAACATGGAGCCATCCGCACCATCGCACTTGATCGCGTACTCTCCATGGACCTGACTGATGAGAAGTACACCGTGCCCCGGGACTTTGACGCAGAGGAATACTATGCCCATTCCATAGGAATCTACGTCAGGCAGGGCGAACAACCCCAGAAGGTCCTGCTTAGGGCCTACGGCGTCAATGTCAACTACCTCCGCTCGCTGCCCCTGCACCATTCCCAGCGTGAGGTGAAGACCTGCACAGGCGAGTATTCCGACTTCCAGTACACCCTATGCCTCACCCCAGACCTTACCAATGAGATCCTCTCCATGGGCGAGATGGCGGAGGTCCTGCAACCCGAGTCACTCCGCACGGCCATACGGGAAAGATTCAAGGCCAGCCTCAAGCGATACCTCTGATTCCCCCCGTCCGGTATAACCTGATAACCTGAAAAAACAGCCACTTTTCCTGCAGGCAAGCCGCAATGCGACAAACCGGTCGGAGCGCATGTGAAACATTTATCCACCAATACCAAATCACCATGACAAAGAAACTACAAATCCTGGCCCTCTCGCTCACCCTGTGCGGAGTGGCAAATGCACAGCAGTCCAACGTCAATCTGAGTCATAACCCCCAGAAAGACACCGAGGGCCTTGTCCCCTTCAGCGCATCGCTCAACTCACCGCAGGTGAATGACGACCACACCGTCATCTTCCGCATCAAGGCCCCCCAGGCACACGAGGTCAAGCTCAACGGTGCCATGCTGACCGTCATGCACGAGCGTGGCGCCCTTCCCTTCACCAAGGGCGAGGATGGCATCTGGACACTGAAGATCGGTCCGTTGCCCGTTGACATGTACCAGTACAACATCGTCATCGACGGTGTCAGCATGGCCGACCCCAACAACACCTACGCCGCCTTTACGGCCATGCCCCCATACAGCGAACTGATCATCCATGGCGACGAGCCACAGTGGTGGGATGCCAAGCCCGTGCCCCACGGCTCCATCACCCGCCACATCTATACCAGTTCCGTCACTGGCGGCGAGCGCGATATGTACGTCTACACCCCTCCAACCTACGATCCCAGGAAGAAATATCCCGTGCTCTACCTCATGGGTGGCAGTGGCGAGCTGCCCTCGAACTGGATGTATGACGGACGCGTAAACTTCATCATGGACAACCTTCTGGCCGAGGGCAAGGCCAATCCCATGATCATCGCCATCATCAACAACCAGGTCGTCCACCGCAACCATCCCCAGCATGCCGACCTCACCTTCGATGTCATGGCACGCGAGCTGCGCGAGGTGATCATCCCCTTCGTGGACAGCCACTACAAAACCATTGCCAACCCCCACGGCCGCGCCATCTCCGGCCTCTCCATGGGCGGTCGCCACACCATGTTCAGCGGTATGGAGAAGAGTCTGGATCTCTTTGCCAACTTCGGTGTACTCAGTGCCGGCGACAACAATCCTGAGAAGACAATGCCCACCTTCATGAACACCAAGAACGTGAACGACAAGATCGACTACCTCTTCATCGGCCAGGGCACTGAGGAGGAAAAAGGCATGTTCAATGCCCGTGTCAAGGGACTGGTAGATGCCCTGAAGGCACATGATATCAAGCACGAGTACTACGCCGGCGGCCATGGTGCCCACGACTGGTCCACCTGGCGCCACCTCCTCTACTATCGATTCCTGCCCAATCTGTTCAGGAACGTCAAGTGAACCCGTGATACGAACAATCAAGCAACATGTTAGGACACATTTCACAATTCACGGCATGGCCCATCCTGACGGGCTTTCTTATCGGCTATGTGGCCAACCATATCATGAGCGGTGAAGGCAAGGGCTGCTGCATGAACCTCATTGTAGGTATCATCGGCAGCTATGCCGGAGCCTTCATCGGTTCCCTGCTCGACGTACAACTCCTCGGAGCCGGCTACCTGAAGAACTTCATCTTCTGCGTACTCGGTTCCGTCGTGGTGCTGTGGATCTGGAAGAAACTCTTTGACTGACCACAACGCAACAAACCTTTCAGGGATCAGTCCGAACGAACCGGACCGAAAGCAAAAAAAATGTCATCGCGGTAGGGTGGGGCAATCCCACCCTCCACTTTTTATCTGGGAAGCGAGAATTGCTTCACGAAGTTCCAGATCTCCTTGCGATTGTGCCATGAGGGGAAGTGATCGCCCTGAGGATAGGTGAAGAGCTCGATGACATGTCCGTCAGCATTTTTCCACACCTCCTTGGTGCCCACATAGTCACCCTCGCTTGACTGGTAGCCCTCGGTCTTGGTATAGGTCTGGGTAGTGCCCTCACCATTCTTCCTGGCAACCTTGCCTACATAATCGTACAGGTCAAAACGGTCAAGCGGGAACACACTGTCATGAGTCGACTGATGATGGATGATGTTAACCTTCCTGGTGAGGTTGGCCCAGGGCTCGTAGCGGAAAAGGAATCCACTTGTAGGGGCGAAGCAAGCCACCTTGTCAGCAAAACGCTCCAGGCCACGATAGATGAGCATCGAGCCCATGGAGAAACCCGACCAGTAAATGCGGCGCCTGTCAATCTTGTACCGCTTGTACATCTCATCCATGGTCCTCTCCACAAAGTTCAGATCCTTGTCGCCACCAACATCCCATGTGTTGCCGTCGCTGCGCAGGTAGGCAACGACAAACCTCGCCGTATCAATCATCTCATAGATCTTGTCGTTCTCATACTGATACTCAGGATTCTGGTTCATACCGTGCGTGATGATGAACAACGGCATTTTCTTCTTCATCTTGTCCGGAGTAAAAACCACCATGTTCCTCGACTTGCCATCCACATCAATATCGATGCTTTCCTTCTTGAATGCCAAGGCCTTGGCTGAGCACATCGCCATCATGACTATCGCCATCGTGACGGAAAGAAATAACTGCTGTTTCTTCATTTGTAGTAGTGTTTGTTCATGAAATATCGTTATTCATCGGCAAATATACACAGAAATAACGTATCAAGCAAACTTCTTCTGCAACAAATTCCGTCAAGAACGATTATTTCTCAGCTTTGCCGTATTCCAAGAATAAAGAGCCAATCGGCATTATGTTTAGTTAAACCCGGTTGTCGACGATAGCGTGTTTATGAACACTCATGCATATTCTATTTTCGAACGCAAAGGTAATTTCAGATTCTCCAGGCTTTTTGTGGAATTTCTTTATAGACATAATAACCTCGATTTTTCTATCTTTAGGGAGTTTATATCACACAGGGATGCTTTTTTTGAAAAAAATCGTATCTTTGCACTTGATATTTCCCATTCCCATTCGTTATATAGATAGATGACAACGAAAGAATACGAACATAGCCTGCTTAGGATTCGACCTAAGATGGTCAGCACGGCCACCGGATTCTTCCACAACAGGGAGGATGCCGAAGACGTGGTGCAAGAGGTCTGTGTACGTATGCTGGAGCGAGGATGGCACGAGGGAGACGACGTGGAGGCCCTCTGCCTGCGAGTCACCAAGAACCTCTGCGTCAGCGTGTGGCGGCGGCAGAAGCTGCGAGAGACGGAGCAACTGGAGACAGTCCGGGAACATGCAGCCAGGGACACGGCCGACACGCCGCTGCTACGGACCGAACAGCAGGAAGGCATCGAAAGGGCGATCAACCAACTGCCACCCTCCGAACAACGGATCGTTCGCATGAAGATGGAGGACATGAGTCCCCACGACATCGCCCAAGAGACAGGCATACCCAGCCGTAGCATCAGCACGATGCTATGGTCGGCCAAAAAGAAACTTAAACAACTCATAAATCATAATTACGATGTTCTATAAATCAATTTTTGAACGCTGA
>JAZRVZ010000090.1:0-18122 GCA_045599425.1 Bacteroidaceae bacterium | reverse complement strand
TCTCTGCGTCTTTGCGTTATAAATTGAAAGCACGTTGACTTTTTGTAGTGGACTCATATATTTATCATTTAACTATCGCATGTTTTCAACAAGCTCAAGTTTAGGAAGTTCTTATGCAGGCAAGCTGCTAAACGGCAAGCCGAGCGAGCTTCGCGGAAGTTAAAGGAAGTATGATTTGGCTTTTTGCGTTCTATCCCTATCGTCCTCTAACTTCCTATAACTTCATTAACTTCCTGTAACTTCCAAAAACATGTTGAGCTTGCGAAACATGGTTATATTATTATGGTGTGTTATCTGCTATGTGGCCGCTGCCGGATTGTCCGGCCAGCTGTGCTTGGGGTACCTGCGTCTCAGTTCCTTGCGCACCTCAAAGTAGGTCTCGGCCCAGAAGTTGCGGAGGTCCTGGGTCAGCTGCACGGGCTTGAAGCCGGGCGAGAGGAGTTCCATGAGCACGGGGCGCTGGCCGTTGTCCACCCGGGGGGTGTCCTGCATGCCGAAGCAGTCCTGGATGCGGGCTCGCACGATGGGCAGCTCGGCCCCAGGCCGGTATTCCACCTTGGCCCGGCGGCCGGAGGGCAGCTGGATGTGGGTGGGCACGATGCGCTCCAGGGCCTGCTGCTGCTCGTATCCCAGGATGCCCCACACGGCCTGGGCCAGGGGGATCTTCTTCAGTTCGGCGGTGGTGGTGCTGCGTCCCAGGTAGAGGGGCAGCCACCGGGAGGCCGACTCCAGGAGTGCGGGCGTGGATACGTCGGGCAGGTCCAGTTCGGGATGCCACTGGGCGGCGGTGGCGATGCGCAGCTGGAGGGACAGGATCTCGTCGCTGAAGTCCAGCATGCTGGTTCCCCACTTCCTGACGGCCTCGCAGATCACCTGGTCCAGCTGTTCCCTGCTCACCTCGCGGGCCGGACGGGAGGACAGCACCAGGGTGCCGATCCGGCGGTCATGGCTGGCCACCACGCATCCCTGCTTGTTGTCCCACAGCAGGTAGTCGCGCTCCACGGCAAAATGGGACAGCAGGCCCTCGTCCACGGATGCCGCCAGGAAGATGCGTCCCTCGCGCGTGGCATTGAGATGGGCCACGGCTATCCAGGGATGGGCGGAGAGCTCCTCACTGGCATCCATGACCGCATGTGCGCCGCTGGCCAGGCGGTACTGCCCCACCCCTTCCTTCATGCGCATGGCAATGCGTTCGGGATAGGCGGCTGCCAGGAAATAACCGGAGGGACGGGGATCGTCGGCCTTGCCCGACGGACGGGTGGATGACCGGACGGCTTCTGCCTTGCCCGACGGGTGGGTGGCATGGATGCGCCGGGCCAGTTCCAGGTAGTAGTCGCTGGCGCGCAGGACACGCTCCCAGGCTCCCCGGACCTGCCCCCTGCGGCCGCGCATGAGGCGCAGTTCCTCCAGGAGGTCGTCGATGTCGGCCGACTGCCGGCCGGACGTACGGGGCAGCGAGGTGGCGGGCGATTCCAGCAGGGCGGCCATGTCGGCTGCCAGGAGCTGTTCGGCAGGGCCCTGGGCCAGCAGGATCATCTGTGCGATGCGCGGGTGGCAGGGCAGCTTGACCAGACGCCGTCCGTGGGCCGTGAGCTGTCCGCCGTCATCCATGGCCTGGAGCTGCCTGAGCAGCGTGGAGGCCTGGATCAGATGGGCCCTGGGGGGCATGGTCAGCCAGGGCAGCCCTTCCAGGTTGCTCTCGCCCCAGGCAGAGATCTCCAGCATCATGGGCGAGAGGTCGGCTTCCTCGATCTCGGGCGTGCGATGTTCGGCCATGCGGGATTCGGAGGCCTTGCTCCACAGGCGGTAGCAGATGCCGGGAGCCAGTCGGCCGGCTCGTCCGCTGCGCTGACGGGCCATGTCCAGGCTCACGGGCACCGTCTCCAGGTGGCTCATTCCGGTACGGGCATCAAAGAGCATCCTGCGCTGCAGGCCCATGTCCACCACCACCCTCACGCCCTCGATGGTCAGCGAGGTCTCGGCAATGGAGGTGGCCAGCACAACCTTGCGCCAGCCTTCGGGGCTGGGCTGGATGGCCTGACGTTGCTGCTGGGGGGTGAGCATGCCATACAGGGGACAGACGGCGGTACGCTCGTCCAGGGCCCCCTCCAGCAGCTCCTGGCACATGCGGATCTCGGCCTCGCCGGGCAGGAAGACCAGGATGTCGCCCTGGTCGGAGCGATGGGCCTGGATGACGGTGCGGGCCACCTGTCGGAGGGCCTCACGGTGATCCGTCAGCGGAAGGTCGCCTGCATAGCGCAGCCCGACCGGGAACATGCGTCCTTCGCTCTCCACCAGCGGAGCCTGCAACTGACTGCATATCAACGTGGTGTCAATGGTGGCGGACATAATGACCAGACGGAGGTCGGGACGGATGACCTGCTGTACCTCGCGGGTCAGGGCCAGGGCCACGTCGGAGTTCAGGCTCCGCTCATGAAACTCATCGAAGATCACCACGCTGGCTTCCTCCAGCATGGGATCGTCCACGAGCATACGGGTCAGGATGCCCTCGGTCAGTACCTCGATGCGGGTGTCGGGGCTCACGCGGCTCTCGAACCTCACCCTGTAGCCCACCGTGCGGCCCACCTCCTCACCGATCATCCAGGCCATGCGCTCGGCAATCTGCCTGGCGGCCAGCCGGCGTGGTTCCAGGACGTAGATCTTGCCTTCGTCCAGCTGGCGGAGGATGGTCAGGGGAAGCAGGGTGGACTTGCCGGCTCCAGGCGGAGCGGTGACCACCACATTGGCATGCAGGGCCAATTGCCGATTCAGTTCATCGGCAATGCGCATGGCCGGGAGTTGCGCGGATATCCGGGGATGTATGTCTATGTTCACACAACGAAGTTACGCTTTTTACGGCAAACTGGCAAATCCTGCAGCCAACTTCTGACGTTTGCAGCAGGAAATTGAATATCGGGGCAGGAAATTGGACGGTAAGGCAGGAGATAGTTGCGGAGTTTGAAAGTTTGAATCTGAAACCGATAACAAAACGAACGAAACCTTCTTCTGCCCTTTGGGCGAAGCATCGGCCTAATGGCACGCTGAGCGCTCGGTTTCACACTACTTCCCCTCTACCAGGCCGGAATCAGACCGATGAGGCAGGATTTTCGTGCGCAGCGTAATAATTTGAAAGAAACATGCACGTATTTCGTTTTAAATTATTATCTTTGCGGAACGGAAAATGATTAACCATAAATTCAACTCACCATGAAACAGAAAAGATTTATCCTTCCCGAGAGTGAACTGCCCACGCACTGGTACAACATCCTGGCCGACATGAAGACCAAGCCCCTGCCCATGCTGCACCCCGGCACACGCCAGCCCGTGAAGCTGGAGGATCTGACCGCCATCTTCTGCGAGGAGTGCTGCAAGCAGGAACTGAACGACAAGGATGCGTGGATCGAGATTCCCGAGGAGGTACGCGAGAAATATGCCTACTATCGCTGCACACCCCTGGTACGCGCCACCGGTCTGGAGCAGGCCCTGGGCACGCCCGCACACATTTATTTCAAGAACGAGAGCGTCAATCCCTTGGGCAGTCACAAGCTGAATTCCGCCATCCCCCAGGCCTACTACTGCAAGAAGCAGGGCATCACCAACATCACCACGGAGACGGGTGCCGGACAGTGGGGCGCAGCCCTGAGCTATGCCGCCAGCGTCTTCGGCATGGATGCCGCCGTGTACCAGGTGAAGATCAGCTATGAGCAGAAACCCTACCGCCGCAGCATCATGCAGGTCTTCGGCGCACAGGTCACTCCCTCTCCCTCCATGTCCACCCGTGCCGGAAAGGATATCCTGACGAAGGATCCCACGCACCAGGGCTCGCTGGGTACCGCCATCTCCGAGGCCGTAGAGCTGGCCGTCTCCACGCCCAACTGTCGCTACACGCTGGGCTCCGTGCTGAACCATGTGGCCCTGCATCAGTCGGTTATCGGTCTTGAGGCCGAAAAGCAGATGCAGATGGCAGGCGAGTATCCCGACATCGTGATCGGCTGCTTCGGCGGTGGTTCCAACTTCGGCGGCATCGCCTTCCCCTTCATGCGCCACACCATCCTGGAGGGTAGGCAGACGCGCTACATCGCGGCCGAGCCCGCCTCCTGCCCCAAGATCACCAAGGGTGTCTTCAAGTATGACTTTGCCGACGAGAGCGGCATGACGCCCCTCCTGCCCATGTACACCCTGGGCCACCGCTTCAAGCCTGCCAACATCCACGCCGGAGGCCTTCGCTTCCACGGTACGGGTGTGATCCTCTCCCAGCTCATCAAGGATGGTCTGGTTGAGGGCATGGACATCGACCAGATCGAGAGTTTCCAGGCCGGTTGTCTCTTCGCCAAGCACGAGGGTATTATCCCCGCTCCCGAATCCAACCATGCCATTGCCGCTACAATCCGTGAGGCATTGAAATGCAAGGAGACGGGCGAGGAGAAGGTCATCCTGTTCAACCTCTCCGGCCATGGTCTCATTGACATGTCCGCCTATGACCAGTTCATCGCCGGCGACCTCCAGAACTACGCCGTGACGCAGGAGCAGGTGAACCAGAACATCGAGGCTGACAAGATTGACTGAGGGAACTGAAAACAAAGATATGACGTGCGGGAGTCAGGGCAATCCGGCTCCCGCATATTTTATATATAAATAAGGTGGGCACATTAAACCACTTGGCCCGGCAACGGTCAAACTTAGAGACAAATCATCAAAACAAGACACGAGAAATGAAGAAGATACTCTTTGCATGCGCCCTGGCTCCCCTCTTCCTGACCGCCTGCGGTGACGACGAGGACGAACTGCCCAAGGTTGACCCGGGCGACGTGGCCTATACACAATGTCCGGACGGAAAGCATCCCCATGCCATCGACCTCGGCCTGCCCAGCGGCACGAAATGGGCCTGCTGCAACATCGGTGCCAAGACGGAGACCGACTTCGGTCAGCACTTTGCCTGGGGCGATCCACAGATCAAGACGCGCTTCAGCTGGCCCAGCTACTCGCACTATGAGATCATCGACTTTGCGCCCCATGTGGCCTATCTGGGCGAGGATATCCAGGGTAGCCAGAATGACGTGGCGCGCAACCTCTGGCAGCACAAGTGGGAAATGCCCAGCTTCGACCAGTTCACGGAGCTGCGCAGCAACTGCCGAATCGAATGGACCAAACGTGACCTGGGCAACGGAGAGGTCGTCAGGGGCATACTGGCCACGGGAAAGAACGGGGCCTCGATCTTCCTGCCCGCCGGCGGCTACAAGGAGAGTGCCGGTGCTGATGATGCCATGTTCGATTACCATCGCGAGGCAGGAGCCATGGGCTACTACTGGCTGAGCAACGCCTATCCCGAGGTGAATGACTACGCTCAGCGTGTGGTCATCAGCAGTTCCAAGCGCATAGACTTCTCTACCTACTACCGTTGCATCGGACATTCCATAAGGCCGGTAAGGAAGTAAGGCATGAAGCCTGACAATCCTGACTACTGAAACAAATACAAGCCTCTCCCGCGATTGTACGGAAGAGGCTTGAATATTTTGGTAACCAAAGTTTCCCGTCTCAGGGAAGCTAACAGGTTGAACAGGGAAGCTAACCAGGGAAACGAACAGGTTAAACAGGGAAGCTAACCAGGTTGAAGAATAACTTCGCAAGATTTGATCAGGCGCGTCAGGCGGGTGTGAGCGCCCTACTCCTCCAAGGCTCCTACAATGTCTTTTACACGCTGGAAGCCATGGCGTTCAAGGTAATCGTTGATACCCTGAGCCACCTTGACGGTAATGGCGGGATCCAGGAAGTTGGCCGTACCAATCTCAATGGCTGAGGCACCGGCCAGCAGGAACTCCACGGCATCCGTGGCAGAGGAGATGCCTCCCAGGCCGATAACGGGAATCTGAACGGCATGTGCCACCTGATAGACCATCCTGAGGGCTACCGGCTTCACGGCTGGACCGCTCAGGCCTCCCGTACCGATGGAGAGGAGTTTCCTGCGTTTCTCGGCATCAATGGCCATTCCCATCAGGGTGTTGATGAGGCTGACGGCATCTGCACCGGCATCCTGCACGGCCAGGGCAATGTCCGTGATGCTGGTCACATTGGGCGACAGCTTGACAATCAGGGTCTTGTCGTAAGCCTCGCGTACGGCCTTCACGACGGAGGCTGCTCCCTCGCAGGTGGTTCCGAAGGCCATTCCGCCATGCTTGACGTTGGGGCAGGAGATGTTCAGTTCGATGGCAGGAATCTTCTCCAGCGCATTGATGCGGGCGGCACACTCGGCGTAGTCCTCAGGACTGTTGCCGCTGACGTTCACAATCATATTTGTGTCTATGTCCTTGATTTGCGGGTAGATATGCTCGCAGAAGTAGTCGACGCCCTTGTTCTGCAAACCCACGCAGTTGAGCATGCCCTGGGCGGTTTCGGCCATTCGGGGATAGGCATTGCCCTGACGGGGATGGAGGGTGGTGCCCTTGACTATGATGCCGCCAATCTGACTCAAATCCACGAAATCGGCAAACTCCAGGCCGTAGCCAAAGGTGCCTGAGGCGGTCATCACGGGATTCTTGAGGTTCAGTGAACCTATGTTTACGCTTAAATCTGCCATTTCAAGTCATTGATATTAAATACGGGACCTTCAGTACATACACACACGTGGCCATGCTCTGCGGTATCTTCCACGCAGCAGAGGCAGGCGCCTACGCCGCAGGCCATCTTGTTTTCCAGCGAAACCTCGCAGGGCGTACCCGACTGTCGGGCATAGCGGGCCACGCTGACCATCATCGGCTTGGGGCCACAGGTGGCTATCCGGCCAAACTTCTTCTGCTGCAGGAGGGTGTGCTGGGTCACAAAGCCCTTCTCGCCATAGCTGCCGTCCTCGGTGGTGACATAGACATCGCCATATTGCTCGAAAAGAGGCAATTGCAGGAGGTCGCCCTTGCTACGGGCACCGATCAGGAATGTGGGACGGACGCCCTTCCCGGCCAGCCAGGCGCCGGCATAGAGCAGGGGGGCTGCGCCTACGCCTCCGCCAACTAGCAGGATGTCCTCATTGGCATCAGAGGCCGCGGGCAGCGTAAAACCGTTGCCCAGAGGAAGTACGACGTTTAGCATATCACCAGCCTTCAGTCGTCCAAGCTGACGGGTTCCGTCGCCTACCAGCTGTACCAAGAACCAGATTTCATTCTTCTCCCTATCCACAAAGTGTATGGAGATGGGGCGACGCAGGAAGGTGGTTGAACTGCCGTCCACACGGATCTGGGCGAATTGCCCCGGCAACATCTCGGGGAGCGGGGCTTTCTCATCGGTCAGCTTCAGCAGAACGTAGCGCTCATGCGGCTGTTCCACCGAGGTGACCTTCAGGTCTAAAATGTATTTCTTCATCTTTTTGTTTGCTTTATGCGGTTCTCATGATTTGTCTGGCCAATAGGATAAACAAGGTAACAGGCGGATACCTTATTTATATTATATAGGTTCAACAGCACAAAGATAGTAAAAACAATCTTACCATACAAGCAAACGGGAAAAAGAAATCTTTCAGATCAGATATTCCCCTTGAAGACTTCGAAGGTTCCATCATCAAAGAAGATGCGTATCTCTGCGATACGTCTTGGCTTGATGTCAATGTTTTTCAAATACTCATAGGGAATCTGGTGCGCATACATACCAGCAACCGCAGCCTCGGCAGAGGAGGGAGGGGCAGGTAGAGGGGCTGACTGGAAGATCTTGCCGGAAAGAGGATCACGCGAAGATGATACTGCAGGCCCCTGTGCAGAACCAAGGATTGGCGAGGAAGATGAGGGCGAGGAATCGGGGGAAGCAGAAGTGGGCTGTCCCTGGGATACCTGATTGCCGTCTGACTCATCCTGGGAGTTCATCATCTCGCCATCACCAAAGAGCAGCCAGGACATGTTCAGGTTGGGGAAATGCTGGTGTAGTGCCTCTGCATGTTTCAGGGTGGGCGAAGTACGTCCGGTAAAAATGCTTGACAACGATGCAGGGGCGATTCCGGTGGCCCTGGAGAACTCCTGCTGGTTCATTCCCTCGTGTATCATGATCTGTTGTATCCTGTCTTTCATCGTTCGCAACTTGTTAAAAATGGGGGTACCCCTTTATTTTTGTGAATTATCGGTCGCAAAGATAGCAAAAAAGCGAATACAAAACAAGAATTGGAAATCAAAATCAAAACCAAACCGCATTTTTTGGATATCAATACGCGAATCCACATTTTTATATCAACCAATATCAATACCCAAACAACACAGGACAATCAGCATATAACCCCCTAAATTCCCTATTAAAGTAAACGCTTCATATATCATATAGTAAAACATTGGTATTAAATATGTTAAATAGTCTAAACATGGAGCAAGCCACGACTATTCGGTCAATATTCATCAATAAATGGCATTTTCAGATGAAGAAAACTACCACATATTCCCATAAAACACTGGTTTACAAACACATACAATTAAACCAAAGTACGGAATAAATATTTATTTGGATATTATATTTATGGTTTTCAATATCAAAATCAACAATTCTAAACTGTAAATAACAACAAGGTGGCATATACAAGTTGAAACATGCGGATTTATTGGTTTACATTTTGATATTTACATTTCAATATCACATCGTTTGTCAATTGTAAAATTATGTAAATCAATAATTGCAGCGGAGGGATTTTTGTCAGAATATGAATGCTTGCAGAATTTGCAAGGAACGGTACAGAAGCAGAATTCTGCGCGATTCTCAGGAAGCAAGGATTGGTCGTAACTCACTTAAAACGTGAAAAATACCATATAAAAAGCACTTTCCAGATTTCCCTGAAAAGTGCGCAAAATAGAGAGAAGAACTCCCAAAAATGGATCGTTTTAATGCAAAATGAAGAAGACAAGCTCCCGCAAAAGGTCGCCAGGAGCGGTCCTGCAGCCTCCAACGCCTTTGGATTTAGCGTCCGTCCGTCGGATTTCCGACAAGATCTGTATTACCTTATTTCCGCTGTATCGCTGCATGGCAGGAAGGACGGCCTGACGGATCTGCCAGGGCGACTTGCCAAGCCAGCTGGCCACGCCGTTCTCATCGCGTACCGGAGCATAATACCCCTGCATGACATCCGAGAAAAATCCAAACAGAGAGGACAATGTGGGAGGAAGCGCGAAGGAACGCGGATTGCTGTTAAAATAATTTACTATACGATTTGCCTTCAGGACATCCCGGACAGCCAGGGCGTTCTGCAACTCAAAGCTGTTATAGTCCTTGCTCATGCCCGTCTGCTCTTCCACCAGCGAAGCCGTGATCCGCGACTCGGAGGCGGGGGTGGCAAGAAGCAGCTTGTCCATCTCGCTGGACAGCCTGCTCAGGTCGCTTCCCACAAATTCACAAAGCATCTGCGAGGCGGCTGGCTCTATGTCCTTCTTCTGTGCCTTCAGATAGGAACTGACAAAACCCGGCAACTGGGATTCGTAGAGTCGCCTGGACTCGAACAGCACCCCCACCTTCCTGACCTCCTGGGCCAGTTGCCGGCGCGCATCCAGTTTTCCGTGCTTGTGGCATACCACAAGAATGGTCGACGGGTTGAAATGTTGTACGTAGGACGCCAGGTTCTCCCTGTCATCCATCTGCTGCGCCTCGCGAACCAGCACAACGCGATGCGAGGCCATCATGGGAAGGCCCTGGGCAAACTGAATGACCTGGTTGGCATTCGTCTCACCGCCATACATCACATCCAGGTTGAAATCGCGCTCTTCCTCCTTCAGGGCGTGATCCACAATCATCTGACTGAGACGGTCTATGTAGAAATCCTCCTCTCCCATGAGATAGTAGACAGGCTTGAACGCGCCAGCCTTTATCTCGCGTACGATCTCCTCGTATGTAGGCCCTGTTGCCTTTGCTGCCATAATGCTAAATAATAAGGTGTATCCAGGTTCCGCAAGCTGAAGTTTGCGAAACCAGAGTAAGATGTATTGTATTTCGGTTTACCAGTCGTATTTCAGATGACGGACGGTCCTGTCATTCTCCATGATCTTCTGCATGGCAATGATTCCCATCTCAACATGCTGATTCACAAAGTTGCGGGTCACGGTCCGGTCGCTCTCGCTCGTCTTGACGCCCTCGGGAGTCATGGGGTTGTCTGATACGAGCAGCAGGGCACCGGTGGGGATATGGTTGTGGAAACCGCAGACGAAGAGCGTGGCCGTCTCCATGTCCACTCCCATGGCACGTGTGGTCACCAGATACTGCTTGAAAGCCTCATCGTGCTCCCAGATACGACGGTTGGTGGTGTAGATGGTACCGGTCCAATAGTCGCGGTGAAGGTCACGGATAGCCGAGGAAACGGCACGTTGCAGCATGAAAGCCGGCAGGGCAGGCACTTCAGGCGGGTAATAGTCGTTGCTGGTACCCTCTCCGCGTATCGCCGCCAGGGGCAGGATGAAATCTCCCAGCTGAGTCTTGTGGGAGATGCCGCCACATTTTCCCAGGAAAAGGCAGGCCTTGGGCTCTATGGCCGAAAGAAGGTCCATGATGATGGCCGCATTGGGGCTGCCCATGCCAAAATTGATGATGGTGATATCACCCGACGTGGCCATGCGCATATTGGCCTCATAGCCAGGATGGGGCAGGTCAAACTTGTCGCAGAACAGATCCACGTAATTGTTGAAGTTGGTCAGGAGAATATACCTGCCAAAGTCCTCCAGAGGATGCTGTGTATAGCGAGGAAGCCAGTTTTCGACGATTTCTTGCTTTGTTTTCATATATTTTATCTACTTTTGCAGACAGAATTAAACGCAAAGATACAAATTAGCAGGTGAAAAGGCAAATTAATTAGGATATTTTGCAAGCAAAATCACGATCTGCCCCTCCCACCAGCCATCTCAACATCCCAAAGCATGCCAAGCCCGTCAGACCATCATACAACACTGAACCTCCCGCCAGCCTCCCTGCGTATCAGGGAAACCGATGGGAGAAAGCAGGTCTTTGACATCCTGCGCCGGCGCTACGTGGCACTGACGCCCGAAGAGTGGGTACGCCAGCACTTCATCCATTTCCTCATCCAATACAAGGGCTATCCGGCTGCCTTGCTGGCCAATGAGATTCCCCTGAAGGTCGGTCTTTTGCAAAAGCGATGCGACAGCATCCTCTATGGCAAAGACATGAAAGCGACAATGATTATGGAGTACAAGGCCCCCAGTGTCAGCATCAGCCAGAAGGTGTTCGACCAGATATGCCGCTACAATATCACCCTGCGAGTCCCCTACCTCATCGTAAGCAACGGCATACAGCATTACTGCTGCCGGATCAACTACGAGAAGGGCACGTACAGCTTCCTGGCCGACGTGCCCTCCTACGAGTCTCTTTATTCAGAGAATAATTCTATAGGTGACGGTTCCGCAGAACCGTAGTGCCGATGATTATTCCTTCATCACGTATATTCCTTGCCTGCTATCAGTCCTTCTTGGCGCGGACGCTGCTGCGACGACGCTTGGGCTTCTCCTCCGTTGCAGGCTTGTCGATCTGTACGCCAGCCAGTTCGGGATCAATCAGGATACGGCCGCAATACTCGCAGACGATAATCTTCTTGTGAAGACGCACATCCAGCTGTCGCTGAGGGGGAATCTTGTTGAAGCAACCGCCACAGGCGTCACGCTGCACGTAAACGATACCCAGGCCGTTGCGGGCATTCTTGCGGATACGCTTGAACGCGTTCAGCAGACGGGGCTCAATGCTCAGCTCCAGATTCTTGGCCTTCTCGCGAAGCTTCTCTTCCTCCGACTTGGTCTCGGAGATGATCTCGTCCAGCTCACTCTTCTTCAGGTTCAGATCCTCTCTGCGGTCGCCCACCTGAAGCGTGTAGTCGTCAGCCTCGCGGGTCACACGCTCAATGCTCTCCAGCGCCTCGCGGATCTTCTTTTCGTTCAACTGATTGTCCAGCTCGCTATACTCAATCTCCTTGGTCAGGGAGTCATACTCGCGATTGTTGCGAACGTTGTTGAGCTGCTCCTTGTAGCGGGCAATATCGCTGTTGTTCTTCTCGATGGTGATGCGGCGGCCACTCACTTCGCGCTGCATCTCCTCCACCTGGGCACGCATTCTCTCGACACGGGTCGTCAGACCTTCAATCTCGTCCTCAAGATCCTGAACCTCAAGGGGAAGTTCACCACGCAGGGTCTTGATCTTGTCGATCTCACTCAGCATGGTCTGCAAATCAAACAGATTCTTCAGCTTGGTCTCAATGGACAACTCTGATGGGTCTTTTGCTTTTTCTCTTGCCATTTTCTCTATAGTGTTAATTGATAAAATACTTTATGGGATTGGTGTTGACGCGCGTGACAAAGACAGGCAGTTCCGGAGCCTTGTCCTCCAGAAGCGCACGGAAGATCTCCATGGTAAACTGCTCACTCTGGTAATGTCCCAGCACGCCGATCTGTATGCGCTGCTCGTTGCCAAAATACTGATGGTAGTGCATCTCGCCGGTCAGGAAGGCATCCGCCTCCAGTCGCAAGGCATCCTGCAGGACAAAGTCTCCGGCACCGCCGCACAGGGCCACGCTCTGGATAGGACGCTGCAATATCTCGTTGTGCATCAGGCATTCCACACGGAAGACCTCCTTCACCCACTCCAGGAACTGGGAGGATTCCATGGGTGCCGGCAGGTAGCCCATCACACCGGAACCAGCCTTGACGGTCCGTTCCCTGCCGTTCTCGGCAACCCGGACCGCATGCGCTCCGATCATCTGCACGTCCATCAGGCTCAGCTTCTCCGCCATCCTGTAGTTCACACCGTCCTCCGCATTGTCCAGGTTCGTGTGGGCAGAGTAGATGGCGATGTCATTCTGCACAGCCATCCGCACCACGCGCTCCACCTGGGTGTCGGCCGTCAGGGTCCGCAAGGGACGGAACAGCAACGGATGGTGCGAAACCACGATATTGCAGCCCAAGGCAATGGCCTCGTTCATCACCTCCTCGGTGACGTCAAGACACAACAAAGCCCCTGATGCTTCCACCTCCGTCAATCCCACTTGCAGGCCAGCATTATCATAGCTTTCCTGCAGGGGCAGAGGCGCGAAATGCTCAAGGGCGCATACGATATCCTTAATCTTCACGCTTCGCTGATATATAATTCGGATGCAAAGTTACGAAATACCTTTGAAACGGCCAAAAGAAAACGGGGAATTTTGAACTCCTTATTCCCAATTCCCCGTTTCCTTCCGCACAAAAAACCGTCATCCCGCCCCTTCCTTCCGGTTTCCCCCTTGGGGCTCGGAAGCCTTATTCCACCTCCGGCCATCCGTCCTTCCATTCCAGCGGACGCAGGAAAAGCTTGCTGGCACCGTTCCTTTCCTTGTCATAGGCATGGGCCACCAGATGCCACTTGCCCCCAAAGTCATACACGGCACAATGCCCTACGCCTGCATAGCGGTCAGACTCTCCCACCAGGATCTTTCCTCCGCAGTCGGCCATGTCCCTGCCCTGGTCGTCCAGGAAGGGACCGTCCACCGTCTTGCTGCGACCCACGGCAATCTTGTAGTTGCTCTGCAAGCCCTTGCAGCAATAGTCGAAGCTGACGAACAGGTAATAGTAGCCGTCCTTCCGGATCATGAACGGAGCCTCGATGGGATTCTCCCTGGCATGCCGCCTGCGAGCCACCGTACGGGGCTCCCCTATCGGGGTCTTCATATCCTTGTCCAGCCTGACCATCTGTATGCCGTCCCAGAAGGATCCGAACGTCATCCAGGGATTGCCATCCTCATCCAGGATGACATTGGGGTCAATGGCATTCCATTGGTTCTCACCGGGTTTCGACTGAATGACCTTCCCCAGGTCCTTCCATTGATAGTCGGGTGACTCCGGATTCAGCGTCTTATTCACGGCCACGCCGATGGTGGAGATGTTCTTTCCGAAGGTGGAGCAGGAATAGTACAGATACCAGAGGTCGCCCACACGAATCACATCCGGCGCCCAGGTATGCCCGTTGTATGCGGGAACCAGCTCATGCGCCCATTCGGGAACGGGGTTCAGCACACTCTTCTCACGCTTCCATGTCACCATGTCGTCCGAGGAGAGCATACTCACGCCAAATCCCGTGGTGAACATGTAATACCTGCCGTCCTCACAGGCCATCACAGGATCGTGCACATCAGGGTATGCCGGGTCAAAGAAGCCCCTGCGCGGACGCTGGGCAGCCTGGTCCGGCTGGGCATTGCAGATACCCGATACAGCCAGTAGAAATATGGGGAGCAATCGTTTCATGATCGTAAAATTTTGGTTTATATGGAGATATGACACGACACCCCCCCGGATGGTTTAACCCGGCGGCGCAGCATCAAGGCATTAGCTCCGTCTTCATACCACTTCAGCCATCTGCGACTTCATCTCACTTCAGCCCCTCCAGCTTCATGATGCTGTCCAGGGCAGCATTGAAGGAGTCCTTGGAATCGACATGGTCGTATTCCCAGAGAATCTGATTCATCCTCTTCCGCTTCTTTTTCTTCTTCCGCTCGGCAAAGCCAAAGGGATGCATCACGATGTCCATGGCATTGGGGGCCACCTGGTTCAGGATGTCTCCCAGCGACTTCACGCCCGGGTTCTGCTGACGTTTCAGACTTTGACTCATGGCATCATATATGGGCGCAAGCTTCAGGGAATCACCCATCACCAACACCTCCCTCAGCGAGTCCACCATAACCGTGTCCCGGCCGATCGTGTCCCGGCCATCCGCATGGCACGCCACTGCCGGAAGGGAGGGCATCATAGCCTCCGCACCCGTCACTGCTGTCGCCAGCGCCAACAGGCAGGCACGTTGAAAACGGTGGTTTAACGACATCTCTGAATGCTCCTAAATAATATAAATAAGGTACGTGACCAACAATTTGTCATTGCAAAAATATGCATTTCCCGGAAAATAGACAAGTATATGAGGGAAAATATCTTCCCTGTGCTTGGCTCTTTAAGATAATTTTACGACCTTTGTACCCACATTAACAGATGTTAGCAACGGAGCATCGCCCCACCGGCAGGTACACCCCCTGCCCGGCCACGGGCAATAAGTGCCCCACCAACCCACAAAGACCATGGCCCTGACCTACACCAAAGACACCACCACCATCACCGACCTCACCATGCAGGTCCGCTTTGACAATCCCGCCGGCCCGGAAATCACACACCAGCAAGTCCTGCACCTGCCCGCCGAATGGTTCCCGCAGAGTGCCGTTCAGCTCACCTGGCCCCATGCCGGCACGGACTGGGCTCCCATCCTGAAGGAAGTGGAGGGCTGCTACATACGCATGGCCATGGAGATAGCCTCCCGCGAGCGACTGATCATCGTCACTCCGGAGCCAGGCCACGTCTCCAGCCTTCTGCACACCCACCTGCCCCAGCAAGTCCTGCAGAACATCACCCTGCACCAGATGCCAACCAACGACACCTGGGCACGCGACCATGGCTTCATCACCCTCATCGGTGAGACCGAGCCCCGCCTGCTGGACTTCAGGTTCAACGGTTGGGGTGAGAAGTTCGAGGCAACGCTGGACAACGAGATCTGCCGTCACATGAACGGGCAGCACATCCTGCGCGGCGCCTACGAGGACCACCTGGACTTCGTGCTGGAGGGCGGAAGCATCGAAAGCGACGGCCGGGGAACCATCCTGACCACCAGCCAGTGCCTCCTGGCCCCTCACCGCAACCAGCCCATGTCCCAGGCCGACATCGAGGAGCGCCTCCTGCGCAGCCTCCATGCCCAGCGTGTGCTGTGGCTGGATCACGGATACCTGGCCGGCGACGATACCGACAGCCACGTGGACACCCTGGCACGCCTCTGCCCTGGCAACACCATTGCGTACGTGCAATGCACCGACACCCAGGACGAGCACTACGAGGAACTGCACCTGATGGAAGAGCAGCTCCGCACCTTCCTCACCCTGGAGGACGAGCCCTACCGTCTCATTCCCCTGCCCATGGGCCCCGTCCGCTATGACGAGGACGGCCAGCGCCTGCCCTCAACCTATGCCAACTTCCTCATCATGAACGGAGCCGTACTGATGCCGACCTACGGCGATGCCGACCTTGACCAGCAGGCCGCCAGGCAGCTGCAGAAGGCCTTCCCCAAGCATGAGATCGTGGGCATAGACTGCCAGGTACTCATCCTTCAGCACGGTTCGCTGCACTGCTGCACCATGCAGTTCCCGGTGGGAACGCTCAGCGAAGGGGAAAAAGGCTTAGGGCAACAATCGTGAATTATGAATTTTGAATTATGAAAATAGGAATCATACAACAAAGCTGCACCGCCGATGTGCAGGCAAACAAGGAGAAACTGGCACGCAACATAGCCGATGTGGCTCAGAAGGGTGCCGAGCTGGTCGTCTTGCAGGAACTGCACAACACCCCCTACTTCTGCCAGACGGAGAACGTAGATCTCTGTTCACTGGCCGAGCCCATCCCCGGCCCCAGCACGGAGTTCTACGGCGAGATAGCCCGCCGGCACGGCATCGTCCTCGTCACCTCCCTCTTCGAGCGCCGCACAGCCGGACTCTATCACAACACCGCCGTTGTCTTTGAGAAGGACGGCAGCATAGCCGGCAAGTACCGCAAGATGCACATCCCCGATGATCCCGCCTACTACGAGAAGTTCTACTTCACCCCCGGCGACCTCGGCTTCCAGCCCATCGATACCAGCGTGGGCCGACTGGGCGTGCAGGTCTGCTGGGACCAGTGGTATCCCGAAGGTGCCCGACTCATGGCCCTGGCCGGTGCCGAACTCCTCATCTACCCCACCGCCATCGGTTACGAAAGCAGCGACACACCCGAGGAGCAGGAACGCCAGCGCATGGCCTGGCAGACCGTGCAGCGCGGCCATGCCGTGGCCAACGGACTGCCCGTCATCACCGTCAACCGTGTCGGTCACGAACCCGATCCCTCCGGCCAGACCCGCGGCATCCAGTTCTGGGGCACCAGTTTCGTGGCCGGTCCCCAGGGCGAGCTGCTCTGCAATGCCTCCAAGGACCGTGAGGAGAATGTGGTGGTGGACGTAGACATGAACCGCTGCGAGCAGGTGCGCCGTTGGTGGCCCTTCCTGCGCGACCGTCGCATCGAGTGCTTCGGCGGCCTCACCAAGCGATTCCTGGACAAATGACCACCGGCATCCGGCCCTGCCACAAGGCAACACCCCGACACACGGTAAGCAAGCCTCACATTTCCACACGATGAAACCCAACGAAGGTATAGCCCAAGGCCTGGTTGTCCTGCTGGCCGTGCTGGCCGGCATATCCGTGGCCAACCTGTACTATTGCCAGCCCCTGCTGAACCTCATACGCGAAGACCTGGCACTCACGGAGTTCCAGGTCAACCTGATGCCCGTCTGTACCCAGGTCGGCTATGCCCTGGGACTGCTGTTCATCATTCCGCTGGGCGACCTCTACAACCGTCGCACCACCATCCTCACCTGCTTCAGCCTGCTCATCCTCTCCCTCCTGGCCATTGCCGGCGCCCGGGATGCCGGGATGCTCCTGGCCGGCGCCTTCGTCACGGGCTTCTGCTCCGTGGCCCCACAGGTATTCCTGCCCTTCGTGTCCCAGTTTGCCCGCCCCGGCGAGAAGGAGCGCAAGGTAGGCTACGTGCTGTCTGGCCTGCTCTGCGGCATACTGGGATCGCGCGTGATCAGCGGCTATGTGGGACACCTCTGCGGGTGGCGCACCATGTACATCATTGCTGCCGCGGTCATCATCCTCTCGGCCCTGGTGCTGCTACGCACCTTCCCCACCGTCCAGCCCACCTTCAGGGGACGCTTCGGCACCCTCATGTCCTCCATTGCCCAACTGGCCCGCCGCTACCCCCAGGCCCTGCGCTACTCCATACGTGCCGGACTGACCTTCGGCTCCTTCCTCAGCCTCTGGGCCTGCCTGGCCTTCCGCATGAAGGAGGACCCCTACTTCCAGGGAAGCGACATCGTGGGCATGCTCAGCCTCTGCGGCATAGCCGGTGCCCTGACCGCCTCCAACATGGGACGCTACATCCCGCGCATCGGCGTGGAGCGCACCTACCATATCGGTGCCCTGCTTGTCATCCTGGCCTGGACCATCCTGGCCCTGATGCACCAGACGTACACGGGCCTCATCGCCGGCATCATCATCATCGACATCGGCATGCAGTTCATCCAGCTCT
>JAZRVZ010000089.1:0-2039 GCA_045599425.1 Bacteroidaceae bacterium | reverse complement strand
AGCTGGCTCCGCGGCGTGCAATGCGACGGTAGAGCAGGTCGTAGGACAGGGTGATGCCCACACGGGTGGGACCCAGCCAGTTGAATCGGTACTGGCGCTTCTTGAACTCCTCGGGATCACGGTACCACTTGTAGTAATACTTGCCGTCGTTCATCTCCTCCACGGGACAGCCGTAGATGTAGGGATCGTACTGTGAGCGGAAGAAGCCGAACTGAGCGGAGAACTCCAGTCGCCAGTGCTCCAGCCGTCCCAGGGGCAGCACGTAGCCAAGGCCCAGTCCGGCACCCAGGCCCTCGCCCTGCCAACCGTGTCCGCCGATCGAACCGGGGCCGTCGAAGCCCTTCCTGTCGCTCCATCCGATGCCATAGAGGCAGGCATGGGCGTAGGCCGAGAGGAAGAAGCCCTTGAAGGCCGCCTGACCGTTGGATATGCTGTCGCCCGGCAGGTAGCTGCGGTTGCTGTTGCGGGTGTAGAAGCGTGACTCCAGGGTATAGTTGCGTATCTGGAAGTACTTGTGGTTGGTGGTGTTGCCTGCCCACCAGGGACAGTCGAAGTCGGCCTGCCAGGTGAAGTGACCATGGCGGGGGTAGTACTCCAGTGACACATTGGGAATGGGTGCCCAACCGTAGTCGGGGATGTAGGCGCCGTAGAAGGCAAGGTTGGATTTCACGGAGAGCAGCTCGCGGCGCAGACGGTCGGGCACGACGGCCGTGGTGTCAATCTGTATGACGATGGTGTCGCACACCTCGGGTTCAATGATTTCCCCGGGCAGGACGATCTCAGGATCAACCACCTCAATCTCCAGCGGCTCGTCCTCGGGAATGACGGCCATGATGCGCACGGCACGCAGTTCGGGGAAGTACTGTGCGGTGAGGCGCTGGAAGAGTCGGCCACCCTGTGCCTGCATCAGTATCTCCTTGGTCTTCACGTCATCACCGGCGTTGCCTTCCACCACGGATTTCACAAATGCATAGTCGGGGTCGTGGCGCTGGCGCATGAGCTCCAGCAGCAGGGGATATTCCTCGACGGCCATGTCAAAGCGGATACGGTCGGCGTCGATGCCCTCCCTGGCAAAGATGGCCTTCACCGTCTCCCGTCGGCCATTGGCCAGACGCAGGTTGTTCTCGTAGGGGCCCTCGGGCGAGGCAGCGGTACGGCCAATCACCACGCTGCCGGGACCCAGTTCGCGGAGCATGGGTATGATCTTGTCCAGCAGATGACGGCGCTCCAGGGATGACAGCTCCGTCTGGTTCACACCGAAGATCACCTTGTAGCTGTTGGCCAGGAACACGGAATCCGTCGTGCTCTGCGCCTTGGTCACGAGCGGGAGCAACATGCTCATCGCCATGACAAGGATGCAGGTCATGATGGGGTTTCTTCTATGTCTCAGCTGGCTTCTCATTTTGTTCTTCGGTAGGTGTTGCTTCTGATGCTGTTATCGCTGTTGGTTATCCGTGGGTGCTATCCTGTCTGTCCTGGCTTTTGCCGTTGTTGGTTTTCCTTTCGTTTTTGTGTGTTCTCACGCGGGGGGGGGCACGCGTGCGCAACGTTATTATTAAAATACATGCAAAGTTACGAAATTTCCCGGCTCGTTGTAACGCACGTATGTGATTTGTCGCTATGTTTTAACAAAGTTTAACCAGCAAAATGCGGACAAGGGCGAATGTTTAACAGTTGGAGGGGTGCGATGGGATGGTAGCTTGACTATGATTATGGCACGGATTACACGGGTTTCACGGATTGTTATTAGGGGGTGTGGAATTCGTATGAAAGTGTATTCTAATTCGGACGCTTTGCTCAAAATCATATAAAAATCTGGCACTTGTGGATTTAGTGTGATGCTTACATTTCAGGACGGTCTTGACGACCTCAAAATCATATTAAAATATATCAAAAATCGGTTCTTCCGCTTTTCTCGTTGGTCGGATAGGGTTTAGTCTGACTTGACAGTCTCATCCTTCATTCCAAGCAATAGGAGTTTGAAGTATTCGTCATCTCTATAACCATATGCTTTTCTCTTCAAGACTTTTATCTTGTTA
>JAZRVZ010000088.1:0-24600 GCA_045599425.1 Bacteroidaceae bacterium | reverse complement strand
TTTGCTTTTCCGACATTGTCAGCCTTATTCAGGTGGCTATAGTGGCGGGGTTCCACCTCTTCCCATTCCGAACAGAGAAGTTAAGCCCGCCCGCGCCGATGGTACTGCACACCCGTGGGAGAGTAGGTAGCCGCCGTTTTTAGTGAGAAAGCCTCGAAGAGATATCTTCGGGGCTTTACTCATTATAGGCGAAAAACTCAACCCTCCACTAAACAGGAAAAGCTTCTTGGGAATCAGTAGTTTATGATAGTTTAGGGTTTTGCCAACCCTCAACAAAGCCTTAACTAAGGGACAGGGGAAATTTACGCAGTAGCTATGAGATTTAATTAAACCCAAATAGTTCATTAGACCATGGATGTTATTTTGAATTATCTTTGTGTCAGCATTTGTAGCACATTGAATGAGCATAGGGGGTCCTATGTGATTGAAATGAGCTGCAAAGGATGCCAGAGAGAAGCAAAATCACGTCAATGTCGTCTAATGGATTATTTGGGTTAAAGGGTTCTTTTTCAATAGAGTCCCCACTCTCGACGGAGGGTAAAAATTGACGTTCAAAATACAGTAGGCGAACGAGATATTCATAGGATTGACTGTATGGCAATACGGCCGAAGAGAGGGGAGGCATACTCCTATGCTGACGGAGGAAGCTGCCGTTTTTAGTGAGAAAGTATTGTGCATCAATGGATGTCTATGGTTTTTCTTGTGTATGTTTATTTTCTTTTGGTTAGATGCTTGCTTGTTATTTATTTTATTCGTAACTTCGCGTTCCAAAAGCAATTGATGTATGAAGAGATTTGTCTCGGTTTTTGTCTCTATGATATTACCTTTGCTACTTCTTGCTGACATTCCTGAGAACTACTATAATGATATCAACGGTTTAAGGAATTCGGAATTGAAGTCGGTTCTTCATTCTATTATCTGCAAGGCAAAAGTTCTTCCTTACGGAAGTGGATTCGGAAGAACCTGGTCAGGGTTTTATGTTACGGATCGTTATGAAAATGACAAGGTACGTGACAGGTATAGCTATAGTGATTTTCATTTTTCCCCAACTTCCAGTTCACAATCAGCATTTGCTGTTAATGGAATGAATATTGAACATTCTTTTCCTAAGAGTTGGTGGGGTGGAATCGATAACCAAGCTTATAAGGATCTTTTTAACCTTAACCCTTGCGAGTCCGGCATTAATAGCAGCAAAAGTAACTTTGTCATCGGCATTGTTAAGAAGGTAAAGACTACCAATGGATGTACCAAGGTTGGGTCGGGTTTAGCTGGTAATAAAACTGTTACTCTATGGGAACCTGCCGACGAATGGAAAGGAGACTTTGCCCGTATTTATTTCTATATGGTGACAGCCTATAGCAATTTCACCTGGACAAGTGAAGGTTTGAATATTCTGGAAAATAACGAGTGGCCTACTTTACAGACATGGGCATATAGGCTGCTACTAGAGTGGAACAGGCAGGATCCTGTTGACGATATTGAGATTAGTCGAAATGATGCGATCTATGGCCTTCAGGGTAATCGAAATCCATTTGTTGATTTTCCCAATCTTGCTGAATACATTTGGGGCGATAGCATTGAAGCTACTTTTACTTTGCATGATTCTTTCCTTGACTCTGATAAGGGGGAAGCTGACAAAAAAGATAGTTTTATGGCCTTTGATGCTAACGAGATTGTGTCAGGTTCTTACTTCTCCCGTTTTGATGCTAATTGGTGTAAGTATTCCCAGGAAGCTACCTATATTCTGGATGTTTACACAAAGGATGATCATGGCAATCGTTCTTCATTAAGCGGTTTCCCCGTCCATACAGCGGATTGCTATTTTCGTGTATCAGAGGGTGTTACTCCCAATTCTACCTATTATTATCAGGTTGATGCTTTCGTAGACAGCAATCATGTAGCAAGGAGCAATGAAATAAAGGTAGTTATGCCTGGCATTCCTCCGGCATTTGTTGTTATTCCTTCCCAGTTATCCTTTACAGCGTGTCCTGGTCAATATAGCAACTATTCCGAGATTACGATATCGTTGTCTGCCGTGAAAGAAAATATCATTAATGCAGTTGTTGAGGGACCTTTTGAAATTGCAGATAAGATTGGAGACGATCCATGGCAAAAAGAGATTACATTGTATGGTGAAAATGCCACGCTTTTCGTCCGACTTGCCACTATAGATGCTGAAGGGGATTATCAGGGAAGGCTAATTCTGACGCCCCTGGGATTAGAGCAAAGGGAAATCCCTCTGTTGGGTTGCGTAGACAGGAAGAAGTCCTTTTTTGAAGATTTTGAAATTGGCACAAAGGCGGCCTATGACAAAGGGAATAATGAGGTGGAATGTACGACAGGTCTTTGGAAGATGCCGAATGCATTGCTGGGCAATGTGGATAGTGATACGTTCAACGGGACCAAGTCAGTCCGGATGAAATCTGGTGGTTATGCAGAGATGCTGTATGATAAAGCCAATGGGTGTGATTCATTATGGTTTTACGCAGGACTGTACAACAAGGACGCGGGCATGAAGCTGACTGTCAGCTATTCGTTGGATGGGGGAGTCATTTGGCTTCCCGTTGCCACTGAGCTTTCTGTTGATACCTGGCAGCGTTATGGATTCGCTATCATAAAGGAAGGAAATATACGTCTAAGGTTTGAGGCCAGTGGGCCAGCAGGGAAGCGTCTTCATGTAGATGATGTGCAGATGAGCGACTGTAAGGCAGATGAGACATCTATGGAGCTTCTACAAGTACCCAATGAAAATAAGGACAGGTATGATCTGCTTGGGCGCAGGTTTTCCCACCAACATGGAATTTATATAGTAAACGGTAAGAAACAAGTCAGATAATGCGCTATTTCATCCAACTCAGCTATGATGGTACTCGGTATCATGGATGGCAGATTCAGCCTAATGGCATCAGTGTGCAGGAGACCCTGCAGAAGTCATTGTCTACCCTCCTTCGGCAGACGGTGGAGGTGGTTGGTGCCGGTCGCACAGATGCCGGTGTGCATGCCCGAATGATGATGGCTCATTTTGATTGTCCGGGTGAACATCCAATGGACTGTCCACAGCTGGTCTATAAGCTCAACAAGATACTTCCTCCAGACATTGCCGTCCAGGATGTATTCCCTGTTGCCGATGATATGCATGCCCGTTTCTCGGCAACAACCCGAACCTACCATTATTTCATCAACCTAAGGAAGTCACCTTTCTTGAGATCCTACAGTTGGTATGTCTATGGCAGCCTGGATTTCCAGAAGATGAATGAAGCGGCTGCCACCCTGATGGAATATAAGGATTTTACCAGTTTCTCCAAGGTCAATACCGATACGAAGACCAATGACTGTACCATTACCAAAGCCGTATGGGAAGAGCTTTCTCCGGGAGAGTGGCGTTTTACGATATCGGCCAATCGTTTCCTCAGAAACATGGTGCGCGCCATTGTTGGCACCTTGGTTGAGGTTGGCAGGGGAAAGCTGACCGTTGGAGAGTTCCGGAAAGTCATAGAGCAGAAGAATCGATGCTCGGCAGGGGAAAGCGTCCCTGGGAATGCCTTGTTCCTTGTTGATATACGTTACTGATAGTTCAGGTAGAAGTGGTCTTGGGATTAGTAACCAACCGATAGTCATTGAATAGAATATAAAAAGAAAGGAATTTATGTGGTTGATATTAGGATTTGTAAGCGCAGCATTATTGGGCTTGTATGACGTAAGCAAGAAACAGTCGCTCCGTCAGAATGCGGTGATACCTGTTCTGTTTCTCAACACGCTATTCTGCAGCCTGATCTTTCTGCCCCTTGTCATAGGTTCGTCTGCAGGACTGATACAAGATGGACAGATGTTCTTCGTGCCTTCCCAAGGATGGGAAGTACAGCGATACATCTTATTGAAGTCCTGCATTGTGCTCAGCAGTTGGCTGTGTGCTTATTTTGGAATGAAGCATCTGCCCCTCACGCTGGTCGGTCCCATCAACGCAACACGCCCTGTGATGGTACTGGTTGGAGCGATTCTGGTCTTTGGGGAGCGCTTGAACCTGTTGCAATGGATAGGCGTGGCACTGGCTGTACTGAGTTTCTTCATGCTGAGCCGTAGTGGCAAGAAGGAAGGTATAGACTTTCGACATAACAGATGGGTGATATGCGTGGTTTTGGGGGCTGTCCTGGGGGCTGTCAGTGGCCTCTTTGATAAATACCTGATGGCTCCCGAGTCCAATGGCGGTGTTGGGTTGGACAGAATGGTGGTACAGAGCTACTACAACTTCTATCAGTGCCTGATGATGCTGGCCATGCTTCTGATTATCTGGTGGCCTCGGCGCGACAAGAGCGAGCCCTTCCGTTGGAAATGGTCTATTCTGCTTATCAGCATTTTCCTGTCTGTGGCAGATTTTGTGTACTTCTATGCATTGAGTCTGGACGGAGCCATGGTCAGCGTAGTCAGCCTGGCCCGAAGGAGCAGTGTGCTTGTCAGCTTCCTGGTTGGTGCCTTCCTTTTCAAGGAAAAGAACCTCAAGAGCAAGGCCTTTGACCTGGTGCTGGTATTGTTGGGTATGTTATTTTTATATTTAGGAACAAAATGAAAAGAATAATCTCTTGGGTAGCCTGCCTTTTACTCGCCTCCCTCTCCGGTTTTGCACAGCAGGAAAGGATGCGTGACGTCTTTTCCCAGATGCCGGATAGTATATTTCCTCTGATAACCCGCAATAACAGGCTGGATTGTGTTGATTTCAAGGAAAACGACATGCCGGCCCTGGTAAAGAATATTGTGGATGAACCCATTGAGCTGACGGAACTGACGGAAGATTACCTGAAGTTGACTATGTCAAAGGTGAGTTGGGCCGAGATGAAACTGCTACCCGCAACAGAGGGCAGATACGTCATTTGCCTGGTGAAGACCTATGCCGGTCCCCTGAAAGACAGCAGCGTACGATTCTATGATGCCGAATGGAACCTGCTGACCGACATTTCCGTACCTTTGCCAGACGTGAAGGTTTTCCTTCCCCTTCCAGAATCTGCCGACCTGGCTGTCTACGAGGAGGCTATTGCCCAGATGCGTGACTTGCCCTTTGTTGAGATGACCCTTCATCCCACAGAGCATACCCTCCAGCAGATCTACCAGCCGGGAGAACTGATGAAAAAAGAGAGGGACTACGTAACTGGCCGGCTCAAGCCCATTACCTACAAGTGGGACGGTCATCAGTTCCGCAGGTCAGAGGAAAAGTGAACCGGACAATCTTGAACGATAGCGTTAGACAAATATGATAAGCAGACAACGATTAAAAGAAGTTACTTTTCAGAGAAAGACGATTGAAGGCATTTGCTTTATTCTGGTTTTCTTTGCCGTTTTTGGGTATGTGAGCAACAGGATGGGCCTGAGCAACATGCTCAACACCATCATGAACACAGCACACGACCTTTTGCTCAACACTGTGTTCTACCTGATGGGCGTTGTCGTGCTGAGCGGTGCCCTGAGCAAGTTGCTCAATGAATTTGGCGTAGTGCGCATCCTGCAGTTTCTTTTCGGCGGTCTCATGAAGCCACTTGTCCGCTTGCCCGGAATCTCCGTACTGGGTGCGCTGATGAGCTTCCTGAGCGACAATCCCGCCGTACTCACCCTGGCCCAGGATGCCTCATTCAGCCGTTTCTTCAAGAAATACCAGCTTATCTCCTTCATCAATTTCGGTACGGCCTTCGGTATGGGCCTTATCGTCGTGATGTTCATGCTCGGAAAGGGCTTTGCCGTGGAACCGCTGATAGGATTGGCAGGTGCTACGTTTGCCAGCTGTATCACGACGGTGGGCATGCAGCGATACCTGCTGCATGTGGATCCTTCCCTGAATCAGATGATGCCCGACCCCTTGTCATGCATGGAACCCCGTACCCATGAAGAGGCGGCCCAGCAGCTTCGCGAACACAAGGAAAGTATCTTTATCCGTTTTCTCAATGCCATCCTGGATGGTGGAAAGACAGGCGTGGACCTTGGACTTGCCATTATTCCCGGTGTCATCATTATCAGTACGGCCGTCTTCCTGTTTACTTTCGGGGCTGGTGAGACCGGCTATACGGGTGAAGCCTATCAGGGTGTGGAGATTCTTCCACGTCTGGCGGGTAAGGTCGACTGGCTCTTCGACTGGCTCTTTGGATTCAAGGATCCCGAACTCATGGCCTTTCCCATTACCTCCCTCGGAGCCGTAGGCGCAGCCCTGGGACAGATACCCCGTTTCCTGGAGGAGGGATTGCTCGAAGGCTCGAACGGAGCCAATGCCATAGCCGTCTTCACGGCCATGGGAATCAGCTGGAGCGGTTTCTTCAGTACCTATTCCGCCATCTTTGACGCTATGGGATGGCGCAAGTGGACCAGTCCGGCCATGCTCATCCATCTGGTCTGCGGACTGTTGGCTGGTGTCCTGGCACATTGGCTGTATGTGGCGTTCAGCCTGATAGGGTAGTGAACCAGTGACTCCGGACATCCAGTGATTCCAGATACTCCGGGCATCTGCACAAAAGAGAAGCGGTACAAGTTGCACCAAGGCAACCTGCACCGCTTTCTTCGTTACGCAATGTGCAAAAGTGGCAAGTAAATGGATTACTTGCGGCTGCGAGCGTAGCGGCTCATGAACTTGTCCACGCGACCAGCGGTATCCACCAACTTGCTCTTACCCGTGTAGAAGGGGTGAGAGGTGTTAGAGATTTCCAGCTTGATTACGGGGTAAGTCTCGCCCTCGAACTCAACGGTCTCGTTGGTCTTTGCGGTTGAGCGGCTCAGGAACATATCGCCATTACTCATGTCCTTGAAGACAACGGGGCGATAATTCTCGGGATGAATACCTTTCTTCATGTCTTTTTTGCTTTATGCCCCCGAGTTTCCCTTTGAACGGGAATGGATAAGGGGCTGGGTTAATGATTGTCTTTCAGCGTGCAAAGTTACGCCTTTTCTGTGAACTGGCCAAATGTTTTCGCATTAATCTGCAAATTTCCCCTGTGTTGTGGTCATTTCAGTCCCCATACACTGAGAATCATGTTTGATTCCACCACGTTCTCAATCTCATCGGGCAGGTTGCAGAAGAAGTCAATACCCGTCTTCTCCTCCAGTTCGTCGATACTGATGGCGTACTTCCTGAAGTCCGTGTCCATGTTGCCCTTATGCTCCATCCAGAAGGCAATGGCCTTGTATCCCCCCTGGCTGGGACTGCTGTTCTTGCAGAGCAGGGCCATGAAGAAATACCTGGGAACAATCAGGTTACGGCCAGATGCACCACGTTGCAGGTAATACAGGTTGTTATCGATGGTACCACCCTTCACCACGTACAGCGTGTCGCGGAAGGATGTGATGTCATATTGCTTGCGCAGGCGTTCCTCCAGGCCGAACCAGATACCCTGCGCGTTGAAGGCGTTGAGCTGAGGGTGCATGTTGGTCAGGTAGAACGTCTGTCCGTTGGCCTCCCTGCTGTTCAGGCGGTCGGCTGACCCGAGCATGTGTCCGCGGTCGTGTCCGTTACTGCGGTGATCATCCAGGGTGGTCTGGTAGTCGCGCGGGATGAGCGGATCTGGCTGGAAGGGATCGCCAACGCCTCCGTAGCCGTTGAATGTCTCACCGCGGTTCCAGGCGTTACGGTTCCAGTTACTCTCCCTGCTGCTGAAACCGGTATACCACTGGTAGGCCGTCCAGCGCGAGGCCAGTTTGGCGCAGTCCCACTCGCAGCAATAGTTCACGCCCAGGCCTGCAGCCGTGTGGCAGACGAACACGTTGCTCTGTCCCCCTCTCAAGCGGGGAATCTCCAGCCTCTTGGCTACTTGCTGGATGTTTGTTCCACGACCGGTTTCTGTGACACCCCATGCCACATAGCCGTTCGCATTCTCATTGCGAACGGTACCTGGTCCGCCGGGTTTCTGCTCGTTGTCCTTGTCACAGGCGACAAGCAGGATGGTTGCCAGTAGTATGAATAGAAAGTTTTTCTTCATGTGTGTCCCAATCCTCTTTGCTGGCCATGGAAGCTCTCCATGCTACCCCTGGCCTTTAACCCAAATAATCCATTAGACGACATTGGCGTTATTTTGCTTCTCTCTGGCATCCTTTGCAGCTCATTTCACTCACATAGGGCCCCCTATGCTCATTCAATGTGCTACAAATGCTGACACAAAGATAATTCAAAATCACATCCATGGTCTAATGAACTATTTGGGTTTAATGACCTTCTCAATGACCTGTGGGAAGTTGGCCATTTCCAGCACGTGTACCTTGTCTGCGATGTCATCGGGCGTATCATCGGGCGAGAGAGCCGTCCTGAACTGAGCAATCTGCTCGCCCGCATCCAGTTCCGTGTTTACGTAATGTATGGTGATGCCCGTCTCCGTCTCGCCGGCCGCCTTCACGGCCTCGTGAACGTGGTGTCCCCACATTCCCTTTCCGCCATACTTGGGCAGGAGGGCTGGATGAATGTTGATGATGCGACGTGGGAACTCGTTGATGAGGTACTCCGGCACCCTGGGCAGAAAACCTGCCAGGATGATGTAGTCGCAACCGCGAACCGTATCCAGTACCAGCTGACGGTCTTCGTTCAGCTGCTGCCGGGTGATGACCGTAGTGGGGATGCCCAGGTTCGTGGCACGCACGATGGCGTATGCATCACTCTTGCTGCTCACCACGATGGGGATCTCCACCTCCGGGTTACCCTGGAAGTAACGGATGATGTTCTCGCAGTTAGTGCCGCCACCCGTTACGAATATTGCCAACTTTGTCATATTCCTTATCCTTTTTACCTTAACAATAACAGTCTACCGGTACAAAGGTACGAATAAGCGAGGGAAATGCCAAATAAATTCGAGCATTTCCGAGCGAAAGTACTTTAGACGGAACGTCAGAGGTACGAATAAGCAGGGGAAAACGCAAATGTTTTTGCAGTTATCTTCTCTGACGACCCTATCGCTGAGCCTCCGGGGCCTTCAGCACCTGGGCATTCATCCACTCGAAGAGGTTGGCGTGACCCTGTGGAGCCACGGTGCCGCCACCGTTGTTCGAGGGCTTCATGTCGGCTTCTGACTGCTCCTGCGAACCCCTGACCTGATCGTTGAAGACGTACACCCACGAGAAGTGACCCATCAGTCGGCTGCCCGGCATGTCCGTGCCAGTCACGTTCTCAAACATCGCCATCCATACGTTCTTGGCACCGGCCTTCATCAGGCGCTTGTAGGTGGGGATGCAATACTCGCGCGGATTCACCGTCGTGTCGTCAAACGACTGTACGAACCAGATGTTCTCCTCGGCCAACTGACTGATCTGTAGGTCTGAGATGTTGGCATCGGCAAAAGCCTCGCAGGTGGGGTAGGCGGCAGCAAAGAACTTAGGATGACGGATGAGCATGTTCATGGTCATGAATCCGCCGTTGGAACAACCACCGATGTAGAGACGGTTGGGATCCACGTCGGGATTCTGTTTGAGGTAGTTGTCAATGCAGGCCTTCAGGGCATCGGAATAGAGCGAAGGCTGCTGACCGGTGGTCATGCCGCCCTTGGCGCTGTTCATCCACATCGTGGGACATTGTACGGCCAGCACGTAGCATCCCTTCTCACCCCCCTCCGTGGTGAAATGCGACTGGATATCGTTGCGGATGAGGGCTGCCACCTCGTTGCCCAGGATCTCAATGGACACGTCCGTGCCACCCTCGCCCATGCCGTGCAGCCAGATGACCATGGGATTCTTCTTGCCGTCAATACGCAGAGCCTCGGGTTCGTAGGCACCGTAGGTCAGGGTCTCCTGGCCAGGCTTGCCGGTTGAGGGAGCGGTGAAGGTGCCACGATGGAAGAAGTCTGCCTCGGAGAGGAAATTGCGCAGGGCATGAGGGGTGGCACAATCCACTGCCGTGTACCTCTTGCCGCCGGCCTTGATGCTCTTGCCAGGCTTCAGTGCCACCTTCACGGGATAGGCCGTGCTCCAGGTGCCCATACCACGGCTGACGAGCGGAGCGGCCCCCCGTTCCTTGCTCAGTTCCAGTCCAAAGGCCAGGTAGTCGCCGTTGTCCGTCCATTCGCCACGGTCATCGCAGGTGTAGACGATCTTTACATTCCTGGCTACTCCGTTCGTTTCCACGGCGAAGGCTGAAGGATCCAGCGCGTCCAGTTTCTGCTCGGGTTTCACCACGACCAGGTTGACCGAGGTCGACGCCTCGTATGCCGTTACCCGTACTACCTGATTCGTCATCTTCAGGGTCTGTCCACTCACGGTAGCTGCTGCAGAGAGGGCCACGGCAGCCAGAAAAGTCTTGATTCTATTCATTGTATTATTTTGTTTCTTCGGTGTGTCCTATTATGGATATGCAAAAATAAGCTTTTATTTCCGAACGGCATAATAAAAAGCAAGAAAATATGCTGCGGCATACAAACTTACATGCCGGAGCCGGGATTTCCTGCATGTTTCTCGTTGAGCTACTTGCTGCACAAAAAACTCAACTCCCAGTATACGAACGCAGGTTCGGCGGATTCTGAAAACACTTTTGGCAAAAGTGCCTTCACGCCTTCACACCATTACTAAAAAGTCCTTCTTGCAGAGCTCCTCCATGGGTAATTGCATGGCCCCTTGTGTGAATTCATGTATCTACTGGCGTGGCACATGGCTTGCCATACGTGTGGTTTGGGGTTTGCCACGGTCGTAGCAAGGCTGTTGCCACACCAGTGGAAACCGGATATCAACCGCATCCGTCAACTATCGATGCCTTCTGGCAGCACAAGGGTTTTTATGATGCACGCCCAGCCCGCCCATCTTCCGACACCCCGTCTTCCACGCTGGCGAATATGTGAATTCGTGAAAGTGTGAAGGCGTGAAGGCACTTTTGCCAAAAGTGTTTTCAGCATTCTGCGTAATCACGTTACCCCATCCGAACTACCGGCATATACAAGGTCTGGCCTCGCAGAGCCACTATTTGCATCCCGGATGTTTTGCATCCCGGACGGAAAGCTTTTCCGTACCAGACGGAAAAACATTCCGTCAGCATCAGAAAAAGGAGTCGGCCAGTGTGGTCGACTCCTTCAGAACTATCGTATGATGCGTGTTCCTTGCAGATTACTTCATGCCGAAGAAGATAATACGCTTGTCCGAGGTAATCTTGATCTGCTTGCCTGCGGGCAGGCTGACCTCATACTTGTCGCTGTCGCTTACGGTCATGGTATAGGGGGAGTTGTTGGCTGCGCCATCATTGGCCTTGACGCTCTGGGTGGCAACTTCTTCGTTGGCATCCAGGAAACTCACGGTTGCACTTCCGGCACCCTTCCAGGTTACGGCATAGAATGTGAGCTTGCCAGAAGCGGGGACGGTGATGGTGAGGTCACCGGGATTCTTGGAGGTACCGATCTTCAGTACCTTTACACCACTCACACCGTTGATAGAGGCAACGCCATCGTCATAGGCATTGGCACCGAGGCTGTAGGCTACGGTTGTACCGTACTCTGAATCATCACCGGATGGGGTATCGCCACCATTGTCGGGCTGGGTGCTGCCACCCTCGCCCATCTCAAGTACGACTACCTGGCCGTTCTTCATCTCGGGAGTTGAGCCGTAGCGCATGAGCTTACCAGTCATCTTCACCTTGGTACCTACGGGCAGAGCCTGGGTGGGATCGGGAATGTTAGCCCAGAAAGCTTCGAACACCTTACCGCCATCCTTGGTGTCGGCCATCCAGAATACCTGCTGGTCTCGGCTGATCTTGCCATCTGTCTCGGTGATGTAACCGGTGACGGTGTAGGTTTCGGCAGACTCAGCCTTGTCCTCCAGGGCCAGGGCCAGTTCTGCTGCCTGGGCACAGGTGATCTCTGTGCCGGTTGCAGGCTGGTCGGGCTGGTCGTTGCCTCCACCGCCCTGCGACGTCTGGCCGTTGGAGTAGGCCTCCTTGCCGTTCACGCTAACCAACTGTCCCTTGCCCTGCACGGTCTCCTTGGTGCTGCCGTAGGAACTGGTGTAGACGGTCACGGGGCTCTTTACGACAACCAGGTCGCCTACCTTCAGCTGGTCGGCGCTGGTGAACTTCTCGCCGTTCAGGCCAAAGATGCGGTAGCAGTAGAAGTCCTCGCCACCGGTCTGGCCGTCCTCAGAGATATAGAAGGTACTGTTTCCGTAGCTGTTGCCAGGCTCCTCGCCACTCTTGAACTTACTGATGATGCCGGTGAAGTAAACCTCCTTGGTGTCATCGTAGGCGCCGTCCAGGTAGGCATTGACGCCTGCCACGTTGTAGGGATTGGCCTGGGTTCCGTCACCTTTGGCCTCTGCTGCGGGCTGGTCGGGCTGCTCGCCACCGCCACCGATGCCGTTGATGGCATAGACGTAGGCCTGTCCCTTGCCAACGGTCTCTGGGGTGTTGCCCTTGTAGTTGACAACCTTGCCACAGACGATGACCTCGTCACCCTCCTTGATCTGGTCAACGGAGGTGAACTTCTTCTTCTCGGGACCGTACACCTGGAAGGCGGTGAAGGTGGTCTTGTCGTTGCCCTCGTCCACCATGGTGAAGGTCATGTTGCCATATTGGCTGATGGTACTCTCGGTGGTGCTGTTGGCCTTTACCTTACCCTTGATGTAGACGGCCTGTGTGGATTCCACGTCGGAACCCAGTCCCTGAACGTAGGCTACTACTGCGGCTACGTTGAAGGGATTGGCCAGTGTGCCGTCGCCCTCAGGGGCTATCTCTTCGTCGTTGTTACCACCACCCTGTCCGCTATCGGGATTGGGATTGGGGTAGGGTTCGGGTACATCCTCGCAGCTTGCCAGGGCGAAAGTGGCCACAAGGGCGAGGCTCAAAAGCTTGAAAATCTTTTTCATGATGCTATTTTGTTTTTTGTTCTTTTTCGGGGTTTCGAGGAATTGACATCCCGATGTCTCGGATTGTCGATATTACTTTGCTTCCTTAATGTCATCCACGTCACGGATGATGAGCTCCCAGTAGTTGTTGTAGCGCTTCCAGATGCCGGTGAGGTTGAGTTTGCCGGTGGGGATGGGGTCGTTGGCGAAGTCGCAGTATGTGCTGGTGTAGACCTCGTAGCTGTTGCCCAGCTCGTTGAAGTAGAGCGTTACGCTGGTCTGCGTGCCGGCATCCTTTTCGCTGGCCCAGGTCTTCGTGCCGTCGGCTCCCTTGATGCTCACGCCTTTGAGGGTCATCAGCTTGCCGCAGTCCCTGGCGATGTCCAGTTTCTTGAACTCATCCACGGTGTAGGCGGGCACCTCCACCTTGTGCTTGGTGGGCAGGAGCTTGAAGTGTTGCTGCCAGAGGCTGCTGCTCATGCGGCTGACGTAGGTGTTGCCGCTGGCATTGGTATAAGGTGTGCCGATCTGGGGCTGGCTGCCATAGCCGCCGATGTAGAGGCCCTTGGTCTCGATGAGGAGTTCCTGGCCCACGGGCAGGTAGCCGTAGATGCCACCCTCGGAGATGGCGATGATCAGGGCGTCGCCGTTCTCGTCCTGGACCGAGATGCTGTTGTAGAGGTTGCCGGCGATGTCGTTGCCGGTGACGTAAACCTTGAGCTGGGCCTCCTCCTTCATCTCCGTGCAGGTGTAGTTGGCCGCATAGCTGGGGTACATGGTCTTCAGTTGGCTGATACTGATGACGTGGGTCTCCTGGATGTCGTTGTTGCCATAGGGGGCCTGCTCGAAGGCAGGGGCCTCCCAGTCCTTGTCCATGCAGGCCGTGAAGCAGGCTGTGGACAGGCCCATGGCCATGAGGAGAAATATGTTTCTTGCTTTCATTGTTTTGGTCGGGTTTCTTAGAATCTATAGTTGATGTTCAGCATGCCGTTGATGCCCTGTGCGTAGAACTTCTTGGGATTGTTGGAGAAGCTGTAGGTGCGCTGGCTGGTAGTGCCGGTTGTGCTGTTGGTGCTGTAGTCGCTTCGGCTCTGCTCATAGCCGCCGGTGCAGATGCTGCGGTTGTTGGTGACATTGGTGAGCATGAGGTTGACACTGAGGGGACGGTGGGCAATGCGGAACTGGTGGCCAATGCTGGCATCCAGCATGAATCCGCCCTTGCCCTTGGCCTGTGCGGGGATGTTGTAGGTGCCGTCATTGTTGATGTTGCCTGCCGTGGCCAGTGTCTCTCCATAGCGCATGCAGGGGGAGTAGGAGAGGTAGATGCGGTCGTAGTAGTTGGCATTCAGGTCGATGTACCAGCCGTTGGCATGGTAGCTCAGGCCCAGCGTGGCGGCTGCCAGGGGCGTACCGCTCTCACGCATACCCTTATTATAGCATACGTCCGTATTGCTGGTTCCCTTGGTGGAGAGCATGTAGTTCACATCGGTGTTGCTGATGTACTTGGCCTCGGCCCAGGTGCCGGTGAGGTTGATGTCCAGGCTGCTGGTCAGCTTGAACTTGGCACCTAACTCCACGCCGTAGTAGTCCTTCTCCACGCCTGTCATGCTGACATAGGTGAAGCTGTTCACGTCATCGAAGTAGAAGTTCTGCCACTCCGTTCCGTCGTAGCTGTGGGTGTAGTATCCAGTCAGGTTCAGGCGCAGCCAGCTGCTGCTCAGTGCATAGCCCAGTTCGGCACTGGCCACCTTCTCGTTCTTCAGGTTGCTGACGAAGTTGTTGTTCATCTCGGGGCTCACGAAGGCCACGCTGGCATGAGGCGCACGGGCCTCAAATCCCACACCCATGGTGATGGCATTGCCCCTGCCCAGGTTCAGGGTGCTTCCGGCCTTGAAGCCGCCGTCCAGGAAACGGCCCGTCTGGCTCTTGCCGCAGGAAGCGTTCTCGTCCCAGCCCTTGGCAGGGTCGTAGAAACCGTTGAGCATGTGTCCGTTGCGCCACATCTGGCTGCCGCCAACCTTGGCGGAAACATAGTTGTGACTGATGCCCTTGTCCTTCACCCAGGCAGCCCAGAGGCGTGCGTTCTGACTGATGATGTCATAGTCGTAGCGCATCTTGTCGCCTACGCCCACGGAAGCGTTGGGATTCTTCATGTCATACTGGATTTCGCTGGCCTGACTGGCGTATTCGCCGATGGCGTAGGTGTTCACGTTGTGGAACGAGGCACCACCCAGGAGGTCCTCCATGGTACTGTAGTGCATGCCCTTGTTGCTGGCCAGCTGAAGGCCCAGCTGGAACTTGCTGCTCTTGTCGGTGTTCCAGTCGAAGGTGGAGGCTAAGTTGGTGGCCAGGTGGTCGTTGTGCTTGGCCTCAATCCAGTAGATGGCATCGCGACCCACGGTGTTCAGCTGCTGGTTGGTGTAGTAGAGCTTGTCGAAGTTGATCTGGCGGTTGCGGTCGCTGGCCATCCAGTAGTCGCGACTCTCCACCCAGGCCTCGTAGTCCGCCTGGGACTTGTTGCCCTCGGTCGTACCCCAGACATCAAAGTTATAGGAAGGAAAGTTCTTCCAGTAGTCTGGCGCGGGATTCTGTCCGTTGTAGTTCAGCCTGGTGGCGCTGTACATGGCATACTTGGCAAAGGCTGTGGTGGTCAGCTTCATCTGGTCGTTGATCCTGAAATCCCAGGTCAGCAGGGCACTGGGCTCGTAGTTGTTCACCACGCGACTGGCACGCTTCTGGCCGTTCTGGTAGCCCCAGTAGGGGTTGTACTGACGGTCGTTGGCCAGCCAGTAGGCCTCGTCGGTCGAGGCACCCTGCTGGGCGCGCTCGGTGGGATTGCCCCAGGTGGCCAGGTTCAGGGAGTGCCTGTCGTTCAGTACCTTCTGGACGGCCATGAAGTAGGCCAGTGAGTTGTAGAAGGTACCCTCCACTGCTGCCGTCTGCATGTTGGCCCAGCGGTAGCCCACGGTGCCGAAGAAGGCCCAGCCGTTTCGGGTGAGTCCGGTGCCGTAGGTGTACATGGCACGGGCGGAATAGTTGCGGTTGACGGCCGACAGGGTGACCTTGTTGCCTGTGGCAAAGTGACTGGCACGGAAGTCATAGTTGCTGCTTCCGCCCAGGTTGGATATCCCGAATGCGTTGGCCTCGAAGGGAGATGCGGCATCCTGGTTGCGGGTGGCGTCGTTCATGCCACCCACGGTGGAGTAGTTGAACTGACCGTTCTCCAGGTTGTTTACCTGGACGCCGTTCATGTAAATGTCGTTGTACTGCGATCCGTAGGCACGATACTTGAAGCGGACCGGACTCCAGAGGTAGCCCACGTTGCTGGTGTAGAGGTTGGTGTTGGAGTTCACCATGATGACGTTCTGCGTCATGTCGTCGTCCTCGCCCAGCTGGGATTCCGTGAAGGTGAAGGCGGCATTGTCCTGCTTCATGTCCTTCTCGGTCTCCGTGGAAACCGTGTTCTGTGCATAGCTTAGCGTCGTACTTACGGAGAGCAACGCTGCAAGCTTTAGCTTTCTTTTCATAAGAAGAATAGAGTTTATTTTGTTACTTTTGGTGCAAAGTAATAAAAAAATGGGCAGATAAGGGCAAGGAAACTAAAAAAAGTACAAGAAAAAGTTCCGAATGTCACCAAAAGGCCTTATCTTTGTCGGGAAATAAAGAAATATCGTACGGAAGATGATAGGAAAACTCTGCTTTTCGCTTCTCATGCTGCTGCTTTCCGGTGCGCCCCTGCGCGCCCAGGAAAGAAAATTAGTGTGTCATGCCATAGCGTTCTACAACCAGGAGAACCTCTTCGATACCATCCATGATGCGGGCAAGAACGACTATGACTTCCTGCCCGATGGTTCCTACCAGTGGAACAAGATGAAGTACGAGCACAAGCTGGCCAACATGGCCAAGGTGCTCTGTGACCTGGGAACCGACAAGCTGCCCTACGGAGCCAGCATCATCGGTATGGCCGAGGTGGAGAATGCCAACGCCCTGAATGACCTCTGTGCCCAGCCCTGCATGGTGGAGCGCGGATACAGGTACGTTCACATTGAGGGACCGGACAAGCGCGGTATCGACTGTGCCCTGCTTTACAATCCCAGGGCCTTTACCGTGGAGAAGTCCTTCCTCCAGCCCTATGTTTACGAAAACGATGATACGACGCATGCCACCCGTGGTTTCCTGACCGTGCAGGGCAAGCTGGCCGGTGACGATCTGACGGTCATCGTGTGCCACTGGCCCAGCCGTGGTGCCGAGGGCAAGTTCCGTGACTGGGGAGGCAAGCAGGTGCGTCACCTGACGGACAGCATCCAGGCTGCACAGCCCGGCATGCACATCGTGGTGATGGGTGACATGAACGATGATCCCGACAATACCTCCATGTCCCAGTACCTGGGAGCCAAGCGCAGGGAGAAGGACGTAAAGGCCGGTGACTTCTACAATCCATGGTGGGAAATCCTGCGTGGAAAGGGTCAGGGTACGCTGACGTATCAGGGTGGATGGAACTTGTTTGACCAGATTGTCTTCAGCAAGAACATGATCGAAGGCCGGGACAGGAAGGACTACCATCAGCTCACGCTGCACAGCTACCATATCTTCCAGCGCGACTATCTCATCCAGCAGAGCGGCAAGTACAAGGGCTCGCCCCTGCGCACCACGGCCAGTGGTGTCTGGATGGACGGCTACAGCGACCATCTCCCCACCGTAACCTACGTGGTGAAGGAGCAGTAGGAAGCCGCAGGCGAACGAAGGCGAAGACAAAGAACGCAAAACAATCGAATAAGATAATTCCCAATTTCTAATTTTTAATTATTCATTACTATTATGGTAAGTTACAAAGAACTGGGCCTCGTAAACACCAAGGAGATGTTTGCCAAGGCCGTTGCCGGCGGTTATGCAATTCCCGCCTTCAACTTCAACACTATGGAGCAGATGCAGGCCATCGTAATGGCTGCCGTTGAGACCAAGTCTCCCGTTATCATGCAGGTATCCAAGGGTGCCCGCAACTATGCCAACGGTACCATCCTGCGCAACCTGGCCAAGGGTGCCGTTGAGTATGCCAAGGAGCTCGGCTGCGAGAATCCCCAGATCGTTCTGCACCTGGATCACGGTGACAGCTTCGAGATCTGTAAGGAGTGCATCGACAATGGTTTCTCAAGCGTTATGATCGACGGTTCTCACCTCCCCTTCGAGGAGAACATCGCCCTCGCAAAGAAGGTTGTTGACTATGCTCACCAATTCGACGTAACCGTTGAGGCTGAGCTCGGCGTTCTGGCCGGTGTAGAGGATGAGGTCAGCGCTGCTGAGTCTCACTATACCCAGCCCGAGGAGGTTATCGAGTTCTCACAGCGTACCGGCTGCGATAGCCTTGCCATCTCAATCGGTACCAGCCACGGTGCCTACAAGTTCACTCCCGCACAGTGCACCCGCAACGAGCAGGGTATCCTCGTTCCTCCCCCATTGGCATTCGACATCCTGCACGCCATCGAGGAGAAGCTCCCCGGATTCCCCATCGTACTGCACGGTTCTTCTTCAGTTCCTCAGGACGAGGTAGCTACCATCAACAAGTTCGGCGGTAACCTGCCCGACGCTATCGGTATCCCCGAGGAGCAGCTGCGTGAGGCTTCAAAGAGCGCTGTCTGCAAGATCAACATCGACTCTGACTCTCGTCTGGCCATGACCGCTGCCATTCGTCAGCACCTGGCCGAGCATCCCGATCACTTCGATCCCCGTCAGTACCTGAAGCCCGCTCGTGAGAACATGAAGAAGATGTACATCCACAAGATCGTGAACGTACTGGGTTCTGACAACAAGCTCTGATTGTCTGCAAGACATCAAGGATACAGACAACCTGATCCATGCACGCTCCCATCGTATGGTGGGGGCGTGCCCTTTTTCCTGCATCCCCGCCCTGTTATTCCTCTCTCATTCTCCTATGCGCAATTCTGATGATTCATTCTGGCACAAGACCTGTGACGGTCTCCTGTCGCCCTGCATTCTCCTTGTCCTCCTCCTTGCCCTCCTCCTTGCCCTCCATCCTGTCCAGGCCCGATCCTCCCTGTCCAGGAATCATCCGGAGGTCATTCAGGCCTTCCTGGACCGCATTGGCGGACCGGGTGCCCGGCATAGGATCCAGACCCGGCTTGACGAAAGGCTGCGGGAAGACGGCAAGGAGGTGTTCCGCATCTCGGCCCGAAAGGGCAGGCCGTTGGTGGAAGGGAGCAGTCTGAGTGCCATCACGACGGGTATCGGCTGGTACCTGAACCATGTGGCACACATCAATCTGGCCTGGAACAACCTCAGTACGGAGTTCGGCAACCTGCCGGTTCCGGAACGGACAGAGACCCATACCTGCGACGCCACCTACAGGTACTACCTCAACTATTGTACCTTTGGCTACAGTATGACATCCTGGACCTGGGAACGCTGGGAGAAGGAAGTGGACTGGATGGCCCTGCATGGCATCAATATGCCCCTCCAGATCATCGGTCTCGAGGAAGTGTGGCGTCAGACCCTGGTGGAGGACGGCTACACGAATGAGGAAGCCAAGGCGTTTGCCGCCGGTCCGGCCTACATTGCATGGTGGGGTATGAACAACCTTCAGGGGTGGGGTGGGAATACCCGTGATGCCTGGTTCCGCCGACAGGCTGACCTGGGCAGGAAGATCTGCGACCGTGAGCGCGAACTGGGTATGCAGCCCGTATTGCCTGGCTTCAGCGGGATGGTACCCGTTGGTTACCGAGGCGCTGAGAGCCAGGGAAAGTGGTGCGGCTTTGACCGCCCTTATATCCTTGATCCCACCGATGCCGGCTTTGCGACTCTTGCCGCAAGATATTATGGCAGGCTTCGCCAGGTGCTTGGTGAGAGCCAGTATTACAGCATGGATCCTTTCCATGAAGGGGGAAGCATCAGCAGCGGAAGGTACGCCGAAGGCTACCGTGCCGTGTATGATGCCATGGATGCGAATTGTGGAAGCCATGCAAAATGGGTGATTCAGCAGTGGCAATGGGCCGGTTATCAGAAGACTGCGCTGACGGCTGTTCCTGCCGGCCGACTCATCGTGCTGGATCTTTTCAGCGATGGCAGTCCGGCCTTTGACGCCTATGGCGGCTATGCGCCACAGGAGGCCGTCTACTGTACGATTCCGAACTTTGGCGGTCGTACCGGATTCATGGGACGCTTGTCCAGGATGGCAGGCAACTATTTCCTGTTTAAGGGAAAATATGGAAACATCAACGGCGTGGGAGCCGCTCCCGAGGCCATTGAAAGCGTGCCTGTGGTGTATGACCTGCTCTTTGAGCTGCCGTGGATGGGTGGGAAGCCTCGTATGGAACAGTGGGTGGCAGACTATGCCTTGGCCCGATATGGCGAGGAAAATGCCCACGCAGTGGCAGCCTGGCAGTTGCTCCGTAACTCGGCCCTGAATGAGACGACAGCTCTGCAGGGCCCCCATGAGGCAGTGCTCTGCGGAAGACCTTCGCTGTCGGTTGACAAGGTGAGTGCCTGGGGAGGTTCCGGTATCTTCTATGACCAGGATGACGTGGCGGAGGCAGCCTGGCAACTGTTGCAGATGGGCAAGCCCGCCTCTGCCGAAGGGCAGGAAAACTACAGCTACGACCTGACTGACATCGTTCGTCAGGCCCTGACAGACTATTCCAAGTCGCTGCTTGCCGCATTGAATGTCACAGATGCCAGGGGGCACAAGGAGGAGTTTGCCACCTTGCGCGACGGATTCCTGCAACTGATCCTGGATATTGACGAACTGTTGGGTACCAACCCTGCTTTCCGGATCGGGAAGTGGACCAGTGAGGCTCGCGATGCAGCCCGTGAGGTGGAAGGCTGTACCCCTGCAACGCAGGATTGGTATGAGTTGGAGAATTCACGCACCCTGCTCACCACCTGGGGCGACTATGCCCAAAGCGAGGGTGGCCAGTTGCGTGACTACAGCTACCGTGAGTGGCAGGGCTTGCTCAGGGACTACTATTATCCCCGCTGGAAGACCTGGTTTGACCATGATATGCAGGCGCCTTCCAGCTGGTTCTGGCATGACTGGGCCTGGGCTCACCGTATGGCCTGGAACTATGACGACACACAGAAGAGCACGACTCCCCTGCGTGTCGGCGATCCCGGTTATTCCTACAGTCCGGAGCCGGAAGGTGATAGCTATGAGGTGGCCCGGAGGCTCTTCAGGAAATATTTCGTGCGTCAGGAGCAGGACGGCAAGGCGCGCTACCGGTACTATCTGCTTGACGCCGGTAGTCAGGTCACAAGATAAGTGGTTCCCGTTCCTTCCGTTGCCCCTTCTTCCTATTGCTCGATACGTTCCACGCCGCCGGTCTCCTGATAGAAACTGACCTTGGTGGTAACGTTCTTGTTGAAGAGGGCGTCTGACAGAATCTCCACCCGGCCGAACTGCCCCATGGCATACTCACCCTTGGCATAGGTCTGGCTGTCATCAGCCAGAGTAACGGCCACGCGTGCAGGTACATTATAGTATATACCCTTCTCCATCTTGGCCTTCTTCCTGGCTACCGCATCATCCTCAACGGGTTGCGGAAGCACTTCCTGGCTCTTCAGGCTCAGGTAGAAGGGACGGCCGGACAGATCATCTGCATCCACCAGTCCCAGGGAGCTGGAGAAACGGAAAATAATCTGCTCACCCTCCGTCTGCGGATTGACGTTCAGCACGAATACATGTGAGGATGTCTCGGTTGTACCCTTGAACAATTGCTCAAGTGTCTCTGCCTGCAGACTCAGTTCATCCAGCATCAGCTTCAGCTGGGCACCGTCCTTCGGCGTGTTGTCTGCCTCGCCTTTCAGTAACGAAGTCCTGCTGTCCCGGATGTCATAGATCTCCTGGGCACACAGCTCCGCCAGCTTGGCACTGCTGCTGGCTGCCAGCATCTCCTGGCTCATGAACTTCTTGGGATTCTGAAGGACAGGGGCCGGCTGGCCCTGGGGCAGGGGAGAAAGAGGATGCTCCGATACCTCCTTGTTGATTCCCAGTATGATGCCATCGCTGGACAGGGATACCAGCGGAGCCAGCGTCTTGCTCTTGACCTTGACATTGTAGGCCTTGTCCTTGTCAGGCACCCCATAGGGTTCCAGGGTGATCCTGCTGATCTTCCATGTTGTGGTCTGCTGGGTGGGTACCTGGTTCATGCGCAGGTAGCGGAAGGCATACCGGTTCAGCTCGCCGGGAGTGGTAACGGTCTTTTCTGCCTCGATGACTACGCGGAATGCGGTGCTGGGCAGGAAGTAGTTGACTCCCTCCAGGGTGCTTCCGGGAATGAAATGGGTTACGTCGGTCTGTGCCTTGCAACTCAGGAAGGAGATTGCCAATAGGCCGATAGTGAGTAGTCTTTTCATATATGCTTCTTAGTTTTCTTCTTTGTGGACTCTGCTGTTCTTCAGTATCTTGTATGCTTCGCTCATGTGCGTTACGATGTCGCTGGCCAGCATGTACTCCTCGCCCAGTTCCCTGGCAGCGCAGTCACCTGCTATGGCATGCAGCCATGGTCCGGAAAGTGCTGCGCGAACCGGTGTGCAACCCTGTGCGAGCAAGCCCGTGAGTATGCCCGTCAGAACATCACCGCTTCCGGGAGTGGCCATGCCACTGTTGCCGTAGGGGCAGGAGAACAGGTCGCCATGGATGCTGACAATGGTGGGATGCCCCTTCAGGATGACCATGATGCCATGCTTCCCTGCGTAGTGTTTCGCCAGGGCTATCTGTTCCTCACGGTTCCTGCATTTCTCCGTAAGCCTTTCGAACTCTGCGGCATGCGGCGTTATGATGGTATCTTCCGGCAGGTCGTCTGCCCAGTCGGGATGCTGCGCAATGATGTTCAGCGCATCAGCATCGAGTACCAGAGGGATACTGGCCTCCTTGCAGGCAGCCATGTACCCATGGACAGCCCTGGCCGTCTCCTCGTCCGTGCCTAATCCCGGTCCTATTCCGACAGCCTTGAAGGAACTGAGATCCATGGTCTTGGTTACCCTTTCTTCGTTCTCATCCAGATGCAGGATAGCTTCCGGGACGGTGCATTGCAGGATGATGTTGTTGGCCGCAGGCGTATGGAGGGTCAGTTTGCCCACTCCGCTGTGCAGGCAACCCCGGCAGGCCAGGATTGCGGCACCTGCCATTCCCTGGCTTCCTGCCACAAGCAGGGCGTGTCCCATCGTACCTTTGTGGGCATCGGCGGGCCGGGATGGAGGCATGGATGCCGCAGCCATGCTCATTGTCAGTTCCGTGGGTTGCAATGCTGCTGCTGGATATGGATACATCTCTGACACATTCATGCCACAAAGTTAAGACAATTAATTCATAATTCATAGCTCACCCTCCATATTTTTACCAAGGTAATGGATAATTAAAATAAATTTCGCAACTTTGACCTGCTGTCTAAGCTACTTTCGCTCGGGAAAACAAATTAAATCAGGTTTTATTTGCTTTTCCTCTCGCTTATTCGTAACTTTGAGCTTTGCTCTAACTTACTTTCGCTCGGGAAAACAAATTAACACAAGTTTTATTTGCTTTTCCCCTCGCTTATTCGTACCTTTGCATCGAGAAATACTACGATTCATGGAAACAATCCAGGTGAAGGACAAGACATTTACGGTCTCCATCCCCGAAAAGGAGATCCTGAGGCAAGTGAGCCGTGTGGCGGCAGAGATCAACCGGGACTACGCCGGCAAGGAACCCATTTTCCTGGCCGTGCTGAACGGCTCCTTCATATTTGCCGCCGACCTCTTGCGCGAAATCACGCTGCCCTGCCAGATTTCCTTTGTGAAGATGGCCTCCTACGACGGCGTGAACACCACGGGCAAGATACGTGAGCTGCTTGGCCTGAACATAGACATTACGGGTCGTCCCGTCATCATCGTGGAGGACATTGTGGACACAGGCCTGACCATGGCCCACATGCTGGAGACGCTCCAGGGACACAATCCCGAGAGCATTGCCATCTGCACGCTGCTCCTCAAGCCGGACAAGCTGCAGGTCAAGCTGGATGTGAAGTACCATTGCCTGGACATTCCCAATGACTTCATCGTGGGCTATGGCCTGGATTACGACCAGTTCGGCCGGAATACCCGCGACATCTACACCATTGTAAAATAATTTAAGGATAACACAAAGACAATGAAAAACATTATCATTTTCGGTGCTCCCGGTTCCGGCAAGGGCACCTACAGCGACGAGATTGTAAAGAAGTATGGCATGGGCCACATCAGCACCGGTGACGTGCTGCGAGCCCAGATCAAGGCCGGCACCGAGCTGGGCAAGACCGCCCAGAGCTATATTGACAACGGACAGCTGCTGCCCGACAGCCTGATGATCGACATCCTGGCTTCCACCTACGATGCCCTTCCCGCCGGTCATGGCGTAATCTTCGACGGATTCCCCCGTACCATTGCCCAGGCAGAGGCCCTGAAGGTCATGCTTCAGGAGCGTGGTCATGAGATGGGCATGATGATCGAGCTGGTCGTTGACGAGGAGACCCTTCTGGCCCGTCTGCTGAACCGTGCCAAGGAGCAGGGTCGTGCCGACGACAATGAGGAGACCATCAAGAAGCGCTTTGCCGTGTACCATGCCCAGACCGAGCCCCTGGCCGAATGGTTTGGCAAGGAAGGCATTCGCAACACCTTCACCTGGAAGGGTAGCAAGGATCAGATGCTGAGCGAGATTTTCGCTGCAATTGACGCACAGAACAAGTAATGGCAGAAAGCAATTTCGTAGATTATGTGAAGATTGTCTGCCGCTCGGGCAAGGGCGGCAGGGGCAGCATGCACATGCATCGCGCCAAGTACGTCCCCAATGGCGGACCTGACGGTGGCGACGGT
>JAZRVZ010000087.1:0-4053 GCA_045599425.1 Bacteroidaceae bacterium | reverse complement strand
GGACAAATCTCATAATTATTACATTTGATTAAACATATATATAATATAAACGAAATCGGAACCTTATCATTGTTTAACAGCTTTGTAAATAAATGATTGCTATTAATAGTAGTGATTTCTTAAAAGTTCTGATTTGGGCCGGACGCTTTGCCGTTTCACGGATTTTGCCTATCTTTGTAAGCACAAAGCAAGGTTTGAAGTGTCTGGTTTTATAAATAACGCAAGGAAAGACTGGCTGGACGGAGCAGAACGCCTGGCCTCGTTTGGCGCCACCAGCCTGGCCTACAGGGTCGAGGTGAATGGCAGGCAGCAGTTTGTGAAGTGCCTGCGACCGGAATTTCAGGCCAATCCCGTCTACGTGGCTCTCTTCTCCAAGGAGTTCGTCGTGGGCAAGAGGCTCTCGCACCCCAATCTTGTGACCTACAACGAGATGCAGACCGGCGAGAAGGGCCTGATGATGCTCCTCGACTATGTGGCGGGCGAGACACTGACGCAAAGGCTGCTCCGCCAGCCCGACTATTTCCTGAAGTCCGACAACCTCCTCCGCTTCTCCACGCAGCTGCTCTCCTGCATGGAATACCTGCACAGCCACCAGGTGGTACACCTTGACCTGAAACCCGACAACATCATGCTGACCCAGGTGGGTGGCGACGTCAAGGTGCTCGACCTGGGATTCTGCTACAGCGACACCTACAGCACGACCATTGGCAGGACCGACAACTATGCAGCCCCCGAACAGCTGGAGGAAGGCCTGGGCGGCGTGGACGCCCGCACCGACATCTATGCCTTCGGACGCATCCTGCAGGAGATAGAGAAAGCCCAGCGGACATCCCTGCCCAGACCCTTCAAGACCCTCATGAACCGCTGCCTCTCCCGCCGGAAGGAAGACCGCCCCATGCACGCCTCCGACTGCATCAGGATGACCCGCCGGCGACACACCCTGCGCTGGACCCTCCTCTCGCTTCTCCTCCTCGCCCTGACCGGCTTTTTCGGATGGTACTTCGGCGGCGGTCCCGAGCGCTGGCGCGAGAAGATGCAGCTCCGCACCCCCGAGGGACGCCCCTACGACTTCATCTACCACACCATCTACTATCGCATACTCTCCCGCGACAGCCTCACCTGCGAGGCCGTGGGATGGACGCACCAGAAGAGCGACATAGATCCCAACATCATGCTCTACGAAGTCGCCCTGAACGACTCCAGGCGCTACCAGGTCATAGGCGTGGGCGATTCCGCCTTTGCCGAGCTCCAGGAAATCCGCTCCATCTACCTCCCCGCAGGCCTGCGCTACATCGGCAACGCCAGCTTCTGGACCTGCACCGGAATCAGCGACATCAACATCCCCAACACCGTCACGGAGATTGGCGGCGACGCCTTCGGCATCTGCCACGGCGTCTCCGGCCTGCACATCTCCTCCTCCGTCCGGCAGCTCAGGAACAACACCTTCGCCTCATGCCAGACCCTGGAGTACGTACAGGTACCCGAGGGTGTGGAGTCCATCGGCCTGGATTGCTTTGCCAACTGCCTCAGCCTGTCCCATGTCACCCTGCCCGCCACGCTCAGGAACATGGATCGCGGCGTCTTCTTCAACTGCCCCAGACTGCAGCACATCACCCTGCCCGCCTCCCTCCGCTCCATCGGCGACTATGCCTTCTACAAGTGCGATGCCCTGACCGACGTCCAGTGCCTTGCACCCGAGCCTCCGGCCATCGGCCAGACATTCAGCCGCAGCGACATTCGCGTGCACGTCCCACGGTCCAGCGTGGAGAAATACCGCAGCCATAAGGACTGGGGACAATACGAAATCACGGCCATAGAGTGATATTCCTGCACAAAAAGGCGAAAGAATCATGCAATTGGGCAAAATGGGAAGAATGGGAGGCCGATTGTTGGCAGATAAACCGTAACTTTGTAAGCGGAAACCAACAAGGACCCCCCGAATACCCCTTCTGTACCCATGAAGTTAGCTCCCGAATACATAGCCATGCTGTCACGGAAGTCAGGCCTGGACCTGACCATCTCGCGCAATTGTATCCCCCTGGCTGCGGAGGTATCGCAAGCCACGGGACGCAACATCAGTGCCAGCACCTTCCGTCGCCTGCTTGGCTTCTATACCGACGACCGCAACCCTCAGAGCTTCACGCTTGACGGCATCGCCATCTATCTGGGCTGCGCCTCATGGGCAGACCTGGAGCAGGTCGTGGCCCAGGACACCTCAGGGTTCGGCCATCCCCAGAACATCTGGGACACCACCAAGTTCCATGCCGGCGACCGTTTCCGCCTCAGCTACTCCCCCAATCGCACGCTCATCCTCTCCTACCTGGGTGATGCCCGTTTCCGCGTAGAGGAGTCCGAGGGCAGCGAACACCTCCTCGTTGGCGACGAGCTCACCGTCCACACCCTGGCCCAGGACTTCCCCCTTCTTGCATCCGACTGTGTCCGTGACGGCAAGTCCTTAGGCTCCTACACGGCAGGCAAGGTCTCAGGCATGGACAAGATTGAGAAGCTCTGACAATCTTGTCCCGACACAGGAAACCGTCACTACTCCACCCACCCTCCGCCCCCAGGCTGAAAGTCGTTAAATGTCGGAACGGTTATACCTTTCGAGCAACATCTACTCTGCCCGAAAGTACCAGTAATCTTGTGTCGTAGGCAAAAAAAAGGGGAAGGCAGGCCACCGAGGGGGGCGATGTGCCCATAGACGATGACGACAACGATAACGATGACGATGACGATGACGAAGCGCTACGCTACGAAGGCGATTTCCACCAATCGTCCCTCACCCCACTGATGACGCGAACCAGTTCGTTCATCACAAGGCACATTTCCCGGCTGATGGTCCCCTTGGTATGGGTATGGCTATGGCTATGGTTATGGTCTACGTTATCGTTATCGTCATCGTTATCGTCATCGTACCGCAGGTTCTCGTCATCGTTCCCAAACCTGTACCTGTACTTCCAGCACGTCATCTGCACATGACGGTTCTCCGCCGTCGAATAGAAAGCCTTGCCCCCCGGTCTGTAGCGGTCGCCGAAACCATTGTCCATCAGTTCGACGAACGGCAACTGTTCCAGCATCAGCTGTTTCATGATGTCGCGCTCCCTGGGACTCACAAAGGCACCTACCACCACGGCTCCCCCGCGTGCAGCCTCCATCACGGCCGCCCTCTGCTGGTCAAACAAGGCAGCATCAGCACGATGGCAGACGAGCGACACCTTGCGTTCGGCGGCCAGCAGTGCACGGTTGCCCACATAATCGATAGCAAGCGCATTATCATCATCCGGGTGCCGCTTCAGGCATTGGGCCACATTCGCTTGCAACCGTTGGCACTTCTGGGGATCACGCCCGATCCACGGATCTGCGGCAACGGCAGCAAGGGCGCGTGCCAGCGTCCAGTTCCTGGACCGCTGGTTGCGCATCACGCGGAAACGATCAGGCTTGGAGCGGGTGATGAGGCGTTTGCGGGGATTGTTCCGGATGTACTGCCGCTTGATCTCGATCTCCTCCTCGCCCACGGCCTCCACATCGTTATATCCGCGCACCATGAGGGCAGGCCCGCGGAAAGAACGGGTGTGGTCCCGGTCCTGCCATTCAGGCGCACGAGCGCCTTTTTCATAGGTCATGGCCCTCCAATCAATGCCCAGCGTGTCCCAATACCCGTGGGTACACCCTACCATAAACCCATTGATGATGCGGCCCAGGTGTCTCTTGTTCCCCGGCTTCAGATGCACCAGGCCGTGCACATGCTCGGGCATGACCTGGAACGCGATGTTTTCAATCTCAGGGTAGAACGAGGGGTTGCGATTCCAGCTCTCCTCTACCTTTCGCCCCAGCTCTGTCAGCACGCATCGCGGTGCATTACTGCTGTCGTCCCCGGCCTCCGGATCTCCCGTGAGATACCCCAGCACCGGTGCCTCTCCCCTGGTGTTCAGGGTCACATGAAACCACCCCTCAGTATAATCGTTGAGAGGGTTACGCTTCAGGGCATCAGGCGTTTCCGCTTCCTTCCGCCGTATCTTGGCTATCTGTTCGGGTGTCAGGGGCATCATCGTA
>JAZRVZ010000086.1:0-4302 GCA_045599425.1 Bacteroidaceae bacterium | reverse complement strand
GCGTGCTCTCCAGTATCCATGTCCCCTGCAGCGCGAAGTCGTCCTCCGCTGCCTCGTGCCCACTGCAAGCCATGAAAAACATGGCCAGCAGTGCGGCTGGGAATATGTTGCAGATACGTTTCATTATTCAAGCTTCGCTTTCATTGGTTCTTCTGCTCTTCGAGCGAACTACTTTTGGACGTTTCCAAAAGTCTCCTTGCGTCGCCGAGCGTTCCGGTCGCTTCGCTTTTCGCTTATTTTGTATGATCAACCGTCAAACCGTCAAACCGAAAAGGGCTGAAAGCCCGACCTGAAACCGTCAAATTCCTCCCTTCTTCCCTTTCCTCTGCCTGACCGCCTCATACATCAGGATGGCGGCACTGACAGAGACGTTCAGGGAATCCAGTCGTCCCAGCATGGGAATGCGGATGTGGGCATCGGCAGCCTGGCGCCATGCCTGAGTGAGGCCCGTGGCCTCGGTACCCATCACGATGGCCGTACCGCACCGCATGTCGGTGTCATAGTAGAGGTGGGAGTCCTGCAGCTGGGCGGTGAGGATGCGGATGCCGTTCTGCCTGAGGAATGCAATGCAGTCCCCGGAACTGCAGGCCACGCAGGGCACAGTGAAGATGGCACCGATGCTGCTGCGGATGAGGTTGGGATTATAGAGGTCGGTGAGGGGATCGCAAACCACCACGGCATCCACGCCTGCCGCATCAGCACTGCGCAGGATGGCACCAAGGTTTCCTGGTTTCTCCACGCTCTCCAGTACCACGATCAGGGGATCCGGGGGCAGACGGAGGTCCTGCAGCGTCCTGTGCTGCACCTTCATCTCGGCCACCACGCCCTCGGTACTCTCCCGATAGGCAATCTTGCCGTAGATGTCGGGCGTGACCTCGAAACTTCGAATCTTCCCGGTCAGGGCCAGCACTTCCTGGGCACCCTCCATCCCCTCCAGTATGGAAGGACAGTAGAACAGCGTGTCGGCCTCGTAACCCACGGCCAGGCAATGCAGCAGCTCACGCACGCCCTCCACCACAAAGAGTCCTTCCTTGCGGCGTTCCGAAGACTTCTGCTGCAGGGCAAGCAGCTTCCTGACCTTGGGATTCTGGGCACTGGTGATGGGGTCCATATATATCTAACTGAAATCTATATTGTAACAACAACATAAACAACGGAAACAACAATTTCTCCTGTGGATTTTGATAATGTTGTATATGTTCTTGCTCTGCGCAAGCGTCTCCTTCGTCGCCGAGCGGTTTGTGTTGTTGTTGATAAAACCTAAATTAAGCCTCAGAGCGGTTGGCACGCTTGCGCTCCAGGTGGTCCAGGATGACCTTGCGCATGCGCATGCTCTTGGGCGTAACCTCCACGTACTCATCCTCCTTGATGTACTCCAGGGCCTCCTCCAGTGAGAAGATGATGGGAGGAATGATGCGGGCCTTCTCGTCGGTACCGCTGGCACGGACGTTGGTCAGCTGCTTGGCCTTGCAGACGTTGATGACCAGGTCGTTGTCATGCACATGCTCACCGATGACCTGACCGGCATACACCTGATCCTGGGGATTGATGAAGAACTTGCCGCGATCCTGCAGGTGGTCGATGGAATAGGCGTATGCGTTGCCGCCCTCCAGCGCAATCATACTGCCGTTCACACGACGGGTGATCTCTCCCTTGAAGGGCTGGTACTCCTTGAAGCGGTGGGCCATGATGGCCTCGCCCTGACTGGCGGTCAGGACGTTGGTACGCAGACCGATGATGCCACGGCTGGGAATGTTGAACTCGATGTTGGTACGCTCACCCTGGCTCTCCATGCTTACCAGGTCGCCCTTGCGACGGGTGACCATGTCGATCATCTTGCTGGCAAACTCCTCGGGCACGTTGATGGTCAGTTCCTCGATGGGCTCGCACTTCATGCCGTTGATTTCCTTGTAGATAACCTGTGGCTGACCTACCTGCAGCTCATAGCCCTCACGGCGCATCGTCTCCACCAGTACGCTGAGGTGCAGCACGCCACGACCGGAAACAATCCAGCGGTCGGTGCAACCCTCAACCTCCTCCACGCGCAGGGCGAGGTTCTTCTCCAGTTCCTTCTGCAGACGCTCGTAGATGTGGCGGCTGGTACAGAACTTGCCCTCCTTGCCGAAGAAGGGAGAATCGTTGATGGTGAAGAGCATGGACATGGTGGGCTCGTCGATGCTGATGGTGGGCAGTGCCTCGGGCTCCTCGAAGTCGCAGATGGTGTCGCCGATCTCGAAGTTCGAGAGACCGATCACAGCGCAGATGTCACCGGAGCTTACCTCCTCGGTGGCACGGTGACCCATACCCTCGAAGGTATGCAGTTCCTTGATCTTCGTCTTCTCCGTCGTGCCGTTGCGGTGGGAGATGGTGATGTTCTGGCCGCTGCGCAGCGTGCCGCGATGCACGCGACCCACGGCAATACGTCCGGTATAGGTGGAGTAGTCCAGGCTGGTGATCAGCATCTGGGGCGAACCCTCCAGCTGCTGGGGAGCGGGGATGTGCTCCAGGATAGTATCCAGCAGGTAGGTGATGTTGTCGGTGGGATGCTGCCAGTCGGCACCCATCCAGCCCTGCTTGGCCGAACCGTAGATGACGGGGAAATCCAGCTGATCCTCGGTGGCATTCAGCGAGAACATCAGGTCGAAGACCATCTCATACACCTCCTCGGGACGACAGTTGGGCTTGTCCACCTTGTTGATTACCACCACGGGCTTCAGTCCGATCTCCAGGGCCTTCTGCAGCACGAAACGCGTCTGGGGCATGGGACCCTCGAAGGCATCCACCAGCAGCAGACAGCCGTCGGCCATGTTCAGCACACGCTCCACCTCGCCGCCGAAGTCGCTGTGACCCGGAGTGTCGATGATGTTGATCTTGGTGTCCTTGTAATTAATGCTGACGTTCTTGGAGAGAATGGTGATGCCACGCTCGCGCTCCAGTTCATTGTTGTCCAGCATCAGGTCAGCCGTCTGCTGATTCTCACGGAAGAGGTTGCCTGCCATCAGCATCTTGTCTACCAGGGTCGTCTTACCATGGTCAACGTGGGCAATGATGGCGATGTTACGGATATTCTGCATCTTGTCTGATTTATATATTACCTTAAAAACGCATACTTATGTATGCATACCTTGATTTGAGAGTGCAAAGTTAGGAATAATCCCGTATTTCTGCAAACAAAGCCACAAATAATCATCCTTCCCTGCGCAGAAACGAATGACAAATAACAAAAGGGCCAAATATCGTACACAGGCAAACATAAACTCAATACAAACCCCTGTGCCGGGGTTCATGAAGCTCTCAGGGGATATCCCGAAAAAAAGTTTGATTTTGTAGTTTCACAGTTTCACAGTTTCACAAAAATGCCCCAGGTCAGGTATGGTTCAGCGTATCTTTTGCCAGCACGGTTGCCCGAATAGCCAGTGCGGTTGCCCGAATTGCCGGCGCAGTTGTACGTATAGTGCTAATCTGTTGACTGCTACAGGAGTACCTGTTGATAACACACCTGTGTGTTTGAATGGAACTCACGTGTGTTCACATCCAACCCCTGCTGTATTCCATTCCGTCCCCGCCTGTGTCATATAGAAAAAATGCCCCAGCCCTATGTCTTGGCGACAGGCCCCGGCCAGGGCAATGGATGGAGATAGGACGCGATGTGAAAGCAATGTGAAAGCAAAAAATGCTCGTCTTTCACACTTTTCCGCTGAAAATCTGCATGTTACGTCAGTGTGAAACTGTGAAACTACAAAATCAAACTTTTTTTCGGGTGATGGACTATTTGGGACAAACTGTTCATGGAGTTATAATATGGTATTCTCCACCACCTCGCCGTCAAAGAGATTGATGGTGCGATTGGCGTATGCAGCATCGTGCTGGCTGTGGGTTACCATCACGATGGTTGTGCCTTCGGAGTTGAGTTGCGAGAGCAGTTCCATGATTTCCAGACCGTTCTTTGAGTCGAGGTTACCCGTCGGCTCATCGGCAAGAATCAGCTTGGGCTTGCCCACCACAGCACGGGCGATAGCTACACGTTGCTGCTGACCACCAGAGAGTTGCTGAGGGTAGTGGGTGGCACGCTGTGAGAGGTTCACCTTACGCAGGATGTCCAGCACTCGCTGCTTGCGCTCTGCCTTGGGCACCTTGAGATACTTCAGCTGCAGGTCAACATTCTCCTCCACGGTCAGTTCGTCGATGAGGTTGAAACTTTGGAACACAAAGCCGATGCGTCCCTTGCGATACTTGGTGCGATCCTTCTCTTTGAGGTGTCCCACCTCTTCGCCTCCGAGGTAGTAGTTGCCACTGTCGGGA
>JAZRVZ010000085.1:0-18936 GCA_045599425.1 Bacteroidaceae bacterium | reverse complement strand
ACGGTCTGATCCACATCACCGACCTGAGCTGGGGCCGCGTAAGCGATCCCAAGGAGGTTGTTGAGCTCGACCAGAAGATCAACGTGGTTATCCTTGACTTCGACAACGAGAAGAAGCGTATCGCCCTCGGTCTGAAGCAGCTGACTCCCCATCCCTGGGATGCACTGGATGCCAACCTCGCCGTTGGTGACCACGTCAAGGGTAAGGTTGTCGTTATGGCTGACTACGGAGCATTCATCGAGATCGCTCCCGGCGTAGAGGGTCTGATTCACGTTTCAGAGATGAGCTGGAGCCAGCACCTGCGCAGCGCTCAGGACTTCATGAAGGTTGGCGACGAGGTAGAGGCTGTCATCCTGACCCTCGACCGCGAGGAGCGCAAGATGTCTCTGGGTATCAAGCAGCTGAAGGCTGATCCCTGGGAGAACATCGAGGAGAAGTATCCCGTACAGAGCAAGCACACCGTCAAGGTTCGCAACTTCACCAACTTCGGTGTATTCGTTGAGATCGAGGAGGGTGTTGACGGCCTGATCCACATCAGCGACCTGAGCTGGACCAAGAAGGTTAAGCACCCCAGCGAGTTCACCCAGATCGGTGCCCAGATCGAGGTACTGGTACTGGAGATCGACAAGCAGAACCGTCGCCTGAGCCTCGGTCACAAGCAGCTGGAGGAGAATCCCTGGGATGTATTCGAGACCGTATTCACTCAGGGCAGCATCCACGAGGGTACCATCACCGAGATGATGGACAAGGGTGCAGTCGTACAGCTTGAGTATGGTGTAGAGGGCTTCGCTACTCCCAAGCACCTCGTTAAGGAGGATGGCACCCAGGCTCAGCTGAACGAGAAGCTCGACTTCAAGGTAATCGAGTTCAACAAGGACAGCAAGCGTATCATCCTGTCTCACAGTCGCATCTTCGAGGATGTTCAGCGCGCTGAGGCTCGTGCCGAGAAGAAGGCTGCAGCTCCCCGTCGTCGCAATGAGCACAAGGAGGAGGCTCCCGCCATCCAGAACCAGGCTGCCAGCACAACCCTGGGCGACATCGACGCTCTGGCTGCACTGAAGGCCAAGATGGAGCAGGGCGAGTAATCGCAGAGCATCACCTTATATAATATAGAATAGGCCCGCCCGCTTTTGGGCGGGCTTATTATTTCAACAGATTCCAGTCACAGTCACAACTCCTCCTATTCCTCCCATTTTCCCATGGAACCCATGTCCCTTCACATCCTCGGCTGCGGTTCGGCAAAGCCGTCCAATGGTCACCTGCCCAGTTCCCAGGTTCTCAATGCCCGCGGCAAACTCTTCATGATTGACTGTGGCGAGGGGGCCCAGATGCAATGGAACGGTATGCGACTGGGGATGGCCAGACTGAACAATATCTTTATCACCCATGCACATGGTGACCATTGCTTTGGCCTGCCGGGACTGATTTCCACGATGGGTCTGCTGGGACGTACGTCCGACCTTCACATCTACGGTCCTGAGGGATTGCGCCCGCTGGTGGACTGTACCTTGCAGCATTTCTGTGAGGGTATGACCTACCAGGTTTTCTTCCATGCCGTGGACACCACCCGGCATCAGATGATCATGGAGGATCGCAGCATAGAGGTGTGGAGCCTGCCCCTGGTTCACCGTGTTCCCTGCTGCGGCTATCTGTTCCGTGAGAAGCCCACACTGCCTCATATCCGACCGGAAATGATTCAGGCATTCGGCATCCCCGTAAGCCAGGTCAACAACATCAAGGCCGGGGCCGACTGGGTGGAGGAGGACGGCAACGTCATACCCAACAGCAGGCTGGTCACCCCTCCCGACCCTCCAAGGGCCTTTGCCTACTGCAGTGACACGCAGTTCCAGCCCCGGCTGGCAGAATGGACGAAAGGCGTGGACCTGCTGTACCACGAGGCGACGTTCAATGACGAGAACGAACTGCGCGCCAGGCAGACCTGCCACAGTACGGCCAGGCAGGCAGCCACCATTGCCCACAAGGCGCAGGTCCGGAAACTCTGCATCGGGCACTACAGCGGAAGGATCAAGGATGAGGCGGCCCTGCTGGGCGAGGCCAGGCAGGTTTTTGAAAATACCATTCTGGCACGTGAGCACATGACGGTGGAAATATAGGAAAGTGGGGGCATGAGGGCGCCTGGTTTCATAAAGAAGATAAAAAAGTTCACTTTTTACACAATAAAATTTGGTAAAGTCAGTAAAATGCATTACTTTTGCCCATGAATAAGTTGTAAAAGACTGAAAACATGATTAGAAAATTGTATATCACTGCACTTTTGGCCCTGGTCCTGAACGCAAACGCATTCGCCGCGGCAGAGGAGATGATGGCGCTTCCCGAGCAGGAAAGTACCGTCACCATGACGGTCAGTGGTAGCAATGTGCGTGTCTGCGGTGCTGAAGGCGAGACGCTTGACATCTACAACCTGGCTGGTGTCAAGGTCAAGAGCATCCGCATTGAGAGTGCCGACAAGACTTTTACTCTCAGCCTTTCCAAAGGCTGTTATATCCTAAAGATTGGTGATGTTGCGCGCAAGATGTCAATACGCTAAACGCTGGTTGACAAGCAAGGCACTGCCGATCATCCTCCTTCCATCCCTTATCATTTCATTGAATGCTTGTCAAAATCTGGGTATCAGCTCAGAGGATGACTCCGTTCCTCCATATCCTTTCAGCTCAGAAAAGACATGGAAGGCGGCGGACAGTACCCGGAAGGCCCAGCAAGGCTGGATGTATGCCGACACATATACACGTCCATACTACCAGCAGGAGAGCCCCAGGCTGCTATGGGCTACCGAGAGAGGCATTGATGAGCGGGCCGACACCCTGCTGCACTATCTTCAGGCCGCAGAGCTGACCGGACTCAGGAAATCCAGTTTCCACCTGGATGAGATCAGCAGGGACCTGGAAGCCTTGCGTGCCCTTCCGCCTGACAGTTGCGAGGAGGGGGAGGTCTGCCGGTTGGCGGGATCCCTGGAATACCTGTTGTCCGAAGCCTACATGCGCTATGCCTACGGTCAGCGCTTTGGCTACGTGCGTCCCCATAAACTGCTCAACAATCTTTTGCCCGACGCGTCCACCGGCGGTTTCCGCAGGATTTTCGACATCCATTGCGACGAACCCTCGGACAGTTTGTTCGGTGTGGCTGTCCAGGCACTGGAAAGTCCTGACAGGCTGGGCAGCTTCCTTCAGGGGATCCAGCCCCGTGAACCACTCTACCACCAGCTGGCAGAGGCCTGGCAGGAGGCTGTTGGAAAAGGTGACGAGGAAGCCAAGAGGCTGTGTGCCATCAACCTGGAACGCAGCCGGTGGAGATACCAGCGGCCCACGGAAAGGAAGTACGTCTGGGTAAACCTGACGGATTACATGCTGGAGGCTGTAGACCGTGACAAGGACAGCGTACTGGTCATGAAGGTCTGCATTGGCGACAAGAACCATAAGACCCCCATGCTGAGGAGTGCCATCAACCGGCTGGAACTCAATCCCTATTGGGTCATCCCTACGAGCATCGTGCGCAATGAACTCATTCCCAGGCACCTGAACGACAGCAGTTACTATTCCCGCAATCGTATATGGGCCATCAACAACCAGACCGGCGAGCAGTCGGCCCCGTGGCTGCTGTCGGCCGACCAGCTGCGCAGTGGCAGATATACTCTGAGGCAGGAGGAGGGTGTAGGCAACTCGCTGGGACGCATGTTTTTCCGCTTCCCCAATGACTTCGCCGTATTCCTGCATGACACCAACAACCACGGGGCCTTCGGACAGACCATCAGGGCCCTGAGCCACGGATGCGTCAGGGTGGAGCGCCCCCTGGATCTGGCCGTCTTCCTGATGGACAAGCCCGACGCCTATACCATAGACCGTATCCGTGTGGCCATAGGCAAGAAACCGCTGAGCGGGAAGGCTCAGGATTCTGAGGTGCGCGAACTGGGCAGCTACAGCTACAGTCCCGCCGTTCCCGTATATCTGGATTACTACACGCTCTATCCGGATCCCAGGACCGGGGAGTTGAAGCGTCATGCGGACAACTACGGCTATGACAAGGAGATAGAGAAGATCCTGAACCAGTTTTAACCCATCTTAAACCTTTTGAACCGGACAATGTCCAAATAACATAAGCATGGACGAGGCATCATTCATCAAACGACTGACCGACGAACGGACGAGGGCGGACGCCTTCACTGAACTGGTAAAGACTTACCAGGAGCCGTTGTACAATCAGATACGCCGGATGGTACTGATCCATGACGATGCCGATGACGTGTTGCAGAACACCTTCATCAAGGCATGGACGGGACTGGAGAACTTCCGCGGAGAGGCCAAGCTCTCCACCTGGCTCTATCGCATTGCAGTGAACGAGTCCCTCAATTTCCTGGAAAGGCACCGCAAGAGAACGACCAGCATCGACACGGAGGAGCCCTCGTTGGGAATGGAGATTGCCAACACCCTTCAGAGTGACCCTTATTTTGACGGTGATGAGGTGGAGATGCAGCTGCAGCAGGCCGTGGCCATGCTCCCCGACAAGCAGCGCGCCGTCTTCAACATGAAGTATTTCCAGGAAATGAAATATGAGGAGATGAGTGCCATCATGGGTACAAGCGTGGGGGCACTGAAAGCTTCCTATCATCATGCAGTAAAAAAAATAACAGACTTTTTCAAGCTGAATGATTAAACCTTGCGGCTCATACCGTATCTATATTTACAGAAGCGAAACATTATGATAGAAGAAAACAAGTTAAGACAGCACATTGGCAAGAACGAGCCTTTCAAGGTTCCCGAAGGCTATTTTGACAGTTTTGCAGCCAGACTGCAGACCAGGATAGACCAGATGCCAAAGGTTGAGAAGCCCGCAAGACGCTTCCAGCTTGTGCCCAAGGCATGGTTTGCCGCGGCAGCAAGCATCGTCATCGTGGCTTCTGTTGGACTCTCCGTAATGGTCCAGAATGGTAAGGGCAGAGAGTCGGATGTACCAGTTGCAGGACAAAGCGAACTGGCAAGCTACACCGAGGAATACGGTGTTGCATTCTCTGATGAGGCATACTTCAATGATGAGTTGGACTATGCGATGATTGACGACAACGAGATTGCGTACTACCTGACTGAGTATTAAGGGAATGATCATGAAGAAGAGAGTTTTGGCAGTCCTGGCTCTGTTTATGGTGCTCATGCCTGTACTGGCCCAGCAGCCTCGCCAGCAAGGCGGAGGACAACCACGCCAGGGACAGCAGCAAGGTCAGCTGCCCCGGTTTGATCCCCAGGAGTTCACCAAGCGCATGGAAGGCTACATCAGCATGAAGGCAGGGCTTACCCGCGAAGAGTCAGAGAAGTTCTTTCCCATCTACCGTGAGTTCAAGGAAAAGCAGCGCGACCTGACCTTCCAGCAACAGCGCCTGAAGCGGGAGAAGCCAGCCAACGACAAGGAATACGACAAGGTGATCACCAGGATTGCAGACCTCAGTATCCAGATTGCCAAATTGGAGCAGACCTATTTCCCGAGGATATGCAAGGTCATTCCGGCAAAGAAGTTCCACATGGTCCTGCAGGCAGAGAATGACTTCCACCGCGACATGGTGCGCCAGCCCCAGTGGGGCGGCATGCAGGGAGCACCGGGCCAGCAACAGCAATGGAGAGGCGGCAATGGTCAGCAACCGTGGAGGGGTAACGGCCAGCAGCCACAATGGGGTGGCCATCAGCCACAGCAACAGAAAAAATAGAAACAGCAATACCAAAAAGAATGGGTAGCCAGGGTTTCATCCGGCTACCCATTTGCTTTCCCCTCCCCTCCTGACAAAGCACAGGAGAAAAACTACAGCTTCTTGGCCTCGTTCCAGTAAGCATCCATCTCAGCCAGGGTCATGTCCTTCAGGTCGCGACCCAGCTCCTTGGCCTTCGCCTCCACATAGTTGAAGCGCTTGATGAACTTCTTGTTCGTCAGTTCCAGGGCATTGTCGGGATTGATGTGATAGAGACGGGCCGTGTTGATGAGACTGAAGAGGAAATCGCCAAACTCTTCCGTACTCTTCTGTTGGTCCTCGCGTTCCAGCTCGACCTTCAGTTCGCCCAGTTCCTCCTGTACCTTGTCCCATACATCCTCGCGCTTCTCCCAGTCAAAGCCTACGTTGCGGGCCTTGTCCTGAATGCGGTATGCCTTGATGAGGGAGGGCAGGGCCTCGGGTACACCGGACAAGACCGTCTTGTTGCCGTCCTTCTCCTTCTGCTTGATCTGTTCCCAGGTCTTCAGCACCTCACCGGCATCCCTGGCCACGGCATCGCCGTAGACATGGGGGTGACGGAAGATCAGTTTGTCGCACAACTGATTGCAGACATCCGCAATATCATACTGCTGGTTCTCACTGCCGATCTTTGCATAGAACACAACGTGCAATAGTACGTCACCCAGCTCCTTGCAGATATTCTTCTCGTCGTGCCTGATCAGTGCATCACACAGCTCAAACGTCTCCTCAATGGTATTGGGGCGCAGGCTCTCATAGGTCTGTTTCTTGTCCCAGGGACACTTCTCGCGCAGGTCGTCCATCACGTCCAGCAGACGGCCGAACGCTGCCATCTTCTCTTCTCTTGTATGCATGGAATTTGATATTATTATGGATTGCGTGACAAAATTACACATTTATGCTTAAAAGGCACGCTGTATTTGAGGAAAAATCGTATCTTTGCGTATGGATTTACCGTAAAAAACACAGATATCATGAAAAAGAGACTTTCTTTCCTGGCTTCGCTGTTGCTGCTTACAGGCTCTGCCTGGGCGCAGATTGTCAGCGGAGGCACCTATTTCCTCTACAACACAGGGGCGCAGAAATGGCTCAACTTTGGTAGTGAGAAGGGACAGACCGCCACGTTCTACAAGCATGGCACACCCATTACCATCACCCAGACCGACGGGGGCTACACCCTGCAGGCGCCCTTCTATGATGCCAACAACTACCTGAACGCCAATGGCGTGCTTGGGGCGACTGCCACCCTGACCCTCACCGAGGCAGGGGACGGCAGCTACACCATTGCCGGAGCCAGCGGAATGTGGGGATGGGATGGAGCGTCCGATCTCAATGCCGCCCCCTATTCCGGCAAGCTCGTCCAGTGCAACCTGGAGGCTGAGGCCGGCGCCAATGCCCGTTGGCAGATCATCTCCCTGGAGGAAATGAAGGAGAAGCTGAATGCCGCCACGGCAGAGCAGCCCGTGGATGCCACCTTCCTGATCCAGAGTCCCAACTTCCATCGCCACGATGCAGGTTGCTATAACACGGCACCCAACGGCAGACTGGTATGGACGGGCATGGAGCCCACCAACCATGGCTACTCCGGCTACACTCCCAACTACAACGGATTCGTGTTCAATACCGGAGGCGTGGACATCAGCCAGGAACTGACCGGTCTGCCTTCGGGAATCTATGAGGTACGCGTGCAGGGCTTCTCCCGCTATGGCAGCAATACCGATGCCACCGGAACCTACGCCACCTCGACCCCCCAGGCCGTCTTCTATGCCGGCACGGAGAGCAAGCCTCTGATGAAGCTCACCGACGATCTGGCCCAGAGCGGCTTCTATGACAACAACAAGAAGTACGGCGACGGGTACGTGCCCTACTTCAACAACGACGGCGGCAAGACCACTTCCACCTCCAACAGCGAGGCCGGCAAGGCCTTCGACTATGGCATGTACAGCAAGAATGTGCTGAGGGTCACGGTGGGAACCAAGGGGCAGTTGCGCATCGGTATCCGCGTTCCCGGTGATGCCCGCACCAACACCTGGACGGCCTTTGACAACTTCGAACTGACCTACCTCGGTCCCACGGACGACCTGCCTGAGGAACCCGATGAACCCGGGAATCCGGAAGACCCCTCGGATGAGGTTGACCAGACTCCCATCATCGCCAATCCTGGCTTCAGCGATGGCACGAAGGGCTGGAGTGGCGACTTCGGCACTGGTGCCGTGAAGGCCACCTCCATCAATCCCCTTATCACGGTATACGGCGGTACTTTCAATATCTACCAGGATATCCAGGGGATTCCCAACGGAACCTACAAGCTTCAGGTGCAGGCGTTTACCCGTCCTATGGACCACAACGACATGACGTCGGCCATTGCCAAGGGTGAGGTCCTGAACAACGAGACCTACTTCTATGCCGGAGAAAGCGAGAAGCTGGTGAAGCTGATCAACGAGGAATATGGTACGTCCGGTGAGTGGGGTGCCGAACTTGAGACCGGCAAGTATGTGCCCAACAGCTCCAACGACGCGGCTAAGGCCTTCATGGAGGGACTCTATGTCAATGAACTTCTCTGTGTCGTGACCGATTATACCCTGCGCATCGGTATCCGTCAGGATGCCACCACCGGTACGCCCTATGTGGGTTACGATAATTTCCGCCTGACCTACGTCTCTGCCGATACCACCCTGCCCGAGGAGGAGAAGCCCGCCCTGAAGCGCGAGGACATCATGGCCTTCGTGGATAACTGCAGCAAGGTGGCCGGTCAGGCCCTTGATCACAGTGCCTTTGATGCAGCCTGCCAGTCGTGCAAGGCCCTCCTGAATGCCGGTGAACTGAACGAGGAGGCCATGCTGCAGGTCAAGGCCCAGGCCGCGTCGGCCCTGGCCGAGCTGCTGAAGACGGGTGAGACGGCCAGCGGTCAGTTTGACCTGACTCCGCTGATTGCCAATGCAACCTTCAGCGCCAACCTGGACGGCTGGGAAGCCACCAAGCCCTTCGTATGGAACAGCACGGGTGTGGTACAGGCTGCCAACAGTCAGAAGGCCGGCCAGCTGACCCAGCTTCTGAGCGGCATGCCCGCCGGCAAGTACACCCTGAAGGTACAGGGCTTCTATCGCCAGAGCGGCTGGAAGGAAGGCCTGTATGAGTACGAGCACGGAAACAAGGTCGAGAAGCTCAGTCTGATGCTGAACGATGCGCGGAAACCTGTGAAGAGCCTCTTCGAGGATGGTCGCGCCAGCCTGGCCTCGGCCAACATCTCCCGCACCGAGGACGTGGGCAGCACCATCGACGGCCGCGGTTTCCCCCATTTGATGTCCAAGGTGCAGGACGTCTTCACGCCCGGCCACTACTGGAACTGGCTGGAGGTGGAGCTGGCTGAGGATGGTGACATTACCCTGGGTGTCAGACTGGAAGAGACCGACCTGGAGGACAACTGGATGGTACTGGACAACTTCCGTCTGTACTACGGCGAACTGAAGCCCGTCGTACTGACCCGCACCAACAACAGCGTGAAGGAAGACACACCCGCCGAGGTGATGATTGCCAAGACGGTGAAGGCTGGTGAGATGATCAGTTTCTCTGCCCCCTGTGACATCCCAGGATCGCTCTTCAAGGCCGTGTATGAAGTCGGCAGACTCGACTATTCCTCCAGAACCATGACCCTCTTCCCTGTTGAGAACGTACGTGCCGGCGTGCCTTGCTGCGTGGTCATTGCGGAAGATGCCGACACACTGTTTGTCGGCAAGACCGTCATCCGTGCCGCCAAGCCCGATGCCATGGAACTGCCCTGGGACGGAGGCGTCATCGAACCCGTCTCCAACACCTTCAGCTGGCAGTGCTATGATCCAGCCAACAACAAGCGTGTATCAGGCCTCTACCGCAACGTGGAGATCCTGGACCTGGATGACCTCAGGTTCAACGCCACCCTTGAGAACTTCCAGGCCCGCCGCTTCCTGAGCGTCAAGTACACCCAGAGCAGCGAAAGCGTCATCTCCAGCTACAACCAGCCTTCTCCCGCCCGTCGTGACATAGCCCATTCCGTCGGCATTCCCGTACCCGCCAGCAAGTCGGAGGGATCCGTGGTACGCTACAGTCTGAACGAGGACATGAGCGAGGCCAGGACCCTCAGCGTCAACTATGGTGCCACGATGTGCCACATCCCCAACCTCATTCCCAACACCCGCTATTTCTTTGAGGTAGCCCAGGGCGGGGAGATTGCCGTCAAGGGTCAGTTCACCACCGAGGGTCCCCTGCGCCAGCTCTATGCCCCCAGCGTCTACAACATCCGTGACTTTGGCGGTTGGAAGATGCAGGACGGCAGCACCACTCGCTACGGACTGATTTATCGCGGCGGTGAGGTGAACGGTTTCCATGCCCCCTATCAGAAGGATGTTGAGACCCTGAAGGAACTGGGTATCGGTGCCGAGATCGACCTGCGCTACAACGACTCCTACGACCAGGACCGCGAGACCGGCAAGTCCGGATTCGGCTTCGTCAAGGGCGATACCTATTACTTTGCCGGTGCCAACGACTTCACGGCAGCCAACCTCGATGAGGCTGGCACCCGGGCCCGCCTGAAGGAGGAGTTCCGCTTCCTGCTGGGTCACATCCGCGAGGGCCGCGGCGTCTACTTCCACTGCGTCTTTGGTGCCGATCGTACCGGTTTCTTTGCCGTGTTGCTGGAGGGCCTGCTGGGCTTCACCCTCAACGACCTCTACCACGACTATGAGTTCACCAGCTTTGCCGCCCCGGCCGGCAACCGCAACAAGAACACCATCCAGGAACGCATCGCCGTCATCCAGAAGCGTACGGGCAAGACGCTGCGCGACAAGTTCGAGGACTACTGGCTGAATGCCGTGGGCATCACCGCCGGGGAGGTGGAGGAGTTCCGCAGCATCATGCTCCACAATCCTGTACCCGTAGGCATCCAGGACATCATCCCTTTCGCAGATGACCAGGGCCAGCATACAGTCAGGGACATCCATACCATCAGCGGTACGAAGGTGCCTCAGGGCAGCCTTGACGGCAAGGCCGGCATCTACATCATCCGCTATGCCGACGGAACCTCCCGCAAGGTCGTTGTGAAGTAACCCAGACGGCCGATGAAGTGAATCGAAGGCTGACGAAGTGAATCCGACGGCCGATGAGACAAAACCTGCGGCCTGTGAGGCAGACCGAGGCCCAATTTGACCCTCAATTCCCGATCAAATGCCCTAAGGCGTACGCTTTAGGGCATTTATTCGTCTTCGCGCGCGTACATTATCATGGATTTTTCGTATCTTTGTACCCAAATATGTATATTTTCAGGAAAGACTCACCCTATTCCTGACCAGAACCCCGACAAAACGTCCCCGGCATGAAAACCTATCAGAGACATCTGCTACTGTTCGCAACCATCCTCCTGCCTGCAATCCTGCACGCACAGGACAGGGTTGAAGTGACCGACCTGCAGACCACCCATCAGCGCCTTGAGGCCAATGAAGCAACTGGCACGCTGATCATCAACGAGATACAGAGCAAGAACGTGGATATGTTCATTGATCCCTCCTGGAACTATGGTGGTTGGATAGAACTCTATAACCCGACAGACAATGCTGTCAGCCTGGCAGGTTGCTACGTCAGCGACGACCCGGACAACCTGATGAAATACCACATGCCCGAAGACCTCGGCACTGTTCCGGCCCATGGCTACAAGAACATTTGGTTTGACCACAACAGTCGCTACGGCAAGGCCTACCAGCAGGTCAATACCAAACTGGATTGTGATGGCGGAATCGTCTGTGTATCAGACAGCAAGGGTAGGCTTATCGTCTCACAGGAATACCCCGAGGGCATCGGACGCGCCTCCTGGGCCCGCACCATCGATGGTGGCCAGGAATGGGGCTGGACCTCCACACCCACCCCCGAGGCAAGCAACAACGGAAGCAGCTTCTGCACCGAACAGCTGGCTGCGCCGGAAGTGGACACCAACGGATGTATTTTCGAGAACGGAAACAGTTTCTACGTAACCGTCACCATCCCTGCCGGAACCACGCTCCGCTACACCACCAACGGCAGCACCCCCACCCTGGAGAACGGCCAGACCGGCACCGACCCGAAGTTCCTGGTTGAGCGGACTGTGGTATATCGCTGGCGACTCTTCCAGGACGGCAAGCTGCCCAGCCCCGTCACCACACGCTCCTACATCCGCCGCGACAAGAACTACACCCTGCCGATCGTAAGCGTGGTAACCGATGCCAGGAACATCACCGGCAGTGCCTATGGCGTGGACGTGGCAGGGTCAGGCAACGGCCGCAGCGGAAACGGCACACAGTATGCCGTGAACTACAACATGGACTGGGACCGTCCCGTCAGTTTCGAGTACATCGAACAGGAGCCCCGTGGCAATACGGACGGCTATTTCCAGCAGGAGACCGACTTCAGCATCAGCGGTGGATGGAGCCGCAAGCAGACACCCCGTTCCTTCAAGATCAAGGCCACCAAGACCTACGACATCAACTCCCTGGACTACAAATTCTTCGACGACAAGCCATACAACCGGAACAAAGTGCTGCTGCTCCGCAACGGTGGCAACGACGGACACGCCCAGAGCCGCATCAAGGATGCAGCCATCCATCAGATCGTGAAGCGGTCAGGGCTTTACTGCGACCTGCAGGACTGGAATCCCACCCACGTGTTCATCAATGGCAAGTACCGCGGTATGCAGAACATGCGCCAGCCCAGCAACAAGCAGCTGGCCTACGCCGGCTATGGCATTGACACCGACGAGATCGACGCCTTTGAGATGAGCGTCGACTCCGGCTACGTGCAAAGTGCGGGTACACGCGAAAAGTTTGACGAATGGTACAACCTGGCCAGGAACGCTGACAACGAGGAGAACTGGAAGCAGCTCTGCGACCTGGTAGACATGGACGAATACTGCAACTACATGGCCGTGCAGTTTAACCTCCAGAACTGGGACTGGCCCCACAACAACCTGAAGGGATTCCGCGAGCGCCGCGAGGGTGCCAAGTTCCACATGGTACTCTTCGACGTGGACAACGTCTTCGAGCAGAACATCGGCAACCCCTTCAACAAGTTCAAGGAACGCAAAACCTACACCTTCTATCCCATCTTCGAGTGGGGCAACCGTAAGCTGACCCTGGAGGTGGAGCACGTTACCATATTCCTGAACATGCTGAAGAACGACAAGTTCCGCAAGAAGTTCATCGACACCTACTGCCTGGTCAACGGCTCCGTCTTCGAGCCCTCCCGCTGCACCGAGATCATCAACGAGATGACCGAGATCCTTCGCGCGCCCATGGGGCTGGAAGGCTACACCAGCAACCTTACCAGCCAGGCCAGCACCCTCAGGAACAACTTCTCCAAGAGTCGGCAGAACACCGCCATCACCTATCTGAAGGGATTCAGTGACATGGGCCTGTCCGGCATCACGCCACAGCAGGTCAGCCTGTCCAGCAACATCGCCGAAGGCAGGATACTGGTCAATGACATGTACGTTCCCACAGGCAAGTTCAAGGGCGCTCTTTTCCCTCCCGTCACGCTGAAGGCCGAAGCCCCCGCCGGCTACAAGTTCCTGGGCTGGAAGTCATCCTCCGGTTTCACCAATACCACCACCCTCATCGGCATGAACCAGCAATGGGACTACTACAATGACGGCTCGCTGGACAACATCGACTGGAAGAGCAATGCCTCGACCATTAGATGGAAGAACGGACAGGCTCCCTTCGGCTATGGCAATTCCGGCCGTTACATGGATACCAACTCCAGGACCAAGGTGGGCAGCACCAGCAACAAGAAAATCTGCGTCTATTTCCGCAAGACCGTAACACTCAGCGAGGCTCCCGCCGCAGGCGACGTGTTCCGCTTCGACTACATCGTGGATGACGGGTTCCGCCTCCACATCAACGGACAGGACGTAGGCGGTCTCTATTCCGAGTCCGGCGACCGCTACCAGGACTACACCGAGAGCCACAACAGCAGCTACTATGCCGGCGATTCGCCCCTTGAGGGCAGCATTGAGATTCCCGCCAGGTACTTCCACAAGGGCGAGAACATCATTGCCATCGACCTCCACAACTGCAACAATACATCCAGCGACCTCTTCTTCGACGCCAGCCTCACCCAGCTCTCCACCGTGGAGAGCGACGTGGAATTCGTCAGTCAGGATCCCGAGCTTGTCATGCCCCGCGAGGGTGACTATGACCTGGAAGCCGTCTTTGCCGAGGAGACCGACCCTGCCGTCCTCCTGGCCAGCGGAAACGTACCCGTCAAGGTCAATGAGGTCAGCGCCGGCAACAGTGTCAACGTCAGTGACTACTTCAAGAAGGACGACTGGATCGAGCTATACAACAATACCGATGAAGATATCGACATTGCTGGCATGTACCTCTCCGACAAGGCCAAGAATCCCCTGAAATACCAGATTCCGGCCGACATCGAGGGCCTCCGCACCATCATCCCCGCCCGCGGACACCTGGTCGTATGGGCCAGCAAGCGCGACATCATCGGCACGGACATCCATACCAGCTTCAAACTGGACAACGAGGACGGTGCCATGGTCATCCTCACCGCCGCCGACCAGACCTGGAGCGACACCCTGCGCTACGACCTGCATGACGGTCAGGAGAGCTACGGACGCTATCCCGACGCTGGCCGGAACGTCTACCACATGACCACTCCCACCATTGCCGCCCGGAACCAGCTCTCGTTCTACAGTCAGCTGGCCTATACCTATATCTATAATGGAGTGGGGGACAGCGGGGAAGAGCCCGAGCCCGACGCCATCCGGCAGCTGGCCGGCGACGCAGTGCGCGTGGAGTACATCAATGCCAGCGGCATGCTCATGACCGGCGGTCGCGAAACCCTCCGTCCCGGCATCTACGTCGTGCGCTATCGCATGGCCGACGGCACGGTCATCACCAGGAAGCAAAGCATAAAATAGGACAAAACAAAAATACAAGACAAACCAATGGAATTAGCAACAAAGTACGATCCCTCCGAAGTCGAGGGAAAATGGTATCAGTACTGGCTGGACAACAAGCTGTTCAGCAGTAAGCCCGATGGCCGTGAGCCCTATACCGTAGTCATCCCCCCCCCCAACGTCACCGGTGTGCTGCACATGGGACACGTCCTGAATGAGACCATCCAGGACATCCTGGTCCGTCACGCCCGCATGGAGGGCAAGAACGCCTGCTGGGTACCCGGCACCGACCATGCCTCCATCGCCACCGTGGCCAAGGTGGTCAACCGCCTGGCCGAGCAGGGCATCAAGAAGACCGACCTCACCCGTGAGGAGTTCCTGAAGCACGCATGGGCATGGACCGAGGAGCATGGAGGCATCATCCTCAAGCAGCTGCGCAAGCTCGGTTGCTCATGCGACTGGGACCGTACCGCCTTCACCATGGACGAGCCCCGCAGCGAGAGCGTCATCAAGGTCTTCTGCGACCTCTACAACAAGGGACTCATCTACCGTGGCGTCCGCATGGTCAACTGGGATCCCAAGGCCCTCACCGCCCTCTCTGACGAGGAGGTCATCTACAAGGAGGAGCACAGCCAGCTCTACTACATGAAGTATTATGTGGACGAGCCCGCAGGCTCTACCGACGGCGAGGAGGCCGACGCCATCGTCATCTGCAACGACGACAAGCCCTTCGACCCCACCGTGAAGCAGCAGGTCATCCACCGCGATGCCGAGGGCAAGCGCTATGCCGTGGTGGCCACCACCCGTCCTGAGACGATCATGGGCGACGTGGCTGTGTGCATCAACCCCAACGACCCCAAGAACACCTGGCTCAAGGGCAAGAAGGTCATCGTACCCATGGTAGGTCGCGTGGTGCCCATCATCGAGGACGAGTACGTTGAGATCGAGTTCGGTACCGGTTGCCTGAAGGTAACCCCCGCCCACGATGTCAACGACTACATGCTGGGCGAGAAGTACGGCCTAGAGGCCATCGACGTATTCAACGCCAACGGAACCCTTTCCGAGGCTGCCGGCATGTACATTGGCATGGACCGCTTCGACTGCCGCAAGCAGATTGCCCTCGACATGAAGGCCGCAGCCCTGCTGGAGAAGCAGGAGGACTACACCAACAAGGTAGGCACCTCCGAGCGTACCGGCGTGGCCATCGAACCCAGACTCTCCATGCAGTGGTTCCTCAAGATGGAGCACCTGGCCGAGATCGCCCTGGGTCCCGTCATGGACGACGACATCCAGTTCTATCCCACCAAGTACAAGAACACCTACCGCCACTGGCTGGAGAACATCAAGGACTGGTGCATCAGTCGCCAGCTCTGGTGGGGACACCGCATCCCCGCCTACTACCTGCCCCAGGGTGGCTACGTCGTGGCCGAGACCCTGGAGAAGGCCGTTGAGATGGCCCGCGAGAAGAGCGGCAACCCCGACCTCACCGCTGCCGACCTCCGTCAGGACGAGGACGCCCTCGATACCTGGTTCTCAAGCTGGCTCTGGCCCATCAGCCTCTTCGACGGCATCAACAATCCTGGAAACGAGGAAATCAATTACTACTATCCCACGGCTGACCTGGTGACCGGTCCAGACATCATCTTCTTCTGGGTGGCCCGCATGATCATGGCTGGCTACGAGTACCAGGGCCAGATGCCCTTCAGGAATGTGTACTTCACCGGTATCGTGCGCGACAAGCTCGGTCGCAAGATGTCCAAGTCCCTGGGCAACAGCCCCGATCCCCTCGACCTCATTGCCCGCTTCGGTGCCGATGGCGTACGTATGGGTATGATGCTCTCTGCCCCTGCCGGAAACGATATTCTCTTCGATGACAGCCTCTGCGAGCAGGGCCGCAACTTCAACAACAAGATCTGGAACGCATTCCGCCTCGTCAAGGGCTGGCAGACGGCTGACATCGAGCAGCCCGAGACCGCCCGCATCGCCACAGAGTGGTTCGAGGCCATGCTGCAGAAGACCTTCAACGAGAGCGAGGACCTCTTCAGGAAGTACCGTCTCTCCGAGGCTCTCATGGCCATATACAAGCTCTTCTGGGACGAGTTCTCAAGCTGGTACCTGGAGATGATCAAGCCCGCATACGGTCAGCCCATCGACCAGAAGACCTACGACTGCACCCTCCACTTCTTCGACGTCCTGCTGAAGATGCTCCATCCCTTCATGCCCTTCATCACAGAGGAGCTGTGGCAGCACATCTACGATCGCAACAACGGCGAATCCATCATGCTCCAGGAGCTGCACATGGAGACCCCCACTGCTGAACAGGACAATCTGATTGCCGACATTGAGGTCATGAAGCAGGTCATTGCCGGCATTCGTGCCGTGCGCAACCAGAAGAACATCGCCCAGAAGGAGGTACTCGCCCTGCAGTGCGTGGCCGAGAACCCCCTGACCGCCTACAACTGCCTCATCCAGAAGATGGCCTTCGTGGGCGACATCACCATTGTGGCCCAGAAGGATGACACCGCCGCCAGCTTCCTGGCCGGAACCACCGAGTACGCCGTACCCGTGGGCGACCTGATCGATGTGGAAGCCGAGATCCAGAAGGCTGAGGCCGAGATCAAGCGACTCCAGGGCTTCCTGCAGGGCGTTCTGCAGAAGCTCACCAACGAGCGCTTCGTCAGCAGTGCCCCCGCCCAGGTTGTTGAGATGGAACGCAAGAAGCAGGCAGATGCTGAGAGCAAGATTGCCGCACTTGAGGAGAGTCTGAAGAAACTGAAAGGATAACATGACAACGGGCGTTCCCGCGGAATCGCTCCGGTCAGCAGGTTCGTTTCGGCCAATAGATTCGACTTGGTCAACAGACTCGTTTCGACCAGCAGGTACGCCCTCTTGACATAACCCGCAAATCCGTAACCCTCGGCGATGTCCGTTCATCGCTGAGGGTTTTTGCGTAAAATCCGTTCATTTGCTGCCATTTTTGTTTCACCGAAACATTTTTTCGCATCAAGGAAAGATATTTTACATGAACATACGCAGTAGATGCTTAATTTTGCAAACGGATTCGGTAAGTATGCCGGGATCTCATTGTTCAATCAATAATCTAATATACATAAAAACAGACTATGAGTAAGACAGTAGTAGGTATGGGAGAGGCACTCTGGGACTGCCTGCCAGAAGGAAGAAAACTGGGTGGAGCACCCGCCAATTTTGCCTATCATGTGAGCCAGTTCGGCCTGAACAGTTGCGTGGTAAGTGCAGTAGGCACCGACCTTCTGGGTCGTGAGATCACCGACATCTTCACCGAGAAGAAACTGCCCTGGAACATTCCCGCCGTAGAGTATCCCACCGGTACCGTACAGGTGACCTTGGACTGCAACGGCATCCCCCAGTACAATATCAAGGAAAACGTGGCATGGGACAACATTCCCTACACGCCTGCACTGGCCGAGCTGGCCAAGGAGACCATTGCCGTATGCTGGGGTTCGCTGGCACAGCGCAACGCAAAGAGTCGCGAAACCATCAATAAATTCATTGACAATATGCCTCAGAGCGAGGATGTACTGAAGGTGTTTGACATCAACCTGCGCCAGGGCTTCTATACGAAGGAAATTATCGAACAATCATTCGGGAAGTGCAACATCCTGAAGATCAATGATGAGGAACTGGTGGCCATCAGCCGTCTGTTCGGTCCTGCTGAGAATCAGAATGACAAGTTGGTGGACCTTCAGAGCATCGATTTCCAGGCCAAGTGCAAAGCCCTGCTGTCCAAGTACAACCTGAAGATGCTCATCCTGACCTGCGGCGTGAACGGCTCCTATGTCTTTACCCCCGATGGCGAGGTAAGCTTCCAGGGCACGCCCAAGGTAGAGGTGGCCGATACAGTCGGCGCCGGTGACTCGTTCACCGCGACCTTCGTAGCCTCCTTGCTGCTGGGCAAGACCGTCAGGGAAGCTCACGAGCGTGCCGTGAAGGTGAGTGCCTTTGTCTGCACCCAGAACGGTGCCATGCCTATCCTGCCAGAGCATCTGAAGTAGCATACAGCCTGTTTCCCCAGGCATTCAAGATCAGAAATGGTTTTTCATGGAATAAGTTAATATGAGTATGATTGGTTTCAATCACGGACTACCCGGATGCGCGAAGCACCTGGGTAGTCTTTTTTGTTCGCCCAGCACGAACGTATTCTAACGGGTGTGAGTCCCCAAGCCGCCCTGACAGTGGGAAGGCTACAGCCGAAAGCAAGGGTGTCCATCGTGAGGTGGAATCTGAAGGAAGCCGTAGGCAAACATCTGGCCCG
>JAZRVZ010000084.1:0-6410 GCA_045599425.1 Bacteroidaceae bacterium | reverse complement strand
GGCCAGATGTTTGCCTACGGCTTCCTTCAGATTCCACCTCACGATGGACACCCTTGCTTTCGGCTGTAGCCTTCCCACTGTCAGGGCGGCTTGGGGACTCACACCCGTTAGAATACGTTCGTGCTGGGCGAACAAAAATAAATCCCGAAGCGCATGTCGAAGCACTTCGGGATTCATGTTTATGGGGAGTTGCCTGCTTACTTTCCAGCCCAGAAATCCTCTTCGGCCTTCTTCTTGGCCATGTAGGCATCATAGGCAGCCTTGGCCTTGGCATTGGCAGCCTGGTTGGCCTGTGCCTTCTGGATGGAGGCTACGAGACGGTCAGCAGTACCCTGCTGGGTGATGTCGGCAGCACTTGCCTTCTTGGCCCAGCTGATGGCATCGTTGTACTGACCAAGCTGAGTGTACACGGTAGCTTTCTGGAGATTGGCCTTACCAGTGAGATCGGCATTGTAAGCGATGGCCTTGTCCAGATAGCTCAGGGCACCGGTGTACTGGCTGGCCTTGCGCAGACCGGTGGCGATACGCATGCAGATGTTACCGCGGGTCTTGTCGTTGGTTGCCAGCTCCAGGGCCTTGTTGTAGTACTCAACTGCCTTGTTGACATTGTTGCTCTTCATCTCGTTCTGAGCCAGACCAATGGCAGACTCGAAGGTGGGCTCGATGGCGTAGGCATACTGAGCGGCCTTATAGTAGATGTCGGCATCGTCACAGTCTGAGTTTGACATCAGGGTCATGGCGCTGCGCAGGTAGTTCAGGTCGTCCTTCTTGGCCTCGATGGTCTTCTCGTACATGGCAATCACCTGCTCACGCTCAGCAGCGCCACTCGTGGTGAAGGTCTGCTCAATCCAAGCCAGGGGAGCGTCGTAGGTGGCAACCAGCTTCTGTGCCTTCTCCTCGTCACCCTGCTCCTGGGCCTCCTTGGCCAGCTGCAGCATGCGTTCGCACGCATCCTTGGAATCCATGTAGTCCTGGAGGTAACGCTCGCGGATGGTTGCGTTCGTCTTGTTGCCCTTGAAGATGGCGTCACTTACGTAGATGAAGTTCTGAAGTACGGAACCCTGGATCTCGCGACCGCCGTTCTCGTTGATCTCCTTGATGGCCTCGTGATAGGCGTCATAGAGCTTGTTCGTGTCCCATCCGGTCTTCTCACTCTGCGTGGCAAGACCCTTCTGGAAGCACCAGTAGCTGTAGTCTGCCTGGGCAGCCAGTACGTCACCACGGGTGTTCTTGATGGCAGTGAAGGAGTTCAGTGCATCCAGACGCTCCAGGCGCTTGCTGAACATGTCCTGCATCAGTTTGAAGTACTCGATCTTCTTGTCCACGTCCTCCTCGGCAGCAACCAACTGGTAGAACATCAGGGGAGCCTTACCCGTATAGATACCCTGGATAGAGTAGGGGGCATTCTCCATCAGCCACTGGTGGGTACGCAGGGCCTCGGGCCAGTTGTTGCCCTCCAGGGCCGACTGGTACTCGCTGATGTATGCCATAGCCAGGTCGGTCTGCTCCTCCAGGTCATCGGCGGCTACGCCTGCCTGCTTCATGGAGTGCTCTACGCGCTGCCTGGTGTCCATTCCATCAAACTGTGCCATGGCAGGCATAACGGCTGCGGTGGCAGTAAGTGCGAAAACTAATTTCTTGAAGTTCATTCTTACGATATTTATTTTAATAATTACTTCTGTTTGTTTCAGTCAATCTCTCTTCCCTTACGGAATTCCTGAATAAGTCTATCCTTATGCAAAATTACTAAATTTAATTATATGCTGAAACTATATCCAACAAAAATACTTTAATTTTGCACTCTTTCACAATTTCACTTGTGTAATTGACATATTTTTCGCAATTTTGCATTGCAAACGCTCATGGGAGTGTTGCAATTATTACCTAATATTATTAATATTATTAAATAATAAAGCATAATGAACGCAATTCACACTGACAAGGCACCTGCGGCCATCGGACCGTATAGTCAGGCCATCCAGGCCGGAAACATGATCTTTGCCTCCGGGCAGCTTCCCATTAATCCCGCCACGGGAGCCTTTCCCGAAGGTGGCATCCAGGAACAGACACACCAGTCAATACGCAATGCCCAGGCCATCCTGGAAGCTGCAGGTACGGATCTCTCGCATGTCGTGAAGACCACCGTCTTCCTGTCCGACATTGCCAACTTTGCAGCAATGAACGAGATTTACAGTCAGTATTTCCAGGCTCCCTATCCTGCGCGCAGTGCTGTGGCCGTGAAGGACCTCCCCAAGGGTGCCCTGGTAGAGATTGAGGTGATTGCCGCCGTATGAGACGCCTAATTCTTTCAGTCCTGGCCTCCCTTTGTCTTTGTCTCTCCTCTTGCTGGGACAAGCATGGGAAGCCCGCTGTGGAACGTCCCTACGAACTGTCGCAGGATACTATGCGTGCAGGTACGCGTGACACTATCCTGACGGGTGTGCTTGGCGAGGAGACGGCAATGAGCAGCCTGCAGCTCATCACGGACAACGGCGACACGCTGAGCATCTGCAAGACCTCGGCCGATGGTATCGAGGGTAGGATGCTGGGCGACGTACGTAATTACGAGGACCGTGTGATGGTTATGGCAAAGCTTAATGCTGAGGATGAACTGTTCATGTCCACCTTCCTGAACATAAGTCAGTTGGAAGGAAACTGGAAGGACTCATCAACCACCCTCTCCTTGTCGTCGGACAGCAGCGTTGCCAGTCGGGGAACAAACTATACACATTGGCGTGTGGAACGCTGCAGACTCCTGCTCATGGGCGAACATGCCATGGAATATGGAACGACACAGTTGGTTGACACTGCCAGCATCGAGGGTCTGGATGAGGACTCTCTGTGGCTGTCCATTCCGCGTCACGGCCAACTGAGGCTGGGACGTAGTCTGGCAAAGTAATCGGGTCTGTGTCCCGAACCTATTCAAGCAATAAAGCATTCATCATACGGACAGATCCTTTGAGACAAAGAAATGATTACCAGTATATTCTACCTGCTCATTGGAGCCCTTCTCATCATGTGGGGCGCAGACAAACTGACTGACGGTTCCTCGGCACTGGCCAAACGATTGAACGTCAGCGATATGGTCATTGGTCTTACAGTCGTAGCCATGGGCAGTTCCCTGCCTGAATTCAGCGTCAGTCTTTTCTCTGCACTGAAGGGAAGTTCCGGTATGTCTGCCGGAAACATCGTGGGGAGCAATCTCTTCAACACCCTTGTCATCGTGGGTGTGGTGGCCATGATCAGTCCACTGCGTGTAGCCAAGAGTACCGTATGGAAGGACATACCCTTTACGCTCGTTGCCTCGCTCAGCATGCTTTTCCTATTGAAGGACAGTGTGTTCGGCGGTGGAGAAAACGACATACTTACCAGGGCGGACGGACTGGTTCTGCTCCTATTCTTCGGTATATTCATGGCCTATACTTTCTCACTGGCTCAGAACGGCATCCACCAGGATGACCAGGAGGGTGGGGAAGACGTGCAGGAAATGCCATTGTGGAAGATTGGACTCTTTATTCTGCTCGGTTTCTGCTGTCTGATAGGCGGCGGAGAACTCTTTGTGGACGGAGCCTCAGGGATGGCCCGACTGCTGGGCGTCAGCGAAACCATCATCGGACTGACCATTCTGGCTGCCGGCACCTCCCTTCCCGAACTTGCCGCAAGTGTCATTGCAGCCCGCAAAGGAGCCGCCGGAATGGCCATTGGTAACGTGGTAGGAAGCTGTCTGTTCAACATCTTCTTTATCCTGGGCGTCTGCAGCAGCGTAACTCCCATGCAGGTATCGGATGTCTCGCTGTTCCAGCTCCTCACACTTGTGGGAAGCGGTTTGATGCTCTTCGTCTTCTCCTACTCAGACTACAAGGTCAAGCGGTGGGAAGGTGCCGTGATGACGCTTGCCTACATTGGGTTCCTGGCCTACACTGTTCTGGCCTGAACACACTTTCTTTGGTCAATTCCAACTGGCCATGACACCGTCCTGACGAAAAAAGGATAAAAAAAGAAGAAAACATTTCGCTGTTTCAAATAATTGTACTAAATTTGCATTCGCTTGCAAAAAGCAATCGGGGTGTAGCGCAGTTGGTAGCGTTCCTGGTTTGGGACCAGGCGGTCGCCCGTTCGAGTCGGGTCGCCCCGACACAGGTCAAGGAAGGGAAGCAATGCTTCCCTTCCTTCGTAAGGAAACCTGTATCCATGTGAACAATTACTGTAATAACCACCATACATTATAAATAATTAAATAGAAAATATGATGAAAATCACAATGAAGAAAGCGCTAGCCCTCATGCTGATGGCCCTCAGCCTCCCCAACATGGCACAGCAGGTAAAAAACGTAATCCTACTGATTCCCGATGGCTGTAGTCTGGCCACAGTCAGCACCGCACGCTGGTACCAGTGGTATAATCAGGGTGGGGAAGAGTTCCTGAATATCGATCCCTTCCTCTGCGGTACCGTCAGGACCACCTGCAGCAATGCACCTATCGGTGATTCTGCTCCTACTACCTCTACCTACATGACCGGATACAACAGTCTTGCCGGTTGGGTTTCGACCTATCCAAAGGCAGATCCCAAAAATGACATCTATCCCATGGACCCTCAGAAGGCCTACCAGCCCCTGACCACCGTCCTTGAGGCGTCCCGACTGCTTTTTGGAAAAAGCACCGGACTTGTCTGCACGTGCGAGTTTCCCCATGCTACGCCAGCCGACTGTTCTTCTCACAGCTATGACCGCGGAAACTACGACTGGATCATGCCTCAGCAGGCTCACAACGGTATCAATATAATCATTGGTGGCGGAGCCGGAATTCTTCCTGCCGAGTCCGAAGCTCACCTGAAATCCAAGGGATATGGAGTGTTCCGCAACCAGATTGACTCCATGCGAAACTATCAGGGCGACAACATGTGGGCTCTCTTCAACCACAGTGACATGGCTTTTGACATTGATCGAGATCCTGCCAAGGAACCCTCGCTGGCCGAGATGACCGAAATTGCTATCCAGAAACTCAACAACAACCCCAAGGGATTCTTCCTCATGGTCGAGGGTAGCAAGGTGGACTGGGCTGCCCATAGCAATGATCCTATCAGCATGATCACCGACTTCCTGGCCTTTGACAAGGCATGCAAGGTAGCCTTTGACTTTGCCAAGTTGGATGGCAACACAGCCGTTATTGTTGTGCCTGACCATGGAAACAGCGGTCTGAGTATTGGCCGTCGCGACTGGGGTGACTATGCAAAGACACCAAAGAGCAAGATGTTTGATGCCCTCAGCGGATTCAAGGCTTCCAGCGATGCTGTTGCCGACCGCCTGAACAAGGTACCTAACAGCGATGTCCAGAAGGTCTTCAAGGATCTTTGCGGCTTTGAGCTTAATGAACGCGAGATGAATGCCCTGAACAATTGCAAGGAATACAACAACAGTCCCATTCCCAAGGACGAGCGCAAGTCCGTCCGTGGTTCTCTCTACAGCAGTGGATTGAGCCGAATGATTGCCCAGTTCATGACCGAACGTACTGGACTGGCATTTACTACCAACGGACACACCGGTGAAGACGTATTCCTGGCTGCCTATCATCCTCAACAGGAAAATCGCCCTTATGGCATGCTCACCAACATCCAGCTTAACGAGTACCTGTGCCATCTTGTCGGAATCACCCATGATAGCCTGGACGAACTTACCGATAACAACTTTGTCCCTCATACACAAGTGCTTAGACCTGATACCTATGAGATTATCCAGACTAAGCTCAATGGTAAGGACGTAGCCACATTGGTCATCAAGAAAGCTAACGATACCGAACTCCAGCTCAAGGCAAACACGAATATCGTTGAAGTTCGCAAGACCAAGGGTAAGAAGAATATTCTGATGGATAAGTACGAAATGCCCACACTTACCATTTACGTGGACAAGAATAAAACCTTCTACATCAGCAAGAGCCTGGCAAACTAAGCCTAAGGTTTGCTGACGACGACTCTTTCGGCTGACGATACACTTTTTGCAAAATCATCTCAGCTATTCAGCAACGGATTAAACGGAACCCAACATAGCAACATTTATACTGAATGTTCGTCATGTCCGTTTAATCCGTTGCTGCTTTGTATTCTACAGTAATATAAATTCTAATACGAATTATGTTTAATAAAACTTCGTTCGTGGCGTACAAGCATTGCATTTGCAAGTAAACAGCATGACTTGAATAACTCCACCGCTAGACTTTGGTAAATCTACCGCTAGACGTTCGTAATCGAGTAGGAGGAAAATAACGTGGGTTGTTTTCTTCCTACTATTATTTTCCGACCTCTCACACCACCGTACGTGCCGTTCGGCATACGGCGGTTCCCTAATTACGATGCAATTTGGTATAGATACCCATAAGCGAGGGATAACCTTGCAAAACAAGTCTCTCATTCGTTAC
>JAZRVZ010000083.1:0-28078 GCA_045599425.1 Bacteroidaceae bacterium | reverse complement strand
CCTGCCCCGTGGCTGGGAGCGCATGTACCCCAACTTCGTAGCTTGTGGGGCTGTTCGTGCAAGTGAGAACCTGGCTTTCAACCAGAACGACAATGACATTGAGGCTTTGGCTGGAACCATCCACCCCATTCTGCGTAACGCTGTGGGTAACATGGACTTCGGTGGCTCAACCCTGAACAAGTACTATAATAAGAATAACGACCAGCGGGGCAGAGCCCGTAAGACCAGCGATGTCTATGCTTTGGCTACCGCCATCCTGTTCCAGACTCCTGTCCAGAACTTTGCCATGGCTCCGAATAACCTGACCGATGCTCCTGCATGGGCCGTTGACTTCATGAAGAAGGTGCCCGTGGCATGGAAGGACATGAAGTTCATCAGTGGCTATCCCGGCAAGTATGTTGAACTGGCTCGCCAGAGTACCGCAGGCAAGTGGTATGTGGCTGGTATCAACGCACAGGATGAGACCATGACCGTGACCTACAACCTCGATGGCATGTTCCAGCCTGGTCAGGAGGTGACCGTCTACTGCGACGATGCACAGCTTCAGGGCAGCAAGACGACCATGAAGACCAACAAGAAGAACGAGATCACCGTTACTATTCCCAAGAATGGTGGTGTGGTGATCTGCGAATAGGACCCTCTCCCTGGCTCTCCCCAATCAAGGAGGAGAGCGGATTGGGGACAGGAGGTGTTTTCCTTCTCTATAATATATAATAAGGTATAAGGAAACTTCCTACGAACCTTTTCCAAAAGACAATGAGAAGACTCATACAATTCATACTACTGATGACTGTGGTGCTCCAAGCGAGCGCCCAGTCATTTGTTATCGCCAAAGACGGTAAGCGTGTACAGATAATGGCAAGCAGAAAGGAGCATGACGGTGTCCTGACGGCCATAAACAACCTGGACGATGACATCAAGCTTGCGTACAGCGGTGAGTTTTCCCAGCCTGGTCTGCCTGGCAGCATTCTGGTCGGCACGATTGGCCGAAGCCAGTACATCGACGGGCTTGTGGAGCAGGGTAAGTTGGACGTGACAGAGGTCAAGGGACAGTGGGAGAGTTATGTGATTGATTTGGTGGATGGGAATCTGGTCATCGCAGGCAGCGATCGCCGAGGTACGATCTATGGCGTTTACGAGATTTCAAGACGGTTGGGCGTTTCGCCCTGGACTTGGTGGGCTGATGTGCCCGTTAAGAAGCAGAAGGTGCTGGAGGTCAGCGCGAAACGTTTCGTCAAGAAGTCGCCTGCCATCAAGTATCGTGGCATCTTCATCACCGATGAGGACTGGGGTATGCAACCCTGGGCAGCCAAGACCTTCGAGAAGGGACTGGGCGACATTGGTCCCAAGACCTACGAGAAGGTTTGCGAGCTCATCCTTCGTCTGGGCGGCAACATGCTGGCCCCTGCCATGCACGATGTGACGAACGCCTTCTACCAATACCCGGAGAGCAAGAGGATATGTGACCGCATGGGTGTGATCATCACCACGAGCCACTGCGAACCGATGCTCTTCAACAATGCCTGCAAGAATGAGTGGGACAGCGAGCGTGACGGTGAGTGGAACTACCGCACGAACCGCAACACCATCCTGCAGAAGTTCACCAGCCGCCTGGCCGAGGCTGCCCAGTACGACAACATCTACACGGTCGCCATGCGCGGTGTGCACGATGAGGGTATGCGCGGACAGACCTCACCTGAGGAGCGCGTGAAGGTGCTGGAGGATGTCATCCGTGACCAGCGCACCATCCTGGAACTCTTCACCCAGAAGCCTGCCAGCGAGGTGTCTCAGATCTTTGTGCCCTACAAGGAAACGCTTGACGTATATAACGCCGGACTCCGTCTGCCCGACGATGTCACCATCGTATGGCCCGATGACAACTATGGTTTCATGAAACACCTGCCTACCGCCGAGGAAAGGAAGCGCAGCGGTGGCAACGGTGTCTATTATCACCTGTCCTATTGCGGTACGCCCCACGACTACCTCTGGCTCAACACGACGCCTCCCGCCCTGATGCTGGAGGAGCTGGGTCGCGCCTACAAGGCCGGGGCAGACCGTTACTGGCTGCTCAATGTGGGCGACATCAAACCGATGGAGCTCGGTATGCAGCTGTTCTTTGACATGGCCGATGATCCCACAGTCTATGACTATGAGAAGGTCAATACCTTCCAGGCCAATATGCTGGCAGACATCTACGGCGTGAAGTATCAGAAGGAGCTGCAGGACATCCTGACTCAGTACTATCACCTGGCCTGGGAACGCAAACCCGAATACATGGGCTGGGACTGGCAGTGGGACAGCGCCGACCGCTGTCGCCTTCGTGACTCGGAGTACTCCTTCCAGCACTACAATCAGGCTCAGCGTCGTCTGGCCCGATACCACGACATAGCCCAGCGTACCAAGCACATCATGGAGCAGTTGCCCAGCGACTATCGTGCTTCGTTCTTCGAGTTCATAGGTTATCCCGTGATGGCCAGCGAACAGATGTGCCGTAAGTTCCTCCTTGCCCAGCTCAACCATGAGCAGTACAAGGCAGGTCATTTGGCAGAGGCCAACTGGGCAGCGGATGAGTCGCAGGCTGCATTTGACAGCATCGAGGCACTCAACCTCACCTACAACACCATGCTTGACGGCAAGTGGAACGGTATGATGATGGTGCCTCCAGGCTTCGTGTCGCTCTATCCGAACATGCCCGAGCTCAATCGCACCGAGGGTGTTTCACCCAGACCTGTGAACCTGAGCCTGGACAAGGCAAAGGACAAGATGGAAGGTTGCTTGGTGCTCGATGTTGCCAAGCCTGTTTCGCAGGAGCACACCACCCTCATTCCCGGTCTGGGGTATGATGGAACTGCCGTTCAGTTTGGCAGTGGAACCAGTTATGCAAGCTATGACTTCGCATTCCCGAAGAGTGAGACGCCCGACAGCATCACCGCCTACATCTACATGATGCCCTTCTTCCCCGAGGCCAATCCGCAGAAGAGCAACATGGTAGGTGTCTCCATCGATGGCCAGAAGCAGGAGATCTTCAACTACAAGTTTGAGGAATGGTCCTACCCATGGAAGGTGGATGTCATGCGCAACGGGCATGAATATGTGGTCAGGCTCAAGGTCGGTGAACCGCAGAAGGACAAGCGCCACTCGCTTACAGTATTCTCAACCGAAGGTCAGGTTCTGCAGCGTGTCGTCCTTGACTGGGGCGGCCTGAAGCCCGCTTATCTGGGGCCCACCCTACTGAAGTGATATGTTGAATGAGGAAAAATAATTGACAAGAAACAGGCTGTGAGGATTCCGGCCGCACGGCAAGCCCAGGTCTGGCGCAGGACAAACGCAAATCCTGCGGCGGACAAAGCCAAATCGACCGCAGGATATGAGCAAATCGACCGCAGGACGGAAACCATAGGAAATACAGGACAAAAACAAACATTATCCATAAATTATTAACATCATGAAAAAAATGAACTTTTTTGCTGCCCTCCTACTTTCGGTAATGGCGGCAATGCCTGTTCAGGCGCAAGAGAAGTATTTCACTCCCGCCACGAAGGAGGCTGTCAGCCCCGATGCTGAAGGCTTCATCCGTCGCTGGACTGTGCTGGAGCCCATTGACAAGCAGAACCGTTCCAATACGGTTTTCGTTGACAGCTACCTGCGCGAGACCTTCTCGAAGGAGTATTTCAAGAACCAGATGACCATACTGCCCAAGGATGGCCAGAAGGTGAAGGTAACATTTGAGCGTCCGAAGCCCCAGCCCGCTCCCCAGGGTCAGCAGCCCGGTGCACCCATGGACTTCCGTCGCATGCAGCAGGGCCCCGTTGAGATGGAGAAGGCTACCGAGGAGCTGAAGTGGCACAAGCTGGATAGCAAGTTCTACAACTTCAAGCTGATGCGTTTCGGTGAGCATGAGATCAACCGCGTATATGGCGTCATCTACTGGGCCGTGACCGTGATCAACTGTGATGAGGACATGAACGACGTACGTCTGGCCGTAGGTTCCAACTCTGCCTCGCAGTGGTGGGTAAACGGCGAGGAGGCCCTTATCCTCTCTGGCGACCGCCGTATGGTGGCTGACGACTGGATGTCAAAGCGCATCAACCTGAAGAAGGGCGAGAACATCATCCGTGGCGTCATCATCAATGGTCCCGGTATGAGCGACTTCTGCGTACGTCTGGTTGACGAGAACGGTAAGGTAATCAAGAAAGGTTATACCATCAAGTAAAATAAGGAGACCCTCTACCTCTGCCTGACACAAATCCGGAAAGGACATTCGCTTTCCGGTCTCCCCCGTTCCGATACGCTATGGGAAGGAGAGCTACCGCGTATGTGGGTCAGGCGGAAATCATAAAACAAACAAGAAGAAACACATTATGAAAAATATAGCAAAGGCACTGATGGCAGGCGCGCTCATCAGTATGGCAGCAACAACAGCAAGTGCACAGGCGGGTCATCCTTACATCCATGACCCCTCAACTTTGGCCGAGTGTGACGGCAAGTGGTACACCTTCGGTACTGGCCAGGGTGGCCTGATCTCTGAGGATGGTGGTTACACCTGGGAGAGCGGATACATGAAGGGTGAGGAACTGATCAGGGCTAACCGTCCCGGTGGCGGTGCAGCTCCCGACGTCATCAAGATCGGCGATCGCTATCTGGTTGCCTATGGTGCCACCGGTGGTGGTCTGGGTGGCTCACACCGCGGTCGCATGCTGACCATGTGGAACAAGACCCTGGATCCCGCTTCTCCCGACTTCAAGTACAGCGAGCCCGTTGAGGTTGCCGCCTCGGTGGACGGTGATGACTTCGACTGTATCGACCCCTGCCTCTTCCTGGATCCCACGACCGGTCGCCTGTGGCTGACCTGCGGTACCTACTTCGGTGAGATCCGCCTGTTCGAGCTGGATCCCAAGACGGGTGCACGCGTTCAGGGCAACAAGGAGGTAACCGTTGCCATTGACTGTGAGGCCTCAGCCCTGTTCTACAAGGATGGCTGGTACTATCTGCTCGGTACCCACGGTACCTGCTGCGATGGCGTCAACTCAACCTACAATATTGTATGTGGTCGCTCAAAGACCGTTACCGGTCCCTATCTGGACAACGTGGGTCGTCCCATGACCCAGGGTGGTGGCAAGATGGTTGTCAAGGCTACCCCCGACGGCAAGCAGGTCGGTGCCGGCCACTTCGGTCGTACCGTTGTTGCCGATGGCATTGAGAAGATGTCCTTCCACTGGGAGGCCGACTTCGTACAGGGTGGCATGAGTGCCCTGGCCATTCGTCCCATCGTGTGGAAGAATGCCTGGCCTGTATCCGGCGACGTGGTTGCCGATGGCGTCTATGAGCTTGAGTCACAGCGTCATGGCTACTCTCTGGAGCTGGCCGTTGACTTCCAGCGTCTGAATGTTGCCCGTCGTCGTGGCGGCTTTGGCGGTCAGACTCAGGGCGAGGAGATCAAGCCCGTTGAGACCCAGAAGCTGGCTGACGTACAGGGTACCTGGGCAACCGGTGAGATCACCCTGCGCAACGGCGATTACATGGGTCGTCCCCACCAGCAGTGGCAGCTTACTCCCGTAGCCGACAAGGGCGGTTTCCTGGGTCAGCCCTACTACAAGATCACCATCGCCGGCACCAACCGTGCCCTGGCTGCAACCGCCGAGAAGGAGGTTACCACCGTACCCGAGTACACCGGTGCTGATGAGCAGCTCTGGCAGATTGACCAGCTGACCGACGGCACCTACCGCATCATGCCCAAGTCCATCCCCGGCACCAGCAAGAAGCTTGCCCTGATTTCCATCGCCGACAGTACGCCTACCCTCGGTGACTTCGACTTCAACAACGACAATTGCAAGTGGATGCTCCGCGGCATCAAGTAAAGCATTTACCCACCTGTATAAATGTATAGCATGAAAAAAAGCATAATCATGGCAGCAGCGATGGCTATCACATCGCTGGCTGCCTCTGCACAGAACCCCATCATCCGTGACCAGTTCTCTGCCGACCCTACGGCCCGCGTCTTCAACGGCCGTGTCTATGTCTTCCCTTCCCATGATATTCCCGCGCCCGACGACTATCCCCGCAAGGACTGGTTCTGCATGGCCGACTATCATGTATTCTCATCCGATAACCTGACTGACTGGGTGGACCATGGTGTCATCGTTAGTCAGGAGAACGTGGAGTGGGGTAATCCCAAGGGCTATTCCATGTGGGCGCCCGACTGTGTTGAGATGGACGGCAAGTATTACTTCTACTTCCCCAACGGACAGAAGACCGGACGTGGATTCGGTATCGGTGTGGCCATCAGCGACATGCCCGACGGTAAGTACAAGCTGCAGCCCGAGCCCATGAAGGGTGTGGGTGGCATTGACCCCTGTGTCATGCAGTGCAGCAATGGCGATGCCTATATCTTCTACGGTGGCGGCAGCATCAGCGTGGCCAAGCTGGCTCCCGATATGATGAGCATTGAGGGTCAGCCCCAGCGCATCACCACCCTGCCCAGAGGCTTCGTGGAAGGCCCCTTCGGTTTTGAGTATAATGGCAAGTATTACCTGACATTCCCCTGGGTGGAGGACAAGACCGAGACCCTGGCCTACGCCATGAGTGACAATCCAATGGGCCCCTACGAGTTCAAGGGAAAGATCATGGAGCAGTCGCCCACCGGTTGCTGGACCAACCACCACAGTATCGTGAACTTCAAGGATCAGTGGTACCTGTTCTATCATCACAACGACTACTCGCCCAACTTCGACAAACTGCGCAGTGTGCGTTGTGACTCCCTGTTCTTCAATCCCGACGGTACCATCCAGACCGTGAAGCCCACCCTGCGTGGCGTAGGTGTGAACAACGCCCGCAAGCCTATCCACATCGACCGCTACAGCACCATCAGTCCTACCGGCGTGACCGTGGACTTCGTAAGTCCCGACAGCGTGGGTCGTTTTGAGGGCTGGAAGATCACCTACAAGGGTGAGGAGGCCTACAGTACCTATAGCAAGATTGACTTTGGTCAGCAGGTGAACTGCGTATCCGTACGTGTCATGGCTCCCCAGGGCGCCATCCTTACCATCAGCAACATCACCGCTCCAGCTCCCCGTCCCAACGGCGGTAACCGTCCCGGCGGACAAGGCGGTCCTCAGGGCAATCGTCCCCAGGGTCAGGGTGCTCCCCAGGGAGGCTTCGGTGGCTTTGGCGGTTTTGGTGGCTTCGGCCGTGGCATGGGTGTTATGGCCAATATCACCATTCCCAAGTGCAACGACTGGCAGATCATCACCGTACCCGTGAACAACTCTCCCCGCGGCATTGCCGACCTGAAGTTCCAGAGCAAGGACGGTCGTGAGCTGACCATCGACTGGGTTGGCTTTGACATGCAGCCTGAGCTCCATGCTCCCATGATGTCATACGCTCCCCTGACTCCCTGGACCCAGGGTGGCTTCGAGACTCACAAGTATCGCAACGTCTTCACCGACATGGGCTACACCCAGCAGCAGGTTGATGCCAAGCTGCAGGAGATGTTCGACGCACTTTTCTTCGGTCCCAACCGTGTTTATTTTGAGGATGGCGAAGACAAGGCCTATATCAGCGACGTGAAGAACCATGATGTTCGTACCGAGGGCATGTCCTATGGTCTGATGTGTGCCGTGCAGTTCAACCGCAAGGACATCTTTGACCGCCTGTGGCGCTGGTCCAAGGAACACATGCAGTTCAAGGAAGGCCGTCAGAAGGGTTACTTCTCATGGAGCCTGAAGCCCGATGGCTCTGGCGCAGCCGGTGGTCCCGCCTCCGATGGCGAGCTCTACTTCATCACTTCCCTCATCTTTGCCTCCAACCAGTGGGGCAACAGCGGCGAGATCAACTATCTGAAGGAGGCCCAGTATATTCTGGACTGTGTCATGGGCAAGGACGGTCAGGCCAAGCTGATTGATCCCGAGAGCAAGCTCATCACCTTCGTGCCCGGTGCCAACTACACCGACCCCAGCTACCACATTCCCGCCTTCTATGAGGTATGGGCCAAGTGGGCCAACGACGGTCGCAGCGAGTACTGGCTGGAGTGTGCCAAGGCTGCCCGCGAATACCTGCACAAGTCAGTTCATCCCGTTACCGGCCTGAACCCCGACTACAACAACTATGACGGTTCGATGCGTGGTGAGAAGGGTGGAGCCAACAACTTCCGCTACGACTCATGGCGCGTGCCCATGAACATCGCCCTGGACTACAGCTGGTCCAATGCCGATGCCGCATGGCAGACCCAGTATGGCCATAAGCTGCAGAACTTCCTGTACAGCGAGGGCGTGGACAAGTTCGTTGACCAGTACGAGGTTGACGGTACGCATCCCACCGACATCATGGGTGCCGGTGGCTATCGTGAACTGCGCCACACTCCCGGCTTCATCGCCACTGCTGCCGCCCTGTCCCTGGTATGCTCCCACACCAAGGCACGCGACTTCGTTGATCACTTCTGGAACAACCAGCATGTGCCCCACGAGAGCGGCTATATCGACATCTACTTCGAGAGCTTCATGCGTCTCTTCGCCACCATGCACCTTGCCGGCAAGTATCAGGTGATCGAGCCCAAGGCCGCTGCCAGGAAGGCTCCCGCCAAGAAACCCGCAGCAAAGACCGCTGCCAAGAAGTAGTACGCAACAACGAATATCAGTCCCCCTGTCCCTGTATCAGTAGGACAGGGGACTTACAAACAATTAAATAAGGTATATGAAAAAGACCCTTATCTTGCTTGTAGCCCTTTTCAGCATGCTGCAGGCATCGGCCCAGACCTACCGCAATCCCGTCATCAATGCCGATGCACCGGATATGAGCATGGTCAAGGTGGCCGACTATTACTACATGATCTCCACCACCATGCACCTCATGCCCGGCGGACCCATCATGCGTTCCAAGGATATGGTCAACTGGGAGATCATCAGCTACGTCTTCGACCGTATCGACGACGGCGACCGCTACAATCTCATTGACGGACAGACTGTCTACGGTCAGGGTCAGTGGGCCAGCAGCATCCGCTATCACATGGGCAAGTTCTATGTGTGGTTCACCTGCAACGGTGCACCCGGCAAGGGCTTCATCTACAGTGCCGAAGATCCCGTAGGTCCCTGGAAACTGGAGGCCCGTCCTCCCCATACCCATGATGCCTCGCTCTTCTTCGACGAGGATGGCAAGCGCTACTTCTTCACTGGAGGCGGCAGCGTTGTTGAGCTGGATGACAATTTCCAGCCCAAGCAGGGCGGCCTGAATGTCAGGATCATCGATGGCAGCAAGGATCCCCAGGAGCGCGGTGCGCTGCTGGAGGGTGCAAGTGCCTATAAGCATAACGGCTGGTACTACGTCTGCATGATCTCCATGAAGTGGGGCGCTCCCGGTCGTGTGCGCCGTGAGGTCTGCTATCGTTCGCGCAACATCGCCGGTCCCTACGAGAAGAAGATCATCCTTGAGACTCCCTTTGAGAGCTTCGGCGGCGTAGGTCAGGGAACCATTGCCGGTGACGACCAGAGTGATGAGGGCTGGATGGCCCTGATCTTCCAGGATCGCAACGGTATCGGACGTGTGCCCTGTGCCATGCCCGTGACCTGGGTCGAGGGTTGGCCCATGCTGGGTGAGTACACCGGTGTGGTGAACGAGCAGATTGCCGACATCCCCGAGGACAATCCCACCAACAATCCCCGTCTGGACCGTCGTCGCTACAAGATTCCCAACGACATGAGCCTCAAGCATCCTTCGCCTTTAGGCTACATCCACAGCGATGAGTTCGAGTTGCCCGCTGAGGCCCTGAACAAGATGGTGAAGCCCACCTATCATGCCCAGCATGGCCTGAACCTCTACTGGCAGTGGAACCACAACCCCATCGACGAGGCATGGAGCCTGAGCGAGCGTCCCGGCTACCTGCGCCTGAAGACCTCACGCGTGGTAAGCAATCTCAACATCGCTCCCAACACCCTGACCCAGCGCATGTTCGCTCCCCTCTGTGAGGGTGCCGTATGCATTGACATCGCCAACATGAAGGACGGTGACATCTGCGGTCTGGCAGCCTACAACGGTGACAGCGGTGTGCTGCGCATCGTCAGACAGGGTGGCAAGTGGGTGCTGCAGCTCACGGAGGAGAAGGCTGTCTTCGGGCGTAACAAGACCGTGGACAAGGTCAATGTGGAAGTCATCGAGGAAGTTCCCCTGAAGATCAAGGCCGTGAAGGCAGCCGACGGCAGGAAGGTGATGAACATCTACCTGAAGGTCCGAGGCGACTTCAATCCCCGTCGTGACATGGCCCAGTTCTCCTGGAGCCTTGACGGACAGAGTTGGCAGAACATCGGCCGTGAGATCAAGATGGTCTTTGACTATCAGCGCCACTTCATGGGCAGCAAGTTCGCCATCTTCAACTATGCCACCAAGCAATTGGGCGGCATGATCGACGTAGACTGGTTCCATTTTGACGTACCTGAATCCTAATCACTGATTATCAATAAGAGCGGACTTGGCCAGCCCAAGTCCGCTTGCTTGCTTTTTACAGACATTATGTCATCCCGATTCCAACTTCGCATCTTCCTGCCCATCATCCTGTTCTGCCTCTTTGCAGGCTATGTGCTGGTGGGCCAGTATGCCGATCTGCTCTATACGGCACAGGACCGTAACGAGTTCTTTTCCGGAGCCTTCTATTTCCGTCAGCACATGACCGAGCCCTTTGGGCTGATGAGCTATCTTGGCAGCTACCTTTCACAGTACTTCTATTATCCTGCGTTGGGTGCCTTGCTGCTCCTGCTCCTCTGGGCAGTCATCTACAAGGTCAGTCTCAAGGCCTTTGCCATGGATGGGCCAGAGAAGCCTGCCGATTTCCCTGCACTGGCCCTCTTGCCCCTGGCCTGCCTGCTGGCCTCCATCGTCGATGTGGGCTACTGGATCTACATCATGCCCCTGCGTGGCTACTGGTTTGCCCAGACGCTGGCCTATCTGGTACTCGTGCTCATACTCTGGGCGGCCCGTCTGACTCCTGGCAGGTACCGTGCCGCATGGTACATCCTGGGTGTCCTTGCCGGATTCCCCCTCATGGGATGGATGTCCCTCTTCCTGGCCGTGTGCCTGCTGCTGTTGCAGTTCGCCCTGCCCGGTCATGCAAGAACTCCCTGGTGGCATCAGCTCTGTGGACTCATCCTCAGTGTCCTTACCCCCTTCTTCTGGGCGCGCTTGGTCTATACTGAAATGAACCTGTCGGGTGCCCTCAAGGCCGGACTGCCTTATTTCCAGTCCACTACGGTCGATGCCTTCCGCCCATCATATCCCTTTGTCGCCCTGGTCATCATCACCCTCCTGCTCCTCGTGGTCAGTCCGCGATGCGTCTGCAACGAAGCGCAGAAGCAACCTGCAGGCGACAGTAAATCCAGGAATCTGCTCAGTCGGCTTCATCTGCCGTCTCTCGTTACCGTCCTTCTCGTGGCAGCCAGTACCCTGCTATACTTCCGCGACTACAACTATCAGGCCGAGATGCGCATGAACCGTGCGGCCATGGAAGACGACTGGCAGACCATCATCCAGGAAGAGGAGAAGGCAGAGGCTCCCAGCCGTACGATGGTGGTACTCACCAACATCGCCCTGCTCAACACCGGACAGCTGGGCGACCGTGCCTTCCAGCTGGATTGCAGCGGACTTGACATCCACAACATCGACTCGCTCAATATCAACACCATGCAGATTGCCGTTCCCATAATCTACTATGACATGGGTAAGGTGCAGTTTGCCACACGCTGGTGCATGGAGAATGCCGTGGGCTACGGCTATTCACCCTATTACCTGAAAATGTTTGTCCGTGCTGCGCAGGAAAGCGGAGAGCAGGCACTGACAGACAAGTACATGAAGCTGCTTTCCCTCACCACCTTCCATGGTGGATGGAAACCCCTGCCTCCCACCGAGGTCGTACGCAACCTCCATGTTGCCTTCACCGATGTCATCGACTCGGACAACAATGACTGTGAGCGTTACCTTATCCAGAACTTCAGTCTGGCCCACGGATCCAACCAGCCTCTGGTCAAGGAACTGAACCTCTTCTATTCCATGATCTATCGTGATCCGAAGCTCTTCTGGCCGGCGTTCCATGCATACGCCTCCCAGACCGGAGGTGCAAACCTGCCCATACACTACCAGGAGGCCTACCTCATCATGCAGGAGAACTATCCTGTGGAACTTCCTTACAAGGTACAGGTCAGCCCCCTCGTCGGACAGAACTATCAGCAGTATAAGAAGACGGTCGTCCAGTACCAGCAGACGGGAATGGATGAAACTACGCTGGGCCAGACCATCCGTTCCGCATGGAGGCACACCTACTGGTGGTACCTCATGTACGGAAGGAAGGTCTACTGACACTCTTCGGATGAAGAAAGGTAATATCTAATTGTTGAACATCCTGAAAAGGAATGAAGAAAGAAGAATCAAACATGAAACATCATACCATCACCTTTAGCCTTGCCACCCTGCTTTGCAGTCTGGTACTGGTTTGTGCCTCCTGCGGGGGCCATCCCTCCGTGCCCGGGGATGCCACTACCCTTGACACCCTGCCCGGCATCTATCCCGACTATACCAACGTGACGGTTCCCTGCAATATCGCACCACTCAACTTCATGTTGCCCGACAATCAGTTCACAGCCTGCGTGGCCCGCTTTACCATGGCCGACGGAACCAGCCAGACCTACGGTTCCGGCACCAAGGTCATCCTGCCGAAGGACGATTGGGAGAGCATGAAGCAGTCCTCGATGGACAAGGATATCAAGGTGGAGGTCTACGGTGAGCAGGGCGGCAAGTGGATCTCGTTCAGGAGTTTCAGCATCCATGTGGCCAAGGACTCCGTTGATTCCTACGTTTCCTACCGACTCATCCAGCCGGCCTACGGACTCTACGACAAGATGAACATCAGCCAGCGCAACGTGACCAACTACGACGAGTGTGTGGTCTTCAACAACCGCATTGCCTGCGACAAGAAGGAAGGACAGTGCATCAACTGCCATTCCTATCAGAACTACCATACGAAGAACATGCTGTTCCACGTACGTGTGACGAATGGCGGTACGGTGTTCGTTACCGACGGCAAGGCCAGCAAGGTCAGCAACCTGAAGCGTGAGGGCATGATCAGTGCCGGTGTGTACCCCTCCTGGCATCCCACTGAGCAGCTCGTGGCCTTCTCCACCGACAACACTCACCAGTGGTTCCATACCTCACATCCCGACAAGGTGGAGGTGTTTGACGATGCCAGCGACCTGGTTCTCTATGATGTGGCACAGGACAAGGTGACGACCATCTGTGCCGACAGTTCCCGCCTGGAGGTATTCCCCACCTGGTCGCCCGACGGTCGGTACCTCTATTACTGTTCCTGTGACAAATGGGTACCCGACAGTACCAATACCGGCGACTACCGCCTGGACTACACGGATCTGCGCTATAACCTCTATCGTCGCAGCTTTGACCTCAAGAGCCGTCGGTTTGGGGAGGAGGAGCTCGTCTACCAGGCCGACAGTCTGGGTCGAAGCGTCTCCCTGCCCCGCGTCAGTCCCGACGGTCGATTCATCACCTTTGCCGAGGGCAGCCAGGGCTATTTCAACATCTGGCATCATGATGCCGACATCCGTATCCTGGACCTTCAGACCGGACAGATGGTGCCCACCCGTGAGATGAACAGTTCCGGTTGTGCCGAGAGCTATCCCTCCTTCTCCAGCAACGGCCGCTGGGTGATGTGTGCCAGTCGCAGGGACGACGGCAACTACAGTCGCATCTACATGGCATACTTTGATGGCAGCAAGGCCCACAAGGCCTTCCTCCTGCCCCAGGCCGATCCTGAACACAACATCCTTCGCATGGAAAGCTACAACCGACCCGAGTTTACGGTTGAGCCAGTTGGCATAACCATGCAGGAACTGGCCAGGACGGTGTCGGGCAAGTAGTTGGGTATTGATTTAATACCGGTTGCGATAATATATTGAAACCGATAACAGAACGAACGAGACAAACTTCATGCAATGATAAGGAAGCCCTCACAGAACCACGCATTTTGTGAGGGCTTCTTTTCTGTTTGATTACAGGGAACTACCACACTCTGGTAGGGACAAAAGACAGGCAGATGAACGCAATGCCGCAGGCTTATTAGATTAACCAACCTTGGTTGCCTGATCAATTGACCAAGGTTGGTTAATCAATTGACCCGGGTTGGTTGTTCAATTGACCTTGGTCACTTAATCAAGCAACCAAGGTCAATTAACCACGTCAGCAGCATGTTGCATCTTGGATACACGCCTGACCTGACTTATCCGTGTATTTGTTCTGACGCCTGTTGCCTGTAATCCGGTCGCTCTGACTTCTGAGAGATTACAAGACAGGAAGGCCATATACCGTTTTGCACAATAACAATGGTTCGTAAGCGTCATCGCGGAGACGCTTACAATGGTTCATGGACTTTATCTGAATCCTGCCATTTCCCTCTATTTCCCTCTATTTCCCCCCATTTTCCCCTATTTCCGCAAGTACCACAAATAATTATTGTTTTTTCAGCGTTATTACAAATATAATTATTATCTTTGCGACAAACGCCATAACGATGCCAAGAATAAGCAAAGCGACCGGAGCAAGAATAAGCAAAGCGACCGAAAATAACTGGAAAAGGCTGAACAGTGATTCCAGGGGAAGGCTGACCAGGAGGGCAAACAAGACCCAGTCGGCAAGGCGTATAACCGCAACAGGTTATCTTGATGATCCAGAGGTGAATGCACTTCTGCAGAGATTGCTTGCCATGGATGCCTCGATAGATGATGTTATGTACTCGCTTGTCTGTTCCGCTTTCTCACATAGATGTTTGTTGCAGAAAAGGCATGTCCAGGAGTTTCTTCGGAACTATACCGATATGAAATGCCTGGATATAGACGTTCCCAGAGGCATGTGGGATTCAGGCCAGGACATACTGGGTTTCATCTATCAGTCCCTGATTACTGAAGGGGAACGCAATATTACCGGACAGTACTATACGGCCGGAAGTGTCGTGGCGTATATCCTGGATGGAAAGGTTCTGTCCGATACAGAAACCTTCCTGGATCCTTGTTGTGGAAGCGGAGCCTTTTTGCTGGGAGTTTCCACAAGCAATCCTTCCAATCTGTTTGGTTTTGATATCAATCCCATCGCGGTGATGATTGCGTCGGCCAATCTTATCCTTAGATACAGTGATAAGGAGTTCACTCCACATGTTTACCGTATCGACTATCTCTGCAAGGATTCGTTGGCAAACAGCAGCGCAGATATTCCCTTGCAGTTTGACAATATCTATACGAATCCCCCCTGGGGAAGTGACAGGGAAGGTCAGTATGCAGCCAATTATCCTATGATCAGGTCAAAGGAACGTGCCTCCATGGTGATTGCCGAATCCCTTACCCGACTGAAGGAGAACGGCACATTGTATTTCCTGTTGCCCGCCTCTTTGCTGAAAATCAAGTCGCACATTGACATTCGCAGGCATATCCTGTCCAACACCACCATTCGTCAGATAGACCTTTACAAGGGTAGGTTTGATGGGGTATTCACAGGCTATTTCAGCATAAAGCTGAGTCCCCGGAAGACCCGCAGACAGTCATACATTGTCACCAGTGACGGCGGAAGATGCAGGGTCAGATTGTCTGCTTCTGACTACGCGGCAGGAAAGATTGCATTGCAGAACTTCAGCAGGCTGGACAGCTCCATCATCAGCAAGATGGAATCCTCATGCCATGACAGGCTGTCTCATAGTACCTGGGCCCTGGGCATTGTGACTGGTGACAACAAGAATAAGGTTAAGAAGGAAAAGTCGGAGGGACTGGTGCCGGTCTATGTGGGCAGGCATGTTGATCCATTCAAACTGCAGGACGAATCTTCGTATATCCTGTTTGACCCTGATAGTTTCCAGCAATGCGCCAGGGAAGAGTATTTCAGGGCGCCGGAGAAACTCATATATCGTTTCATTGCAAGGTATCCCATTGTGGCATACGACGACAAGCAATGTGTGTGCCTCAACAGCGCCAACATCCTGATACCTGAAGTTGACAGCATTTCCATCAAGAGTGTTGCAGCCCTGCTGAACTCAACGCTTTATCATTATTACTATTCGCTGAGATTCCCTGATATAAAGGTGTTGAAAGGGAATCTTCAGGAGTTGCCGTTTCCCAGACTCACCAAGGAGCAGGATGAGGAGTTGTGTTCGTTGGTGACAGACATACGGTCCACATCTTTTTCAACGGAGTACAGGCAGGAGCTTGACCGGAAGGTGTACTCAATCTTTGGCATCAATCCTGTTGAACAGGAACAGATTGCATCCAGGCTGCGATGAAGGATAATGACGATGGTGAAGGATGCGATGTTTCACCGTAACCGAATGAGAAACAGAAAATTGACATACCAGGTGAAGGAATGAAGGATGTTTTCCTGATTCAGCAGGTATAGTGTTGTTCCTAAGTATATTGCATAACAATGTTACATTGCCCGATACAGCATACAAACTGCCCTCGCATGACATGGACGCTTGTCCTGCTGATGTGCTGCCTTGCCTGCTCCCACGCCAGGGATTTCGTGATCCGTAGCGGGGAGAAGGTTGGGGTGGCTCTGCCCCGGGGTGCTGAACCCGTTGCAGAGAGTGCCCTGGCCATGCTGAGGGCGGACATGGGGAAGGTACTGCAGGCGGAACTGCGCACCTGTTCCGAACGGAAGGCCGCGATTGTCTGCCGATGGGATGCAGACTTGCCCCGAGAGGGTTTCCGCATGGAGGTGGATGTCAGGGGGAAGCTCAGCATCCAGGCGCATGACAGCCATGCCCTGGCCTTTGCCCTGCTGGAAATCTCGCGCAGGATGGGCGTATCGCCCTGGGAATGGTGGGCCGACTGTACGCCTCGTCCCATGCCGGAATTTCGTTTGGGCGAGGGCTACCGGGACGAACAGCATCCGGCCGTGGCCTTCCGCGGCATCTTCATCAACGACGAGGACTGGGGACTGACGCCCTGGGCCACAAGGCAGCTGGAGGCTGGTGCCCTGGATGGGATGAAGGGCCGGTATGCCGACGGGACACCGGCCAACATGAATGCCCTGAAACGCATCACCGGGGCGGTCGGGCCGGAAGTGACGGAACGTATCTTCCAACTCATGCTGCGACTGCGCATGAACTACTATTGGCCTCCCATGCATGAGTGTACCATGCCCTTCTTCCTGACCGACGGCAACCGCGAGATGGCCCGTCGCTATGGCATTTACATGGGCGGGTCGCATTGCGAACCGATGGCCTGCTCGGCAGCCGCCGAATGGGGGTTGCGGGGCAAGGGTGAATATGACTATGTGCATAATGCGCAGTCGGTCAGGGACTTCTGGCGGGAAAGGCTGAAACAGGTCAAGGACCAGGATGTACTCTATACCATAGGTATGCGTGGCGTACACGACGGGGCGATGCAGGGGGCCAAGACCCTGGACGAACAGACGAAGGTACTTGGACTGGTCATCCATGACCAGCGGGCCATGCTGGAGGAGGTGACGGGTAGGAGGGCGGAGGATATCCCGCAGTTGTTCGTGCCCTACAAGGAGGTCCTGAGCATCTACCGCAACGGCCTGCAGGTGCCGGAGGACGTGACCCTGATGTGGACGGACGACAACTACGGCTACATCCGTCACTTTCCCACCGACGAGGAACGACGGCGCAAGGGCGGCAATGCCCTCTATTATCACGTAAGCTATTGGGGCAGGCCGCATGACTACCTGTGGCTGGACGGCATGTCCTCGGCACTCATGGTACAGCAGATTAGCGAGGCATATCACCGTGGCATACAACAGGCCTGGGTGCTGAACGTGGGCGATATCAAGCCGGCCGAATACCACATTGAACTCTTCATGGATATGGCCTGGCATGGTGTGGACGCCACCGACTGGCAACTGCACCGGCGGGCGTTCTACCAGCGGGAGTTCGGCAGGGAGGCCGGTCTGGTATGCGACAGCCTCATGCGTGAGTATCAGCGTCTTTGCTTCATCCGCAGGCCGGAGCATCTGGGCGGAACGCGTGTGGAAGAGTCGGACAGGGCATACTGGGGAACCCTGCGCCAGCTGCCCTGGAGCGCGAGGGAGAAGGCGGGGCGCGTGGAGGACTTCCGCCGGATATCCGACCGGGCAGAGACCCTGGCCGGCCAGATTGCTCCCGACCGTACCGAGGCCTACCTTCAGCTGGTGAAATATCCCGTGCAGGCGGCAGCACAGATGAACCTCAAGTTCCTGGCTGCAGATCCCGTCGCGGCCTACGACTCCATCCGCAGCCTGACAGCCCGCTACAACGCCAATCCGCGGTGGGAGGGCATCCTGTCCATGAATCCCCGCAACCTGCCGGTCTACGGTGCGGTGGACAGCATAGCCCCCGGCCGGGAGGCGGTGGTTGTGCGCCAGTCCCTGAAACGTGAGACACTCTCCTCCAGGGCTGTCATCCTGCCTGGTTTGGGGTACAGTCAGCAGGCCGTCCGGTTGGCTGTGGGTGAGTCCGTGGACCATGAGCTGGTGGCACAGCCCACGGATTCCGTCGTTATCCAGATAGCCCTGCTGCCCAGCCATCCCATTGACGGCCAGCGACTTGCCTTTTCCCTCATCCTGGACGGCCGGGAGGTGGGGCAGTACAGCTATGAGACCTACGACCGCAGTGAGGAGTGGAAGCAGAACGTCCTGCGTAATCAGGCCCTGCGGACGGTTGGAATCGTCCTGCCGCAAGGAGGGGGCAGCAGGCATACGGTTCAGGTCAAGGCCCTGACCGAGGGCGTGGTGCTGGACGAAGTCTATCTGTTGCAACACCATGAATAAAATAGGTTGGGTACATTCTTTCGCGTCTCGTTTTGCCGCAGCTTTATGCTTTTTTGGCAATTTTATGGGTTTTATTAGCATTTTTTTCTTGTTTTCTTGCTGATTTTAATAAAATTAAGTAATTTTGGAGGTCGTTGCGCGATATGCGCGTATGCCTGTTGCCTGCGTGCCTTGCGTGCGCATGGTCGCGCTGGACAATCTAAGGAAGCAAAAACAAAACAAAATCATATTAATTATTAACCATTTAAAGCCATTAAGTAAAATGGAGAAAACATTCAAACTGAAGCTTGCGCTGGTATCGCTGCTTATGTTCTTCATGGCCCAGGTTCATGCACAGGTGTCCGTCACCGGTACCGTGCTGGACGATGAGGGTCTGGGAGCCATAGGCGCAACCATACGCGAGAAAGGTGTAGCTCAGAATGGCGCTATTACCGACAACAATGGTAAGTTCAAGATTACCGTCAAGTCGGCAAAGGCCACTCTGGTAGTGTCTTATGTCGGCTTCAAGGCTCAGGAAGTCGCATTGAATGGCCGTACCAATGTCACGATCAACCTGGCGACTGACGAGCAGATGCTGGGTGAGGTTGTGTCCATCGGTTACGGTACCGCCAAGAAGGTGACGCTGACCGGTGCCGTTTCGACTGTCAAGTCGGACGAGTTGCTGAAGGCCCCCGTTGCCAACGTTGCCAACGCCCTGCAGGGTCACCTGCCCGGTATCCAGGTCGTACAGATGTCTGGTATGCCCGGTAACGACAAGCCTACCATCCGTGTCCGTGGTACCGGTACCATGAACAGCGCAGAGCCCCTGGTCCTGGTGGATGGTGTGGAGCGTGACTTTGCCCAGCTCGACCCCAATGAGATCGAGAACATCTCAATCCTGAAGGATGCCTCTGCCACAGCCGTGTTCGGTGTGCGTGGTGCAAACGGTGTCATCCTGGTAACCACCAAGCGTGGTCAGGAAGGCAAGGCCCAGGTGAGCGTAACCGCCTCGACCGCCGTTCAGCAGATCTCGGACTTCATTGACTTTACCGATTCCTACAACTACGGTCGTATGTGGAACTACTCCGCCATCACCGACACCCGCGACATGTCACAGTGGCCCGGTACCTCGTACATCAGCGACTACACGCCTTACGAGAATGACGGTATCAAGTTCAATCAGATGGTTATGCAGCATTTCAAGGATGGTGACATGCCCATGACCTTCCCCAACGTGGACTGGATTGACTACACCATGAAGAATGCGGCATGGCAGGAGCAGGTGAATGTGAACGTGACTGGTGGTACCGACAAGATGCGCTACTTTGTGTCTACCGGTTTCCTGAACCAGAACTCGCTGTTCAAGACTTTCTCCGACAACCCCAAGGAGACCTTCGCCTACAACCGCTACAACTACCGTGCCAACCTGGATATCGACGTTTCCAGGTACAGTACGCTGTCGATGACCCTGGGTGGTCGCGTGGAGAACCGTACCACTCCCGGCCAGGGCGAGGACTTCATCTTCCGCTACATGCAGGGTGCCACTCCCTACGCCAGCTATGGTGTTGACGATGAGGGGCGCCTGATTGTTTCCGACCCCAACATCGTAGGTCTCTACGACCGTGCCCCCCTGACCAACTATTATAAGTTAGGTTACAACTATACCAGCAAGAACGTCCTGAACTTCGACCTCCAGTACAAGCTCGACATGAGCTTCCTGACCCAGGGTCTGGATTTCAAGGTTAAGGCTTCCTACAACTCAGAGTACATGTCGCCCAAGAGCATGCGCTCAGGCTACGGTACCGGTACCACCTACATTGCCACCCTTGATGCCAACGGCAATGAGGTCCTGCGTAAGGACGGTACTGCCTGGCCCCCCGAATACAACGAGACCAGCGGCCGCTACGGCAGCCGTAACTGGTATGCCGAGGCCAGCTTCAACTACGCCCGCAAGTTCGGCAAGCACAACGTTGGTGCACTGGCACTTTACAACCAGAGCAAGACCTACTATCCCTGGGACTCCAAGGGTCTGTACTCTTCCATCCCCAAGGGCTATGTAGGCCTCGTGGGTCGTGTTACCTACGACTATGACACCAAGTACCTGTTCGACTTCAACATCGGCTACAACGGTTCTGAGAACTTTGCACCCGGCAGACGCTATGGTACCTTCCCCTCATTCTCACTTGGCTGGATTCCCTCGGCCGAGAAGTGGTGGGAGCCCCTGTCTAAGGCTATCGGTTACATGAAGCTCCGTGCCTCTTGGGGAAAGGTCGGTAACGACAACACCAATGGCGACCGTTTCATGTACCTCGCAGGTCCTTGGGCATTTGCCCAGGGCAGCATGACCGTCGACCCCCAGAACCGTGGTACCAACTTCGGTATCAATCCCGGTACGGGCGACTGGCTGACGATTGCCAAGGAGATGGGTGCAGGTCTTCCCGACGTAACCTGGGAGACTGCCAAGAAGATCAACGTGGGTCTGGATGCCAACATCATCAACGAGAAGCTCGGTATCAACCTGGACTTCTTCTGGGAGGATCGTGAGCACATCCTCGTAAGCAACGCAGCCCTGCTGCCCGCCGTTACCAGCCTGCCTTCAGGCGATGTGAACCGCGGTCGCGTGAAGAACCACGGTTTCGAGGCCTCGCTGAACTGGCGCGACAAGGTGGGTGAGTTCCGCTACAACATCTCTCCCAGCTTCTCGTTTGCACGCAACAAGGTCGTGGACATGCTGGAGGTTCCCCGCATGTACGACTACCTGTACCGCACGGGCCAGCCCTGGGGTACCCACTTCGTGTATGAGCTGTTTGAGTACTACAACAAGGGTACCGAGGATCGCTACATGGCCAAGTATGGCAAGCCTATGCCCGACCAGAACTTAGAGCTGAAGTACGGTGATGCCGTATATGTAGACCTGAACGACGACGGCGTGATCGATGCCAACGACGTACATCCCTATGGCTATACCGACATCCCCGAGATCAACTACTCCCTGAATGCCGGCTTCAGCTGGAAGGGTCTTGACTTCTCGATGATGTGGACCGGTGCTGACCACGTAAACCGTATGCTGAACACCTACTATCGTGCCCAGTTCGGTTCTACCAACTCATCTGCCCTGACCAAGTGGGTTTGCGAGAACTCATGGACCGAGGATAACCAGGATGCCATCCTGCCCCGTATCTCATTCAACCACGGTGGTCACAACAACCGTGACTCACGCGCATGGCTGATTGACACCCGCTATGTCCGCCTGAAGAACATCGAGATCGGCTATACCTTCAACAAGCCCAAGTGGATTCCCCTGTTCAACTCCGTACGCTTCTATGCCAGCGGCCAGAACATGCTGACCTTCACTAAGTTCAAGGGTAACGACCCCGAGTCCGACGGTGGTGGCACGGAATATGGTGTGAGGTATCCTAACTTGCGCGTGTACAACTTCGGCGTGAAGGTTAATTTCTAAAACATTATTTATATATATAAAGGAAATTATGAAAAGACTTAAATATATCGTGGCTTTGATGTTGGGCGCAGGTGCCTTCACTTCCTGCGTGGACGACTTCAAACTGGGCGATGCATTCCTGGAGAAGGCTCCCGGCGTGGATGTGAACATCGACACCATCTTCTCAAAGGCAGAATTTACCCGTAACTTCCTCTGGAGTGCATACGGTCAGATCTACTGCGCCTATACTTCCGGAAACATGATCAACGGTGCGCCCATCGACGTGCTTTCTGATTCTTACCACTGCTATTGCGGTTGGGGCGGTCCCATCCAGAGCTACTATCCCGGTAACCTGACCGAGGATTGCCAGGATACCGACAACGGTAACTTCTACGGTAAGTTCTCTTACTCAACGAAGAGTCCTTCGTACGATGCAGACGGCCGTGTGTCAATCTACGAGACGGTACGTAAGTGCTGGCAGCTGATTGAGAATATCGACCGTGTACCCGATATGAGTGCCGACGAGAAGAGTCGTCTGAAGGGTGAGGCCTACACCATCATGGCCAGCCGCTACTTCGATGCCTTCCGTAACTTCGGCGGACTGTGTCTGGTGGATCACGCCTATCAGTCAGGCGAGAACTTCACCGATGGCCGCTCCACTGCATGGGAGACCGTTGAGTTCATCGACGCCCTCATCCAGAAGGCCATCGACGAGCCCGGTTTCATCTGGGCCGTTCCCAATGAGGACCTCGGCCAGTGGTCTGGCCGTCTGACCCGTGCCTCTGCCCGCGCCCTGCGTGCCAAGCTGTGGATGCACGCCGCCTCACCCCTGTTCAACAACAGTCAGCCCTACATGCAGTATGATCCCGCCAAGGTGACTGAGTACACCAACATCGAGCACGTCTGGTTCGGCAAGGAGGATCCCACACTGTGGAACCGCTGTCTGAAGGCTTGCAACGAGTTCTTCGATGACAATGCTGCCAACGGCAACTACTACGCTCTGGTACAGCCTGAGACCAAGGATGAGGCAGGATACCGCATGGCCTATCGTAATGCCTACCGCTACCGCAATACCGAGAAGAACCATGAGAAGATCTTCGATGCACATCCCACCACGACCCTTTCCGGTGGTGCCTGGGGCTGGGGCTGGGCCGGTTTCGCCCTGGACGGCTACCGTCAGGGTGGTGCAGTGCCCACCTGTGAGCTGCTTGAGTGCTTCGGTATGGCCGACGGTTCGAACTTCCCCTATGCCAATGCTGACATCTACGGTGCAGGCAAGAACCCCACGGGTATCGATATCTTCGTTGACCGTGATCCCCGTCTGTATGAGACCGTTGCCGTTCCCCGCAGAGACTTCAACGCCGGTGTCGTTGGTGACTTCCAGGGCCATCAGTATGTTGATACCTGGGAGGGTGGTATCCTGGCCAGCAGCGCCTTCAGCTCTGGTGAAGACCATGCATCAGGCCTGAACAAGTTCAAGTGGATGCTGGACTATGATTCCGGTAAGATGGACGACAAGGCCGTCGGTTTATCCTACATCCGTCTGGCCGAGATGTATCTGATCAGTGCCGAGGCCAAGGCCGAGACCGGTGACCTCATGGGTGCCCTGGATGACATCGATGTCGTACGTTCACGTGTAGGTCTGGGCCGTATCGAGGTGATGAACCCCGGTCTGAACCTGAAGAGCAACAAGGAGAACCTCATCAACGAGATCCTTCGCGAGCGTAATTGTGAGATCGGTGCCGAGTGTGCCGACCGTCTCTACGACATGATTCGCCGCATGCGTCAGGACCTCTTCACCAAGCCCCTCCACGAGCTGCACACCTATCGTCTGGATGGCAATGGCAATCGTGTTGAGACCGCCTACAACGACGGTGAGCCTTGGCCCAAGTTCGAGTACGAGCGTCCTGTAATCTCTGTCGGTGCACGTCGCTGGTGGGAGGTGGATGCCAATGGCAAGCCCTCGTTCTGGACGAACAAGTGGTATCTCGACCCCGTTTCACGCAACGAGATCATGAAGGGCTACGGCCTGACTCAGAACCCCGGTTGGTAATAATTAATAAATAAGGTAAATATGAATATCAATAATATATTTAGATATACCCTGCTGGGCCTTTGTGCTGCCCCCCTGGCAGCCAATGCGCAGGTGAAGCTGGCTGACAAGGAGACCCAGAAGGTTACCCTCGGCTTCGAGGTGGAGAGCACCGAGGCTCTCACTACAGCCGCAACGACCACCATCACGGCAGAGGAGTTGCAGCGCACGTCGGCTGTCAGCCTGGCAGATGCACTGTATGGCAAGCTGCTCGGTCTGACCGCCACCCAGAACACCGGTTTCAAGGGTGAGGAAGGCCGTGGTGCCTCATTCAATATCCGTGGTGCCCAGACTCGTTCCGGCAACACCGCCAACTTCGCAGACGCCAACGACATCCTCATCCTTGTGGATGGCGTTGAGCGTCCCATCGACCGCATCCTTGTTGAGGAGGTGGAGAGTGTGACCGTACTGAAGGATGCCGCCGCCGTAGCACTCTTCGGTCACGAGGGCATCAACGGTGTCCTCTACGTAAAGACCAAGCGTGGTGTGGCCGGCAGTGGCAACCACGTGAAGGCCGGCTACTCTCACAAGTTCGCCTTTGATCCCCAGATGGCCGACATGGTTGGCGCCTACGACTACGCCCGTGCCCTGAACATGGCCCGCATGAACGACGGTCTGGCACCCGCCTACACCGACGATGAGCTGGCTAAGTTCCAGGACGGCAGCGATCCCTATGTCTATCCCAACGTAGACTGGAAGAGCCAGGCCTTCCGCAACACCGCTCACGAGAGCCAGGCCTATGTATCCATGTATGGTGGTACGGACAAGGTACAGTACTACACTCAACTGAACTACACCGATGCACGCGGTATCTACAAGAACACCAACATGGGCAACTATGATTCCCAGCTGAAATACTCCAAGGCCAACATCCGTGCCAACGTGGATTTCAAGGTGTCCGAGTCCACCAAGGTCAGCGCCTCCATGCTCGCTATGTTCATGGAGACCAACGGCCTGAACGGTGTCAGCTCCAACGATGCCTGGTGGCACCTCTACAAGGTACCTGCACTGGCCTATCCCGTACAGACCGCTGACGGTGTATGGGGAGGTAGCCAGACCTTCGGTGACTTCAACATCGTAGCCAAGATGCGCGGAACCGGTTTCCAGAAGACTCACCAGCGCCAGATCTGGGCAAACGCAACCCTGGATCAGGACCTGAGCATGCTGGTCAAGGGTCTTAAGTTCTACATCGGTGCTTCCTACGACAACAGTTCCAATATCTATGAGCAGAAGTCCAAGGGTTATCAGTACGGCTGGAACTACTACGACGCAAGCGGTAACCTGGCCGAAGAGGTACAGGGTACTATCGAGAGCAAGCTGAACTTCAACTACTGGGTTGAGCAGCAGTGGCGCCTCGGTTCACTGAACACCGGTTTCAAGTACAACACCCAGTTTGGCAATGGCGACAACCTGGCCCTGAACGCCAACTACAACATCAAGGGCGAGCTGCGCGACGGTCAGCACCACTCATGGTACCGCACCAACTGGCAGCTGGCTACCCACTACGACCATGCCAGCAAGTTCATGGCTGACCTTGTACTGGCTGCCAACGGCTCCAACCGCTCATACCCCGCCAAGTGGGCCTTCTCACCCACGCTCGGTCTGGGTTACATCTATGCCAACAACGGCGACGATGCCGTTTTGAGTTACGGTAAGCTGCGCGCCTCTGGCGGCATGCAGCACACGGACTATACTCCCGAGGCTGGTATGTGGCTGGCTCCCTGGAACATGTCGCACGGCCAGTTCGTGTACGGCACCAGCTTCCAGAGTTCATGGGGTGCCTTCCTGCAGGCCTTCCCCACCACTGACTTCCAGCAGGAGACTGCGTACAAGGCTAACCTTGGTACCGACATCCGGCTGCTCGGCTCACTCGACTTCACCTTTGACGCCTTCTACCAGAAGCGTGCCAACATCCTTGTGCCCGCTACCCAGAAGAACTCGACGGTAGTAGGTCTCCAGTCTGCATACGATGACAAGGGTGAAGTTTCCAGCTACGGCTTCGAGGCCGGCCTGCGCTATGCCAAGACTTTCGACAATGGCCTGAACCTCTATGGCGGTGCCATGTTCACCTATACCAAGAGTCGCGTGGATGCCTGGATTGAGAATCCTGCCTACGAGAATCTTTCCATCGTAGGTGGTGCAGCTGATGCAGCCCGCGGTCTGGTAGCCCTCGGATTCTTTGCTGATGATGCCGACATCGCCGCCAGTCCCCGTCAGGAGTTCGGTCAGGTAAAGCCCGGCGACATCAAGTACAAGGATATCAACGGTGACGGTGTCATCAACCAGAACGATGAGGTAGCCTTTGACTACGGCACTTCATGGCCCGCCTTCAACTACGCCCTCAACCTTGGCGTGGAGTACAAGGGTGTCGGTCTGAATGCCACCCTCCAGGGTGCAGGTCAGCAGTACAAGAACCTGCGCTATGTTGACGGTGCGTGGGGTGCCCTTTCAGGCAACCGTAACCTCTCCAGCGAGTACCTCAGCAACTGCTGGGACAACGCCGGCGCAACTGCCCTCTATCCCCGTCTCTCAACCGAGTCTGTAGCCAACAACGAGCAGGCCTCCAGCATCTGGTATCGCAACGCCAAGTGGCTCAAGCTGCGTGACATAGAGCTCTACTACCGTCTGCCCCAGTCCCTGCTCACCCGCGCAAAGATCGGTGATGCCAAGATCTTCGTCCAGGGTCAGAACCTCCTCTCATGGAACAACATCAAGACCATGGACGCCGAAAACCTCAACACCGGCTATCCCGTAATGAAGAGCGTCAACGTTGGCCTCAATGTAACATTCTAAAGACGAATTAAACATGAAACTGAATAAAATATTTCTTTATGCCCTCCCCGCTGCCTTTGCGCTCAACTCATGCGTAGACATGGAGTACAACGAGGTGTCCCTGCGTGACGAGGAATGGACATACGAGTTCTTCAACGATGGTGTGAAGAACATGATTTGGGATGTTTACGCACAGATGTACAGCAACGAGCTGGACAACAACAGCACCAGCTTCCTGGCCGGTGCAACCGACGAGGCCCAGTATGCCCTGGAGATCGGTGCCGTAAACAACTACTACAACGGTGGCTGGAGCACGGCAAACCCCATGTCCACCACCTGGACCAAGTCCTACATGGCTCTGGCCGAGATTCATACCATCCTTGAGAAGTTTGACAAGATTGACCTCACTGAGTGGCAGTATCACACCAACTACGAGACCTGGAAGACCCAGCTGGAGAACTTCCCCTACGAGTTGCGTTTCCTCCGTGCCTACTTCTACTTTGAGCTCTTCAAGACCTACGGCGACGTACCCCTGGTGACCACTACCCTGACCAATGGCCAGGCCAACACCGTGAAGCGTTCGCCCGCCGACAAGGTTGTCAAGTTCATCGTGGATGAGTTGGACGAGATCGCCACCTACCTGCCCATAAGCTATGCCGATGAGCCCTATGCAGAGATCGGTCGTGCCACCCGTGGCGCTGCCTACGCCCTGAAGGCCCGCACCCTGCTCTATGCCGCCTCACCCCTGCACAACCCCATGAATGATTCCGCAAAGTGGGCAGCCGCAGCCGAGGCCAGCAAGTATGTCATCGACCACGCCAAGGCATGGGGACTCAAGCTCAGCAGCTATGACGCACTCTGGGGCAACGACGCCTTCTACAACAAGGAGCTCATCTTCGGCCTCGGCCGCGTGGCAAGCAACGACTTCGAGAAGGCCAACTTCCCCATCGGCGTCGAGAACGCCTCATCGGGCAACTGCCCCACCCAGAGCCTCGTAGACA
>JAZRVZ010000082.1:0-7401 GCA_045599425.1 Bacteroidaceae bacterium | reverse complement strand
TTTCCGTATTCACCTCGTGAGAAGTGTTCCTTTCTCGTTTGCGAGTGCAAAGGTACTACCTTTTTCCCAACTGACCAAATAATACGGGAACTTTTTTCAGGGAAAATGCAAAATAATATGCCACACAGCATAAAAACGATGGCATCGACAGAGGAACACCTTATTTAATATACGTGCGCGGGAAGGGAAGGCGGGAATAATGAACTGCGGGCGGAATCTGCGAATGAAATGAACTGAGGGCGAAATGAACTGAGGGCGAAATCTGCGGGCGAAATGAACTGCGGGCAGAATGGACTGCGGGCAGGACAAACGGTGAAAAAGAAAACCTGGAATCGTTTGCAAGAAGACTACTTCCTACGCAAACGACGATCAAGAGCTGTGACCAAGACCGTCATCAACGGACTCAGATAATTGAAAAAGCAATAGGGAAGGTAGACCAACGTGGAAACTCCCAATACGGAAGACTGAGTCATGCCACAAGTATTCCAGGGCACCAGTACAGAAGTGACCGTAACGCTATCCTCAGTTGTACGACTCAAAAGCCGGGGCTCGAGACCCAACTTCCTGTACGCATTCTGAAACATGTTGCCGGAGAGAATAATACTAAGATACTGGTCGGCCGTAACCACATTAAAGAAAAATCCAACGATGGCCGTGCTGGCCACAAGGGAAACCGTTCCGCGAACCAGACGAAGAACAGCCTCCATGATACCGTCCACCATACGTGTGACCGTCATGGCGGCACCAAAAATAGTAGCACAGAAGATCAGCCAGACCGTACCCATCATGCCCCCCATGCCTCTTGTGGCAACCAAATCATTCAGGCCCTCAACACCCGTGTCCAAAGAAGTACTTCCATAAACCACAATCATCGTACCCTTGAAACGACGGGCAATTCCATCGTAGCCATCACCCGCAACCTGATCAAGCAGGTCACCCTGCAAAAGGACGGCAGCCAGGCAGGCAATCAACGTCCCAAGAAACAAAACGGGGATGGAAGGCATGCGACGGGCAATCATCAGTGCCGTTGCCAAGGGAACAAGCAGAAGCCACGGAGAAAGGTTGAAGGTCTGATCCAAAGCCGACTTCACCTGTTCCGCATCACTCACGCCCTCAGCACCCTGAAACAGTCCGTACAGGCCAAAGATCAACAGTGCTATCACAAAGGTTGGAATGGTCGTGAACAACATATAGCGGATATGCGTGAAAAGCGGTGTACCCACGGTAGAGCTGGCCAGGACGGTCGTATCGCTCAAAGGCGAGATCTTGTCGCCGAAATACGCTCCGCTGATAATTGCACCGGCAATCCAGCCCTCATCAAATCCTTGCGCCTTGCCGATACCCAGCAATGCAATGCCGATGGTGGCGATAGTCGTCCACGAAGACCCCGTCACCACACTGACCACCGCACAGATAACGCAGGCACTGACCAGGAACCAGGCCGGATGCAGGATGTTCATGCCATGATAAATCAGGAAAGGCACTACCCCACTGACCATCCATGCACCGCTCAACGCACCAATAAGCAAGAGGATGATGATGGCAGACGATACGCCGGAAATCTTCTCGCTCACAGCATTCTCAAACCCCTCCCAGGTAGTATCACCCCGGAGAATGCCAATCCCGACGCAGCACGCCGTGGCCAAAAGAAGCGCCACCTGACTGCCACCAGAAAGAGCCTCATCACCGAAGATACTTACCACAACAGCAATGAGTGCCACCAGTACAACCAGTGGCACACATGCTATGTATATGGAGGGAGACTTCAAAATTAAAAGTTAAAATTTAATATTGAGAGACCAAAACCAGATAATGCGATACGAACTGAGGTCCGCCGTATGAAATGCAAAGCTTCACAATCAGGCAACCTTGTTCAACTTCTTGATGATAGAGAAGATGAAGATGGCAGCAACGAGGCAGATACCGGTGAGCGTACCCCATACAACGTAGTGCTCGCTACCCCAGAGCATGGTGGGGATGCTAACGAGGAAGTTACCCACGGCAGTGGCACCGAACCACAGACCCATCATCGTACCCTTGTACTTGGTGGGAGCAACCTTGGTCACGAAGCTGATGCCGATAGGAGAAAGCAGTAACTCCGCGAAGGTCAGGATAAGGTAAGTGCTGACCAGCAGGTTGGGATCAAGAGATGCCAGATGCTCAGGATTCTGGGCATTGGGAGCAGGAAGACCCATGGTGGAAACGGTCATGAGCAGATAGGCAACAGCAGCCACAATCATACCGAGACCAATCTTCACGGGAGCCTTGGGCTCCTTGCCCTTCTTGTTCAGCCAGCCGAAGATGCCGATGCTGACGGGAGTCAGGGCAATCACGAAGCAGGGATTGAACTGCTGGAAGATGGGAGCATTGACAGCAACCTCGCTGACGTTGCTGTAGTTGTAGCACAGATAACCGCAAGCACAAGCAATGAGGATAGAAGAAATCATCTTGCCCTTGGGACCATTCTGGAAGAGACCGAACAGACCGTAAACGATGAAGATACAAGCCACGAGATTCGTCACGTCCATCTCCATGGCAGTAACGCCGGTGGCACTGGTGGCCACGAAGTCACGGGCAAAGTAAGTCAGCGTGGCACCGTTCTGGTGGAAAGCCATCCAGAAGAAGATTACCACAGCAAAGACAAGGCAGAGACAAACGATACGCTCCTTGGTCTCGGCGGGACTCATGTCATCCACCACCAGACTCTTATCGCCAGCCTTCTTCTCCACCGTCAGCACATGAGCAAAGGTAGACTTGAAGGTATAGTAGATGGCAATGGAGACAACGAGTGAGACACAAGCCACGGCAAAGGCAAAGTGATAACTGTCTGCCGCACTGATACCCAGAGAGTTCTGTGCCCAGTTCATGATAGAGATGGCAGCCGTGGGAGCGAACATGGCACCCACATTGATCAGCATGTAGAACAGTGAGAAACCAGCATCGCGTTTGCTGGCATACTGAGCATCATTGTAGAGGTCGCCCACCATGACCTGAAGGTTACCCTTGAACAGGCCCGTACCAAGGCTGACCAGCAAGAGCGCGGCAGCCATGGCGGCAATGGCAACGAAGCTTGACCCCATAGGGATGGAGAGCAGCGCATAGCCCAGGAACATGATGAAGATACCGATGGTCACCATCTTGCTGTAGCCCCACTTATCGGCGGCAGCACCACCGATGATGGGAAGAAAATACACACAAGCCAGGAAAGAAGAATAGACGGTTCCGGCCGTACCGGAAGACCATCCGAAGTTGTCCTGAAGAAAAAGGATAAAGACGGCAAGCATGGTATAGTAGCCGAAACGCTCGCCCGTGTTGGCAAAGGCCAAAGCCCAAAGGCCCTTTGGTTGTCCTTCAAACATAACAAATTGATTTAGGTTAATAATTATAACGCAAAGATACGAATAAATCGGGAATTAGGAATCAGGAATTAGGAATTATTTGTACTTTTGCCCCCGTTTTCGTGGCCAGGAAGCCTGCCAGGCAGCCAATTCGCAACAAGACAGCGACATACAACAAGTCAGGCAGACACAGCACAGACACAAACAAAGACGCAGCACAGATACAGCACAGACACAAACATCGACACAAACACAGACACAAATATGACAACAACAGCAAAACAAATCTTCAGTCGCAAGAACCTCATGTTCAAGCCCCGGCTGCTCGAGTGCATGAAGGGCTACAACAAGGAGACCTTCATGAAGGACCTCATGGCTGGCATCATCGTGGGCATCGTGGCCCTGCCCCTGGCCATTGCCTTTGGCATCGCCTCCGGCGTTTCACCTGAGAAGGGTATCATCACCGCCATCGTAGCAGGATTCATCATCTCCCTGCTCGGCGGAACCAAGGTACAGATCGGCGGCCCCACCGGAGCCTTCATCGTCATCATCTACGACATCGTAACCAATCCCGCCTATGGCGTCCAGGGCCTCATCGTGGCCACCATCCTGGCCGGCATCATGCTTGTCGCCCTTGGCCTCTTCAAGATGGGAACGGTCATCAAGTTCATCCCCTACCCCATCATCATCGGCTTCACTGCCGGTATCGCCCTGGTCATCTTCACCACACAGATGGGCGACATTATGGGCCTGACCCAGAAGGTGGCCGACACCAGCGGCAACCTGATCGACGCCCCACTGAAGACGCCCGGCGACTTCATCGGCAAGTGGATCTGCTACTTCCAGCACATCAAGACCTTCAACCTCTGCAACTTCCTGGTGGCCGTGGGCAGCCTGCTGATCATCATCTTCTCTCCCAAGGCCTTTGCCAAGGTACCCGTCCTGAACAAGATTCCCGGCTCCCTCTACGGCATCCTGGCCGGCACGGCCGTGGTACTCATTCTCAAGAACCAGTTCGGCATCAGCGGCATCGACACCATCGGCGACCGTTTCCATATCCAGAGCCAGCTGCCCGAGATGGTCGTACCCAGCATCACCTGGGAAATGATACGCAACCTGGCCCCCATAGCCTTCACCATTGCCATCCTCGGCGCCATCGAGAGCCTGCTTTCCGCAGCCGTGGCCGACGGTGTCATCAGTGACCGCCACGACAGCAACACCGAACTCATTGCCCAGGGCGTGGCCAATATCGTCACTCCCCTCTTCGGCGGCATCCCCGCCACCGGTGCCATTGCCCGCACCATGACCAACATCAACAATGGCGGCCGCACCCCCGTTGCCGGACTCATCCATGCCGTAGTGCTGCTGCTCATACTCCTGGTACTCATGCCCTACGCCGAGTATATTCCCATGGCCTCACTGGCCGGCGTACTAGTCATCGTCAGCTACAACATGAGCGGCTGGCGCACCTTCAAGGGTCTGATGAAGAATCCCAAGAGCGACGTCACCGTGCTGCTCGTCACCTTCTTCCTCACCGTTGTCTTCGACCTGACCGTGGCCATCGAGGCCGGCCTGATCATTGCCTGCGCCCTCTTCATCAAGCGTGTCATGGAGACCACCCAGATCAGCGTCATCCAGAACGAGATCAATCCCGACGAGGAGGCCGACATGCACGTCAGCGACGAGCACCTCGCCATCCCCGACGGCTGCACCGTCTACGAGATCAACGGCCCGTACTTCTTCGGCATCGCCAACAAGTTTGATGAACTCCAGAGCAACATTGGCCACAGCCGTCCTCACGTACGCATCATACGCATGCGCCGCGTACCTTTCATTGATTCAACGGGAATCCACAACCTCATCAACCTCATCGAGATGAACCATGCCGACGGCATTCACGTCATCCTCTCCGGCGTAAACGACAAAGTACACGAGCAGCTCAAGAAGAGCGGCGTCTACAACGTGAAGGACAGCAACCACATCTGTCCCCACATTGACATCGCCCTGGAGCGCGCCCGCGAGTTCCTGGCAGCAAACAAGGGGTGAGAAAGTTGAAAATTAAAAGTTAAAAGTTGAAGAGGTCGTGTCAGAAGCAACTGGCACGACCTCTTCCTTTTGTTATAAAAGAAATGGTTCTTGCGAATTTCGTGTGAAAGAATGAAAACGAAACAATTTCCACGAGTACCAACGAAATGACGGAAGCATGAAAGAAATCACACTTCCGTCATTCCAACACGGGAATTCCCGTCAGGCATATTACATCATGCCACCCATGCCGCCCATGCCGGGAGCGCCGCCCATAGGCATATCGGGCTTATCCTCCTTGGCGTCACAGATGACACACTCTGTAGTGAGGAACATACCAGCGATGCTGGCCGCATTCTCCAGGGCCACACGCGTAACCTTGGCAGGATCGATGATGCCGCTGGCCTTCATGTTCTCGTACTTATCCTCACGTGCATTGTAGCCATAGTCACCCTCGCCGTTGCGCACATTGTTGACAACCACGCTGCCCTCCTCACCGGCATTCTGCACAATCTGACGCAGAGGCTCCTCGATGGCACGGCGAACAATCTGAATACCAGTGGTCTCATCGTTGTTCACACCGGTCATACCCTCCAGCGCCTTCTGGGCACGGATGTAGGCCACGCCGCCGCCAGGGATGATACCCTCCTCAATGGCAGCACGTGTTGCACACAGAGCATCGTCCACACGATCCTTCTTCTCCTTCATCTCCACCTCGCTGGGCGCACCGACATAGAGCACAGCCACGCCACCGGCCAACTTAGCCAGACGCTCCTGCAGCTTCTCCTTGTCATACTCACTCTTCGTGTTGGCAATCTCGTTCTTGATCTGATTGACACGATCCTGGATGAGCTGCTTGTCGCCACGTCCATTCACGATGGTCGTGTTATCCTTGCTCACGGTCACCTTGTCACAGGTACCCAGCATCTCCAGCGTGGCCTGCTCCAGCTTCAGACCGGTATCCTCGCTGATCACCAGACCGCCGGTCAGAACGGCAATATCCTGCAGCATCGCCTTGCGACGGTCGCCAAATCCGGGAGCCTTCACGGCACAGATCTTCAGCTGGCTGCGCAGACGGTTCACTACCAGGGTGGTCAGCGCCTCACTGTCCACATCCTCGGCAATCACCAGCAGGGGACGACCGCTCTGCACGGCAGGCTCCAGGATGGGCAGGAAGTCCTTCAGATTCGAAATCTTCTTGTCGTAGATCAGGATGTAGGGATTCTCCATCTGACACTCCATCTTCTCCGTGTTCGTCACGAAGTAGGCCGACAGGTAGCCACGGTCAAACTGCATACCCTCCACCACACCGATGGTGGTATCGCGGCCCTTGGCCTCCTCGATGGTGATGACACCATCCTTGCTCACCTTCTGCATGGCATCAGCCAGCAGTTTGCCGATCTCAGGATCATTGTTGGCACTCACGGTAGCCACCTGCTCAATCTTCTGATAGTCATCGCCGACCTGCTCAGCCTGAGCCTTGATGTTCTCCACAACGGCACCCACAGCCTTGTCGATGCCACGCTTCAGGTCCATGGGATTGGCACCGGCGGCCACGTTCTTCAGGCCCTCACGCACGATGGCCTGAGCCAGAACGGTTGCCGTGGTGGTACCGTCACCGGCATCATCGCCAGTCTTGCTGGCCACACTCTTCACCAGCTGTGCGCCGGCATTCTGGAAAGGATCGGCCAGCTCCACCTCCTTGGCCACGGTCACACCGTCCTTGGTGATATGAGGAGCACCGAACTTCTTCTCTATGATTACGTTACGGCCCTTGGGACCGAGGGTTACCTTCACTGCGTTGGCGAGGCTATCCACGCCCTGCTTCATGAGCTCGCGTGCCTCAAGATTGAATTTAATGTCTTTTGCCATAGTTGTAATGATTATAATGTTGAATGTTCCGGAGTTTCCGGAGCGCTTTGCTCATCGGAGTTTCCGGTTTTCCGGATATTCCGGAACAGGCCTTGCCGGTCCGGAGTTTGCGGTGACGGCCTTACGCCAGCACAGCCACCACGTCGCTCTGTCGCATGATCAGGTA